>JAUHZF010000496.1 GCA_030426145.1 Polyangia bacterium
GCGGCTATACCGACCTCTACGCCGGCATTGGGGTCGACCCGAAGAGTGGCGAGCAGGATCCATCGCGAACGGGTATCGACGCCAAGACCTTCGGGGCCACCCTGCTCGCGATGGGGGGCGTCGACCCGGGGGCCTACGTCTCGGGAGGAGACGTCATCGAAGGGGTGCTGACATGAGATGGACGATCCTCGCCCTCGTGATGCTGTGCGGCTGCGCCGCCGACGACATCGAAGATACCGGTGAGGCCCAGGACCCCTTCTGTGGTCCCGAGACACCCATCGTCACCTACGAGACCTTCGGGCAGGGATTCGTCGATACCTACTGCCAGGGTTGCCACGCCAGCACCACGCCCAATCGGCAGGGGGCGCCAGAGATCCTCAGCTTCGACACCGAGACCGACGTGCTCGGTCACGCGGCATCGATTCTCGACGCGACGGTGCCGCTCGAGGGCGACGCCCGCATGCCGCCCAATGGCGGCCCGAGCGACGAGGACCGCGAGCGGTTGGAGATCTGGCTCACCTGCTTCGTCGACTACTGACACCGTAGGGTGTTGGTCGGGTCGGGCAGACACTGTAGCGGCGGGAAGCAGATGGGCAGGTTGGGGCCACAGACCTCCCCGTAGAGCAGGACGCCGGTTTCGGGCGCGCTGCATATTCCGACGCAGCATTGGCTCTTGTCGGCACAGCAGCCGCGCAGCTCACATAGGTCGCCACAGCCGAGGCAATCGTTCGAGCAGCAAGAGGGAAGACAGAACCCGAAGTCCGCATCCGGGTCGTCGCGGTAGCACGCGGGGAACGGACTCGTGTCGGCAGCGTAGAAGACGTACGAAGCGCAGTCGCTGGGGGTCCGGCAGAGCTCACCCGCCGTGCACCGGCGACAGCCCATCATCGTGCCTCCGCAGTCGATGCCTCCCTCATCACCATTGAGTCGGCCGTCGAAGCACGAGGCGGCGATGCACTTCTCGTCGTTGCACGCCCCAGAAGCGCAGTCGCTGTCCTGCTCGCAGCGTTGCCCGACCTGGCACGGTGCGCACGGACCTCCGCAGTCGGTGTCGGTCTCGAGGCCATTGATGTTGTCGTCGATGGAGCATTGCGGCTGACCCTCGCTGATGTCGGCCACGAGGTGACAGCCGGACCCCAGCGCGAGCAGCCACACGAAGGCGAGCTTGCGGGTCACCATGTCGCGGAGGCCTCCAGGTATCCGCCTCCGGGCAGCGGCGCGAAACCCACCGTGGTGTCGGCGGAGCTGGGTGCGGTGAGGAAGACGACCAAGCCGGCGACGGCGACGGCGGCACCGCCGAAGACGAGTCCCGTCGAGATGTGGGCGTGGCGCAGGGCATCCTGGCGCAGCTCGAGGCCGTCATTGGTGCAGTAGTCGTCCTGGTCGCAGAACCCCGGTTGGTTCGAGTCCTCTTCGATGCGGAGGGCACGCACGCCGAAGTAGGTGCCGATGCCAATGGCGACCAGGCCGAGCCCGCCCACGCTACCCCCGACGATCTGTTGCACGAGGCCAGGGTCGCCGTCGGGCGCCGGCGCCGGTTCGATGGATGGCGGCTCGGGCTCGGGGTCGGGGTCGGTCGCGGTGGCGAGAGGCGGGACCTCGACCTCGACCACGCCGGGTGTTTTGGGAATGGTGACCGTGGTCGACCAGCCGGTGTGATGGGGCGCGTCGGCCCGCACCACCACCAGGCCGGGGTCGACGGGCGTTGCGGCGCCGAACCGCGCGGCGTCGACCTCGACGTCACCTCGTCGCACGACCAGTCCCGGAATGGGCTTCGGCACCACGATGCGGAGCTTGGAGAGGCGCGGCTCGAGGGCTGCCGCGCGTGCCATCCCTTCTTCGGCGAACTCGGGTTTGTTCTTGCTGCGCGCCAATGCGGTGGCCGCGCGGAAGGTGGCCCAGGCCGAGGCGGTGCGGCCGAGACGCTCGTAACAATCGCCGAGATTGAGCAGGGTGCCCGAGCCGGGGGCGAGGCTTTGGGACGCTTCGAACTTGGCGCAGGCTTCGTCGATGCGATCGTCGGCGAGCAGCTGCTTCGCCTCATGGAACGCGGCATCGGCCTGCGCGATCATCTCCGGATCGGGCTCGGCGGATCCCCCCTGCGCGTGGGCGGTCGCGGTGATGGCCGCGACGATAAGAACGGTGGCGACGCGAAGCATCCCAGCTCCGTCATCATGGCACGCTCACCGAGGCGTGTCATAGGGCGAGCGCGGCACGACCTTCGGGGCCACCTTGGGCTGAGGCGACGGTCGTGGGGCTCGAATGCGCGGGGTGGGCGTCGGGGCTGGCGGCGCCGGCGCGACGGTCGTCGAAGGCACCGGGGGAGGGCTGGTGGTCGCAACCGGCGTGGCCGAGGGCGCGGGCGCGGGCGCCGTGGTGGCGGGTGCCCTCGTTTCCGGAGCTGTTGCTTCCGGAGCTGTTGCTTCCGGAGCTGTTGCTTCCGGAGCTGTTGCTTCCGGAGCTGTTGCTTCCGGGGCATCGCGCAGCGCAACGAAGGCGAGGACGCCGGTCACCCCCATCAGGGCGAGGCCGATGAGCAGACCACGGCTGCGACGCGGGGTTGCATCGGTGTCGGTGTCCCAGCTCGTGTCGGTCACCCCACCGGGACGCGCGAAGCTGTCGGGGACCTCGGTGTCGGCGACGTTGGTGTCGGCGACTGAGTCGAGCTCGAAGTCGGCCATGGGCGAGGTCTCCCGCGCCGTGCGTTGGCTCACGGTGGCCCAGCTCTGGATCGCGCGCAGCGAGTTGCGTGCGTCGTCGGTTCCGTGGGGGGCGAGGGCGGCGGCGAGCTCCCGGATGTTCTGGTAGCGCTCGGTGGGGTCCTTGCGCAGGCAGCGCCCGATGATGGCGGCGATCTCGCGTGGGTGGGTGGAGAGGAGCGGAGCCGGCTCGCGCTCGAGGATGGCGGCGTGGATCGCCGCGACGCTCGGACCGTCGAACGGCGGCTGGCCGGTGATGAGCTCCTGGAGCACCACCCCGAGCGACCACACGTCGGAGGTGGGGCCCACCTTGGACGAGGCGAGCAGCTGCTCGGGCGACATGTAGAGCGGCGAGCCGAGCACGTCGCGGGTGCGGGTCAGCTCGCCCGACGAATCGGTGCTGACCGCCTTCGCGATGCCGAAGTCGAGCACCTTGATCCGCGTGTCGTCGGGGGGGCGCTGGGCGAGGAAGAGGTTGGAGGGTTTGATGTCGCGGTGAATGATGCCGCGGGCGTGCGCTTCGGCCAGCGCCTGCCCCGCCTGAAGGAGATGGTCGACCGCGTCGGCGAGCGGCAGGGGCCCGACCTTGGCCAGGCGCGCCGCGAGGTCGTCCCCGTCGAGCCGCTCCATCACGATGAAGGGCAGCTGCTCGTGCTGGCCGACGTCGATGACGCGCGCCACGTGCTCACTCTCGAGCTGGGCTGCGGACTGGGCCTCACGCGAAAAGCGCTGCACGACGGTGGGGGATCGGGTCAGCTCGGGACGCAGCACCTTGATGGCGAGTCGGGTCCCGAGGTCGACGTGCTCGGCTTCGTAGACTTCGGCCATGCCGCCCGCGCCGAGGGGTCGCCCGACCCGGTACTTGCCCGCGACCAGGGTGCCCTCGACGAGGGAGGCGGAGGCGGGGGCGCTCTGGCTCACCGATGAAATCTATCCAAGGCCTGGGATTAGCGCGAGCTTCCCTTGTCGAGGCCGTGGCGTCGCAGCAGCTCGCGCAGGTGGTTGCGGTCCATGCGCGCCAGCCGCGCCGCTTGGGACACGTTGTCTTCGGCCTCTCGCAAGAGGTCCTGGAGGTAGGCCCGCTCCCAGTGTGCGATCGCCTGCTCCTTGGCGGCCCGAAACCTCACGTTCGGATCGAAGCGGCCGTCGAGGTTCACGGCGCTCGGTGCTTGCCCGGTGAGCTCGGGCGCGAGGTCGCCGAGCAAGACGGATCGCTCTACCGCGGCGCGGAGCTCACGCACGTTGCCCGGCCAGGGCTGGCGCTCGAGCTGCGCCACGAGCTCGGTCGGCGGCTCGGGCGCGTCCGGCTGAAACTGTGCGTAGAAGTGCGCGACCAGAGCCCCGATGTCCTCGCTTCGCTCCCGGAGGGCAGGCAGGCGCAGGCGCACGATGTTGAGCCGGTAGAAGAGGTCCGCGCGAAACACGCCCCGGTTCACCTCCGTTCGCAGATCGCGGTTGGTGGCGGCGATCACGCGCACGTCGAGGGCGATGGGGTCGTCGCTGCCCACCCGCTTGATCGTGCGTTCCTCGAGGGCGCGCAGGAGCTTGGGTTGCAGCTCGAGCGGCAGCTCCCCAATCTCGTCCAGGAAGATGGTCCCGCCCCGCGCCGACTCGAACGCGCCAATGCGCTCGCTCTCGGCCCCGGTGAAGGCCCCGCGCACGTGTCCGAAGAGCTCGCTCTCGACGAGGGGCGCAGGGATGGATGCGCAGTCGACCACCACCAGCGGGCCGGTCTTGCGCGGGCTGCCCTCGTGGATGGCCTCGGCGAGCAGACCCTTGCCGGTGCCGGTCTCACCCTCGAGCAGGATGGTCGAGTCGGATGGCGCGACCCGGTCGAGCACGGCGAAGATCCGCCGCATGGTCTCGCTTCGCCCGACCACGTGGCCAAAGGCGTCGCCGAGTGGCGCGTGATTCTGAGCGTCGACGCACCGGAACCGCAACTTCGCCCGACCGACGCGAAAGCTCGCCCCGTCCTTGAGGTAGGCCGACTCGATGCGAAAGCCGCCGAGGCGGGTGCCGTTCATGCTGCCGAGGTCGCGCAGAAGAAAGCGGCCCCGGTTGGAGGTGATGGAGCAGTGGTGCCGGGACACCGTATCTTCGGTGAGCTGCAGCCCGTTGCCCTCGGCGGTTCCGATGGAGAGCTCATCCCCCGTCGAGGCGGCGGTGAGGCCGCGGTCGGGGCCATCCTCGACGCTGACCTCGAACCGCTGGAAGGTCACCTCGCGCCGCCCGCCGAGGGGGCTCGTGACGAAGGGCGCGGTCGCGTCGCTCACGTTGCTCGCCGGTGCATGAGGTCGCGCTCGTCGTCGTGGCGTTCACTGCCACACCGGACCTCGACGTCGATGAAGGCATCTCTACCCGCCTGGGGGGCCCGACGGCGCACCAGATCAAACCCCAAGCAGATCCACATAGGGTCATGGAGCTACCGGAACCACGCCCCGGCGTCAGCCGGCCCAGCAGGGTTGCGGCTCAGGGTTTGGGGATGCGCAGGCGCGTGCTGATCATGGCCATGCCGCTCATGAGGTAGGCCACGATGGGGATGTGGAAGCCGACGGGGCCGTCGACGTGCCACATGTCGTCGTGCACGAGCCCGGCCCGTGCAAGGCCCAACATCATCGCGACGAGCAGGAGGGTGGTCGGGATGGGGGTGCCCTCGAAGTGACTCACCTTGCCCTTGTCGGTCATGAGGGCGTCGGCGGTTGCGTTGAAGCGCGCGAGCCGGCCCACGCCGCACGCCACGAAGAAAACGAGCACCACCACGTCGACGGGTGTGCGCGCGCCGAGGGTGAAAGCCAGGACCGCGGGCGCGACCCCGAAGGAGATGAGGTCCGACAAGCTGTCGAGGTCGGCCCCGTACGGCGAGTGGCGGTGACGCCAGCGGGCCACGCTCCCGTCGAGGATGTCGCACACGAGGGCGATGACGAGCAGGCCGCCCACGAGCCAGAGCCAGCTCTCGTCGTGGGTGGTCGTGTACGAGATGCACGCGAGGATGGCGCCGGTCCCGGTGGCCGCGTTGCCGAGCGTGATGAGGTCGGCGAGCACCAGCTCGCGCAAAAGCGGCTTGCGCTTCGCCTTGCCCTTGGCGGTTCCTTTGCGCTTCGCCTTGCCCTTGGTGGTGCCCTTTGCGGTGCCCTTGGCGGTTCCTTTACGCTTCGCCTTGCCCTTGGTGGGCGCCTCCTCGTCGGGATCCGACGAGCTCACCGGAGGTGCTTCAGGGGCCATGGACAGCAATGTACTGCCATTGGCCTCGAGAGCCGAA
>JAUHZF010000086.1 GCA_030426145.1 Polyangia bacterium
AGAGCGCGCTGCGGGTCTGCATCTCCTGGCGATTCATCTCCGCTTCGTGCTGGGCCTGACGAATCGAGTTGGTACGGATGAGCAGGCCGATGGCGGTTCCGGCGCCGGCCAACAGCAGCGTCAGCATGATCGCCATCGAGTGGATGCGATGCTTGCTGATCCAGCGTCCGATCTTCTGCACGCCGCTGTCGGGTGCGGCGCTCGTCTCCTCGTTGCGCAGGAAGGCACGAAGGTCTGCGGCCAGCTCCTTGACCGTCGCGTAGCGCTCCGCCGGCTCTTTGTGGGTCGCCTTGGTGATGATGGCTTCGATCTCGCGGGGGATCGTGCCGCGGATCGCACGCACGGGCTCGCGTTTGGCCTGCATGGCCTTGGTGATGAGCGCGACCGCCGTGTTGCCGGTGACCGGAGCCTTGAGCGTCACCGCCTCCTGCAGGATCAACCCCAGCGTGTAGAGGTCGCTGCGCCCGTCGAGCTGGTCGTTGAGGGCGGTGGCTTGCTCGGGGGACATGTACGCAGGCGTCCCGAGCATCTGACCCACCCGCGTGCGCTCCTTGGCGAGTGGCTCACCCTCCCGGTCGTAGAGCTCGAGGCCGGCGTCGGCCGAGGCCCCACCGGGGCCCATCACCCGCGCGATGCCCCAGTCCATCACGTAGACCTCGTTGTGGGCGCCGATCATGATGTTCGACGGCTTGAGGTCGCGGTGCACCACGCCGTGCTCGTGGGCGAAGGCCACAGCATCGCAGACCTTGAGGAAGACCTCGAGGCGTCCCTCCAGGGTGTGGTTGCCGGCGAGGGGTCTTCCCGCTTCGACCTCCACTCTGGCTGCGTCGAGCAGCTCGCCGAACTCCTGACCGGCGATCAGCTTCATGGCGTAGGCGACGGTTCCGTCGCCGGCGACCTCGAGCCCGTAGATGGGCACGATGTGGGGGTGGTCGAGCTGGGCGGTGATCTGCATCTCCGCCAGAAATCGGTTGTAGAAGGCCTTCTCCCTGCGAACGTCGGGCAGAAGCGTCTTCACCGCCACCTTGCGCCCGAGCACGACGTCGCGCGCCTCGTGCACCGCGCCCATCGCGCCCTCGCCGAGAAGGCCGATGGTCTCGTACCGCTCGAGCTCGACGCCCGGCGTAGGGCCGTCGTCGTTGGGGGCGCGGGGGCGACTGCCGATGGTTCCGTGGGCGCCGTGAATGGCGGCCAAGGAGGCGGTGCTCAATGCATCCTGGCTCTGCAGGAACCGCACGAAGCCGGCCATGTCGGCGGTGCCCGATTGCTTGCGGAACGCTTCGAAGAGCGGCTTCAGATCGAGCTCCTGGTGCTCGTTCACCTGCCATTGGAGCTCATCGAGCGTCACCTTGGTAAGCGTAGAAGAACGCGAAGGCCGGAGGCAACTCCGTGAAGTTTTCCCCCCAGGGTTGGATTTTCTCCATATTCTCGTGAAGTGCGACGCTTACTTCATGTTCTAGGGTTCTCGACGATGGCCTTGATGTTGGCAGCGTTTCGCTGCCCCGGGCCCGAGCCGCAGGGGGACCCCGATCCCTTCGCTGGCACCGGTGGTTCGGACGGAGGCGGGGGATCGGCTCCGGTGTGTGACGCCGGTCCGGACGAGGACAGAGATCAGGATGGCTACTCGGTGGCGGACGGCGACTGCGACGACTGCAACCCGTCGATCCACCCCGACGCGGTCGAGGTGCCGACACGCGGCAACGCCACCCCGGCCGACGAGAACTGTGACGGGATGATCGACGAGCGCGTGGCGTGCGAGCCGACGAACGTCGGGGTTCAGGTTTCGGCGGAAGACGCCGCCCACGCGATGGAGATCTGTGACCCCCCTGGGGATCGCGACTGGGGGCTTCTGAGCGCGCGATTCATTCTCGCCAATGGCAACGCTGCGCCGCCGATGGGCAACACGTACCAACAGAGAGCAGTCGTCCCGAGCTTCGGCTCCGAGCTCAACCCGCGGGTCGGCGGCAACATGCTGGTGTTGTCG
This sequence comes from Polyangia bacterium, assembly GCA_030426145.1. GTDB lineage: Bacteria > Myxococcota_A > Polyangia > Polyangiales > Polyangiaceae > JAPYTK01. The sequence continues at coordinate 1,985 of JAUHZF010000086.1, forward strand.
ACCGGCCATGCGCTTCCCGGCGGTCAACCGAACTGCACGCCCAACAGCTGCGGCAACATGGACTCCGTCGCAGAACCGCCCGACCCCGGCATCGCCACGCTCCAGGGGTGCCCGATCCCGAGTGACATCTACGACGACATCGCGCTCGAGGTGAAGCTGCGGCCCCCACCGAATGCCCGAGGGTTCGCGTTCCACACGGCGTACCTCACGCACGAATACCCACAATCCATTTGCTCGCCCTTCGTCGATCAGTTCCTCGCGCTCATCGAGCCCAAGCCCGGCGGTTGGGCTTCGGCCAACATGGTCTTCGGCAAGGACCACATGCCCCTGAGCGTATCGTTCGACCCCTTCCCGCACTGCGAGCAGAGCACGTCTGACCTCTGGGCCAACCTGTGCGAGCTGATGGACGGCTGTCCCACGTTGCCGAACAACTACTGTTCGCAGGGAGCGGGCCTGCTGGCTGGCACCGGGTTCGCAGACAGCGGCGCGAGCACGGGGTGGCTGGAGACGATCGTGCCGCTGGCCGAGGAGGGGGACATCGAGATCCGATTCCTCATCTTCGACACCGCGAACACCGCGCGTGACTCGACGGTTCTCATCGACGGTTTCACCTGGCTCGATCGAACGGACGTTGGCAGCTTCCCGGTGACCAAGGTCGAGTAGCCCCGCCGAATGGCCAACCCGTTCCGCGGTTGGGTCCTTGGGCATTTGCCCCATCGCCGGGTGGGCTGTGCCATGATGTGCTGGCTCAGCTGTGGCTCCGTCCCGCAAACCGAAGCTCGTGGTCGGCGACGTCGTCGCCGGTCGGTACCGCATCGACGGCGTCGTCGGTAAGGGCGGCTTCGGCGCGGTGTACCGTGCGACCCAGCTCGAGACCGGGCAGTCGGTCGCCCTGAAGATCCTGCTCAAGAACTACGGGGCGGCGAAAACGGACTCGAAACGGTTCCGGCGCGAGGCGGCCCTGGTTCAGAAGCTCCGCCACCCCAAGATCGTCGAGCTCTTCGACTTCGGTTACACCGAGCGCGGCCAGCCCTTCATCGCCTTCGAGCTTCTGAAGGGCGAGGCGATGAGCCGCATCATCAAGACACGGGGCCCCCTCAACGACCACCAGGCGACGTCCATCGCGACCGACGTGCTCGACGCGCTCCAGGCGGCCCACGCGTTCGGGGTCATCCACCGCGACATCAAGCCCGGGAACATCTTCGTGCTCGACGGTGGGGGCTCGAAGGTTCTCGATTTCGGCATCGCCAAGGCCGTGTCGGGCGAAGAAGCGGGGGGTACGCAGCTCACCGAAGCCGGGCAGATGATCGGGACCCCGCACTACATGGCACCCGAGCAAGTGCGCGGTACGGGCGTGGTGCCGGCCACGGACCTCTACTCGCTCGGTTTGGTCATGGCCGAGCTGGTGTCGGGCCAGCGCGCCATCAGGGGCAACGCGCTCATCGACGTCTACATGGCGCACATCTCGGACGGGCCCCTCGCCTTCGACGATTCGGTGCGAAGCTCGCCCCTCTGGCCGGTCATCGACCGTGCCACCCAGAAGCTCCTCAGCGACCGCTACGGCGACGCCGCGGCCATGGCCGCACACCTGGCTGAGGTGCGGGCCAACCTCCCGAGCGACGGCGTCTCGGTGCTGTTGGCGGCGCCGGCCACACCCTCGAGCGGCCCACCCCACAGCTCCGTCGAACCGCCGCCATCTGCTCCCACCTCTTCCGTCGAGCCACCCGCCTCCACCGAAACGGGAACCCTCTTGATGGACGGGGCGGAGGCGAACGAAGAGGGCCGGAGGATCATCGATGCCGTTCGTCGCGCCGTCGCCGACGACGAGGCGAAGACGCTCAACATGTCGGACGGCCAGCTCCGCAAGGCGCTCGACGCGGAGACCAAGGCGCTCACGCCGGTTCCGGGGAGCGTGCAATCGCCATCGGCAGAGCAGCCCTCGCCATCCGCGACTCCGTTGGCGAGCGGCTCCTCTCCCAGTCTCTCGTCGTCGAGCATCTCGTCCCCCCACCTCTCGATCTCGCAGCCGTCGGCCGCGCCCATCTCTCCGCCGCGAACGGCGTCCACGAGCAGCCAGAAGAGCCATCAAGGAAGTGGTCTCGCCCTCTTCCTCATCGCGGTGGCGGTGGTGGCCCTGGCCGCCGCGGCGCTTCTCTTGGTCGGACCCTGGTCGGGCTGAGCCCCCCATCGAATCAGAGGTTCTCGTCGTCGATGCAGTGCGCGCCCTCGTCGCACTCCGTCACGCACGCAGGGGTGGCGTCGCGGCACCGATGAAGCACACACGTGCCGGACTCGACACACCGCAGCGTGCAGCCTCCGGCAGGACAGTCGAGCTCGCAATGGCTAGAGCGGTCGCAGACCGCTTCGCATCCGCCCTCTTCACAGAAGAAGCCGCATTGGCCGTTGGGCGGGCACGAGAACGCGCACCCGGGGCCCTCACACGCGAGCTGGCAAGGCACGTCACCTTCGCAGGCGCAGGTCGGACCGGTACAAGGCTCAGCCCCAGCCTGATGGTCCTGGCAACCGCACAGGTGAGACATGGCGCCCAGCAGCGTGAGGGCGGCGAGCATGACGTGCTTCATCAGAACTTCCGTGCGTAGCCCAAGGAGATGTAGTTGATGGAGAGACCATTCGTCCGCTGGTAGCGGTAGATCCCCACATCGATCGTGTCGTCGTGGTCGTCGCGGGGCGGGATGAGGCTGTGGAGCAAGACCAGCTTGAGTCCCCATTCGTGGCCCCAGAGTGCAGCGAGGTCGGAGTCGGCGGTTCGGTACTTGGGGATGTCGGCGCCGACGATCGGGGCGAAGAAGTCGACCGCGTTCTGCTGGTAGAGCCGGTAGCTGGCGCGAACGAAGAGGTACTCGACCAGGTACTGGTAATAGGCGACGTCGAGGGTGTGGCCCTTGACGTCGAAGCTGTCCACGTAGAAGCGGTAGCCCGCCTTCGCCGTGCCCTTGATGGCGGGGATGTGTTGCGACAGGCGTCCGCGGGCGGCGAACCTGAAGCGACGCGTGGGGAAGACCTCGTTCGTGCGCCGCGTGGGCGAGGTGGCGTCACCGGTGGCGTAGGGCACCGAGTTCCAGGTGTTCTGAAGCGTACCGAATTGGTAGGTGAACCCCAGGGAGCCGTCGAAGAGGGTGGTGGGTGACAAGACCTGGGTCAGTCCGGCGTTGACGTTGACGTTGCCTCTCGAGAGATAGCCGAGATCTCGACCTCGGATGGTGAGGTCGTCGAACCCGTCCATGGTCAGGTTTGCGTTGAAGCTGACCACCGTGTTGGCGTCGTAGAGCTCACCGACGTAGCCCGCGCCGCAGAAGAACGAAGCGAACTGCTCCTCGTGGTGGCCGCCGACCCGCGTGGTGTACGTCGTGGTCGCGTCGCTGCGAAACGACGAGTTGATGTCGAGGGTCGTTCCTTCGTTCACCCGCGAGGCGGCCGTCACCAGGTCGAGGGCGTCGGGCGATGCCGCCGTGACCACGTCCATCGAGAGAAAGATGTCGTGCTGAATGTTCGGCGATTGCCGGAGCCCGACCTTGATCTCCGGCCGTCCGATCCACGTATCCTCGCTGCCGGGGCCCTCGAGGGGACCGGCCTGCGACTGGTACCCCTCGCCGTTCTGAATGTAGAGGGTCGTTCGCAACGCCAGGTCGGACACGCTCCATCCGCTCTCTTCGTCGTCGCCGAGGATCGCCTCCTCGTCGAGCACGGTCGCCTCCTCTTGGGTGGGCTCGGATGGGGCGGCCCAGACATTCCCGCTCGCGAGGCTGAGCAGAATCAGGATGCTAGTTGCCGCACGCACAGCCGCCGCCCGCCGAACGACCATTGCCGCCCGCGGATGCCTCGCGGGAGTTGTAGAGCTTGCTCCGCGCGCGGTCCTCGAGCGCGTTGTCCTGCATCTTCATCGTGGGGTCGGCGAGGTGCCGTCTCCGGTTCTGAGGCACGACGACACACCCGACCTGGGTGGCGGCGAGTGTGACGAGCAACAGGCGAAGCAAGGAAGGCGTCATGGTTGTTCCTCGAGCAAGGTCTTGACCTTGGCCAGCATGGGCGCATCCAACGTCTTTCCGCGCTGGACGATGTTGCCCTGTCGGTCCACGACCAACACCATCGGCACTTCGTCGATGCCGAGCGCATCGCTGAAGTGGAATTCGGGGTCGAACAGAATGTCGAGCTTCGATGGACGTGAGGCGAGGAACCGCTTGGCGACGGCGGGGTCCTCGCCAACGTCGAGCCCAACGGTGACGAGATCGTCGCCGTGCCCGGAGGCGGCGAGGCGTTCGACGCGTGCGGTCGTGTCGCGGCAGGCGTCACACCAGGTCGCCCACAGGTCGATGACCATGACTTTGCCCGAGCCCCAACGTCGCAGGGTCGTCGGTTGGCCCGATGCGTCTTGCACGCTGGTGTCGGGGAGCGCCGTCGGAGCCGTCGTCACCGAGGTGGGCGCAGATGCGGCGGGCACACAGGCCACGAGTAGGCCCGCGAGGAAGGCGTGCCACCCGAGGCGATGCCCGAGAGGGTTTCTCGAGAAGGCCATGTCAAGCTACCCCCTGACGGTAGCAAAGGGGCGTGACCCGGGCGACCGCGTGGTGACGCGGCGGAGTCGAATCTCAGCGAAACGGCCGCGCGGTCACCTGGAGCATCGCGCCCATGCGATGGTGCGCGATGAGCGAGAGGCCATATCGCCTGCTTTCCGCGCGAACGGGGTCTGCGGCCGGCAAGAGGTCGCGGCGGGCGGCCGCGACCATGGTCGTAAACCCGCGCTAGCCGCCGAGGGCGGCGGTGACCTCGCCTACGGCTGTGAACGAGGTGGTCACGCCGTCGACCGAGCCCTCGAGAGCCGTCGCGACGTTGGGCAACTCGACGAGAGCGCAGGCAGCCCCGATGGAGAGTGCGAGATCTGCCTCCCCGCTGAGTTGCGTGGCGGCGTCCGTCACGACGCCACCTGCCGACGAGATGAGATCGGACCCGAGAGCGATGAGGATCTCCGCCTTGGCTCCAGCCGCGACGATGGCTCCGAACCGGACCTTCAGGTTGCCGACCCATGCCTTGAACTCGGCTTGGGCTGCGGCGTCTACGCCGGCCGCCCACTGGAACGACACGTCGACCGATGGAGGTCGGCACTCGATGCTCGCCTCGGCTTTGGCTTCGACGGTCGCCTCGCACTCGGCCGACACCTCTGGCGGGCGAACCTCGCCCTCACAGCCGCCCTTGCATTCGATGTTGGCTTCCGCCGACGCCTCACATTGGGCCTCGAACGAGGCGTCGCAGCTCGGGGCGGTGAACTCGCAGCTGCCTTCGCAGACGCCGCTGCAGCTTCCGCCGCCCGCGAGGTCACACGTGCCCTGGCAGTCGCCGTCGCACGAGCCGGCGCAGTTGCCGTTGGCGTCGACCACGGTGCATGTGCCATTGCATGTTCCATTGCAGGTGCCGTCGCAGCTCGCAGCGACCTCGAGCGAGCACCGGCCCGTACATTGGCCGTCACAGCTGGCCTTGGCGCCTCGGCAGCTCAACGTGCCATTGGCACTGCATTCCGCCTGGGCCGACGCGTCGATGGTGCATTTGCCCTCGCAGCTGACGGAGACGCTGCCAGGGTCGACGGAGGCATCGCACTCGGCGGCGGCGGAGGCAGCGACTTCGAGCGAGGCTTCGCACACCGGGGGCTGATATCGGACCGCGAGCCCGCCATCCACATGGGCCGCGATATGATTCTGCAATGCCGCGCGTACATCCGCGATGGGAGCGCCTTCGGATAGTCCCACGCTCACCGCGAGCGCATCGACCTCGGTCTGGATTTGAGCTTCCACACCCAGCGCGGCACCACGGAAGTCGACCACGGCACCGAAGAAGGAGTCGAGGCTGGCAACGCCTGATATCGCGGCGTTGCCATCGAGGATGCCCTCGTCAGGACAGGTGAGCCCGCACTGCTCTGCGATCGGGTTGCCGTCACACCCCGTCGAAGGAGCGATGGCGATGCAGGAAGCTAGGACGAATAAAGATACGGGGACTGAGAGGTAGCGTTGTTGCACGATGACCCTTCAACGATTGGGATGGGTCGTGGCGGCTCACCTATTTCAAGGAATGAGATACTGAACGCCGAGCGCACCCTCGACGACCGGCCATCCCCAGGTCTGGCCTTCGTCTAGGAGGATGAGCCGCAGCCGGGGAACGTTGGCTCCGATGGAGACGTGAGCCCGCAGGCGCAACGGGAAGTCGTCGCTTCCTACGCTGATGCCCGGCCCCACGTGCGGATATGCGCCATAGGCGTTCTTGCGCAAGCCCCGCAGCAAAGGCAGGTTCGGGGTTCCGCGGACGTAGAGCCACAGGAAGTCGACGCCAGCCTCCAAGAATGGCGAGACGATGGCGGCGGGGTCGGTCGAGTGCAACGCGACCGACGCCCCGACTTGGCCCATGCTCGTGTCGATGGTGCCGGTCTCGCCCATGATGAGCGTCGGCATGGAGAGCATGTAACGGGCGCGGACGCGGGTCTGGAGCCGGCGCGGGTAGAAGACGCCTCCCGATGCTTCGATGCCAGCGGAGCTGTCGCCGCCTTGCACGTCGTGAAACCAGACGGTGCACAGCTCGACGCTGCCGAGTGGGGGAGGGGCCGGAGGCTCGGGTTGGTAGGGGTAGAGAACGGGCGATGGCAGGGCGGTCGCCGGTGGCGAGGCCATTCGGGGTGGAGCCGGTTGGGGGGCCGGCCTTGGTGGGGGCACAGGCTCGACCGGTACCGGGGGTTGCGGACTGGCGGGGGCCGGGCCGTCGTTCGGCGCTTCCGGGGGGGCGCCGCGTCGTTTCTGCTCGAGCACGGCCACGCGCACGAGCTCGACGGCGCGCAGGGCCACCGCCGAGAGGTCGAGCGTGTTCATGACCTCTCGGATCACCGTGCTTCCGGTCGCCGGCTCCTGAAGCCAGACCTCGTATCCCTCGGCATGGGTGTGCACGAGGAGCACGATGGCGATGTCGTCGTCGAGGGCCAGGTCGTCGGAGGAGACGACATCCCCTTCGCCCAACGAGACTGTGGGGTAGCCCGCACTGTCGAGCTCGTCGCGCAGTCGCGCTTCGAGCGCGGCATCCCGTTGCACGGTGACGGCCACCCGAGGAGGTGCAGGTGGGTCGGCGACGGCCGACGCGCTCGACATGGCCACCGCCAGGAGGCAGAGCACCGCGGCGGTCCACCTCATGGGCTCTCGGCCAGGCCCAACGTTCGCCGTGCGAGGGCTGCATGGGGGCCCTGCGGATAGCTCTGCAGGTACGCCGTGGCGGCAGCTCGTGCGGCCGCGGTCGAGCCCCCCGCGACGTGCGCTTCGATGATCCGGCCCCGCGCTTCACGCACGAGGGCACCGCTTGGGGCCTCGGCGACATAGGTCGTGAACCACTGGGCCGCGGCGGGGCCGGAGGGTGACAGGGTGCCGAGGAGGAAAGCGGCGCGTGCCGCGGACGTGGATCCCGCGAAGCGACTGCGCACCGTCTGAAGAAGCGCGATGGCGGTGGGGCCGTCGCCGGCGAACCGGGAGACGTCGGCGAGCTGCAGCAGGGAGCCTGCATCGAGCTCGGCCATGAGGCGGCCGATGCCGTGCGCTTTGGCCGCCACCATGGCGTCTTTGTAGCGGCGCTCGGCGGCGAGCGCGCGCCAGTCGGGGGCACCGGAGCTCGTCGATGCTGTCGCCGTCGTCGCGGCCCGAGGGGGCACGGGCACCACGACGGCAGTGCCAGGGACGGAAGCACTCGGGCGAGAAGACGGGATCTGCGACGGTATGGGGGCGGCGGTGGTCGCCGCACGCCCGTCGAGGGAGCGCAACACGACCTCGCCACTGCCCTGGGAGACCTCCAAGCGCTGCCCGGGAACCATGCGGATCCCGTCACCGAGGTGTGGTCCGACGACCTCTACCGAGCCCTCGTGGAGCACGACGCGCAGCCGTTCATCCGAGGCGTTCCACGTCGCCGTGAAGCGGGTGCCGATCACGTGCACCTCGTAGGGCCCGAGGCGAACGGCCCATGCCGCGTCCTCGAGATGCTGAACGTCGGCATCGAGACCGCCCCGCTCGACGATGACGCGCGCACCGTGGGCGGTGGTCTCGTCGACGCGGACACGGGAATCGGGCTGGAGCACGAACCGCGAGCCATCCGAGAAGGCGACGTCGAGCGGCTCAGCCCGCGCCGCGACCCAAGCCCCTGGTTGGCCAACCACGCCCGCGACGGTGAAGGTCACCGGCGGGGCGGCGCGACCCCACCAGGCGAGCGCGACGACGACCATCGCCGCCGCGGCGACCAGCAGAGGGAGCTTCCGCACGGGACGGGGGCGCTTCTTCAGCAGCAGCTCTCGCGTCCGGCTGACGTCGATCGCGTCGAGCTGCGCATCTTGTTCGTGGCGCAAGGCATCGGTGAGCCGTTCCAGCCGCTTCATGACCAGCGCCCTCCTTGTTGGAGCCAGTCTCGCAGCACCTCGTCGCGTCGCGCCCGCTGGACGAATCGACCCTGGGCTCGCTGAAGGCGTCGCTTGATGGTGGCGAGGGAGACGTTGCAGGCGGCAGCCACGGCGGATAGCTCCATGCCGTCGATGATGCGAAGCGTGAACGCGATCCGGTCGTCGGCCGCCATCTCGTCGAGGAGCCGATAGGTACGTGCCAGCGCCTCGGCCGCGTCGGCGTCGGCGCCAGGAGCAAGTGCTTCCGGAGCCTCCTTGGCACCGGGGTCGAGTCCGAACCAACGACGTCGCGCTCGTTTTCGAAGCTCGGTCTTGGCTCGGTTCACCGCGATGACGGTCAGCCAGCCGCGAAGATTGCGGGCATCCTCGAGCTTCGGCGCGGCGAGCACGGCCTTCATGAAGACTTCCTGGTGAAGATCGAGCAGCTCGGAGTCGGCTCCGAGGATGCGGCCGAGCACGCGTTTGACGTGGTCGGAGTAGCGGTCGCAGAAGGCGGCGGTGGCGATGGGCTGACCCTCGACCAGGCCCCGGAGGAGGGCGTCGTCGTCCCCTTCGAAGGGAAGGACCCGGACGACTCCCCGCGGCGCGTCGGCCGCACGGGTGCGCTTTGCGAGCTTCCCCATGTGATGTCTAACGCCTAGGCCCCCCGTCACGGCTCACTTTTTCGCCGGATGCTCTGTTGGCTGAGGCTAGATCAGCCCCGGCCCGCTCGAAACGGCGACGGGGCATTTCATGGCCATGTGAAACCGATCTCGCCCTGCGGCTTAAGGGGAGCCATGGATTCTCACGGTCGTTGGCGCCACGTCCACCAGGCCGTCCTGATGACGCTCGCGTTCGGGGTGCTGACCCATGCGCTTCCCTCCTGCGACGAGGCTTCGATGCCCCAGGTGCCGTCGGGGTCAGGCGCGCCACGCTGTGGTCTCGAGGGACGGGTCGTGCTGCAGGTGCTCGGGTCGGGGGGGCCCATCGCCGACGATGGACGGGCGAGCTCGAGCTACCTCGTGTGGCATGAGGGGCGAGCGCGCGTGCTGGTCGACGTGGGCGGCGGAACCTTCCTGAGGTTCGGCGAGTCTGGCGCCCGCCTCGAGGACCTGGACGCGGTCGCCATCAGCCACCTGCACGCTGACCACGCGGGCGGGCTGCCACCGCTGCTCAAGTCGGGCTACTTCGCTCCCCGTCGCGATCCGCTCCCGCTGTTCGGGCCTTCGGGCAACGAGCGGTTCCCCGCCACCGACGACTTCGTGAAGCAGCTGCTCGACCCGGAGGTGGGGGCGTTCAAGTACTTGAGTGGCTACCTCGATGGGTCGTCACTCTTCCCACTGCCGGTCACGGTGGTCGACGCCGAGGCGACGACCCCGTCGCGCATCCTCGACGAGGGTGATCTCGCGATCGACGCGGTGGGGGTTCATCACGGCACCATCCCCGCGGTGGGTTACCTCGTGACCGTCGCGGGGGTGCGCATCGCTTTTGCTGGCGATCAAAGCGCCGACGACAACGCGCCGTTCGTAGCCATGGCCGAGGGGGCCGACGCACTGGTCATGCACCACGCGATCCCGGAGGGGGCAGATCAGCTGGCGCATCTGCACGCCACACCGGAGCAGATCGGGGAGACGGCGGCCCAAGCTGGCCCCGGGCTTCTGGTGCTCGGTCACAACATGCGCCGGGCGCTCGACCGTCGCGACGCGTCCGAAGCGGCGATCCGAGCCTCTTTCGACGGCCCGCTCACGATCGCCGACGACCTCAGCTGTTACGTCCTCGCCCCCTGACGCTGGCATCGTCATGCTCCGGCGATCGAGGTGTCAGAATCACGGTTGCCCCGGACACCACCCTCGACCCCATCGTGGGCCGTACCGGTCCCCGTGAAGTCGACGCCCTCGGATGGCGGCGACCGGCTTCAGACGAGCGCGGCCAGGCGCCGCGCCGTGCGGCGTACGGAGTCGTCGGTCTGCACCTCGGCGAGAGCGTCGAGGGCGACCCAGCGTGCGTCCTTTGCGTCGGATGCCGCCACCACGCGTGCGTCCGGGTCGTCGAGGGCGAAGGCGAAGCGCAGATCGAAGTGCTGGTGCACGGGCGCATCTCCCCGGGCGGGGATGTCGTGGATGTCGACGTCGAGCAAACCAGCGCCGAGTGGTCGCACGACGCTGAGCCCCGTCTCTTCGCGCAGCTCCCGGCGCGCCGCGGTCCACGGATCGTCGTCGCCTGGCTCGATGTGCCCGCCCGGCTGGAGCCACAGCTCGAGCTTGCGGTGGTGGATGAGCAAGAGCTCATCACGGCGGATCACGAAGGCGCTCGCCGTGAAGTGCCCCGGCGCGAAAGCCGCGCGATCGAAAGCCTCGGGCCCGCGATCCAGCAGCTCGAGCATGCGCTCGACCACGGCCGGCGACACGGCCTCGAAGGCGACGAGGGCGTCGCGTAGACGGGCATGGGACGTGGACATGGTCGGGGCTTCTTCTCCGGGGTGGGCGATTCTGCTACCAAAGCGGCCTATGACGACGCAGGGCGGCGCGCAAGGCGGCCCGCCGAGAGGTGGGCGCAAGGGCGGCAAAGGGGCCATCGTGGCGGCGGTGGTCGGCCTGCTGGTGCTCGTCGGAGCCGGGGTCGGCGCCTACGTCTTCTGGATGGGCTCGCGCACCAAGTCGGTCGCGCGCGAGCACCTACCCGGCAGCTGCGAGGTGGTGATCCGGGTCGACGTCGAGTCGCTGCTCGAGGCCAAGGCGGTGCAGAAGCACATCGTCGAGCCCATCGAGGAGAAGGCGACCGAGCTCGAGAACGCAGGCGAGGTGAGTCGCTTCGTGGCGGCCAAGATCGATCCCCGCAAGCACCTGAAAGAGCTCGTCGTGTGTGTGACCGACGTGAGCCAGGGCAAGCCGTCCTTCGTGGGCATCATGGGAGGGAGCCTCGCCCAGGATGCGGTGGTGCAGGCCCTCGACAGCCACGACGAAGACAACGCCTTCGGCGCCCCCAAGGAGCACGACGGAAGGCTCGTGATCCAACACAAAGACAGCGGCATCTACATCACGCAGTCGACCGAGGACGCGGCCATTCTCTTCTCCTCCGACAAGTCGCGGCTCGACGACGTCGACGGCACCAGCGGGGATTGGAAGGACTACGAGCTTCCCCTCGACAAGCCCATCTCCGCCCAGGTCACCAAGAAGGCGGCCGAGAGCCTCACCAAGCAGCTCAACGCGATCCCGGGGCTGAGCCTCAGCGGGGCAGGAGAGATCGAGGTCACGGGTAGTCTCGAGCCGGGTCGTCTCGACGCAGACATCGGCCTGGGCGACCCCGAGGGCGCCAAGAGCTTTGTGAGCGCGGTCAACTCCTTCCTCAGCATTGCGCGGCTGTCGCCGATCGGTCCCACCAGCTCCAAGGAGGCCAAGCAGCTGCTCGGCGGCACCAAGCTCGAGGCCGACGGCGGGACGGTGAAGGTGAAGGTGAAGATCCCAGACGATCTGGTGGACGAAGCCTGCGAGCAGATCGGACAGTGGGCCGTCGAATTGGAGGAAGGGTGACGCAAAAGGTGCCAGGCGCGCTATACGTCTGCCCTTCCCTTTGGTGATGCCATGAGCTGGCTCTGGTTCGCAGGTCCCCTCGTTTTCCTCTTCTGCCTCATGGTGATCAGCCTGTGGCCGACCACGGAGGAGCGCCGTCTACGCGCCACGCTCGACCGGTGGATCGCCGACTATCTCGGCCCCCTGCACGACGCCAAGGGCAAGGTGAAGCGCCGCTACGTGCGCGCGATCCCAAGCGTTTTCAACGACCTCGTGAATGAGGTGGGCGGCGGCTCACGCGTCGCCGACGTGGTGCTCGTGTCCAAGCAGGCCTACCTCGTCGCGCGGGCGGCCGACGCCATCACCTCGACCAATCAGGTCACCATCCTGTTCAAGCTGGCCGAGCCGGCGCCGCGCTTCACCTGCAAGCCCGTGCCGATCGTCGACGGACGACCCGCCGACAACAAGGGCATCACCTTCAAGAAGGACCCCTACTTCGGCGAGGCGTTCTGGGTCGATGGCGCCGAGCCCAAGACGGTCACCAAGTGGCTGCGCAAAGCGATTCGCCGCCGCCTCATGGAGGTGCCCGAGGCTTGGCTTCGCGTGCGCGGCAAGACGGCGGCGCTCACCCTCTACAGCGGCTTCGACGAAGCCGCCCTCGACGCGCTCGTCGACGCTGCGGACGAGATCTTTGCCGAATACGGGACCGACCCCGAGGCGAGCTTGTTCGGTGAAGGAGAGCCCGGCAAGCGCAAGGCCAAGAAGGTCGCCAAGGGTAAGGACGAAGGCGCTGCCGCCAGCTTCCAGACCCGACTCCGGGCAGGTGCCGTCGACGTGGGCCTCTACGTCATCGCGCTGTTCCTCGTGGCGCTCACCTCGGGGGAGATCGCCGCGTTCCACGATGCGAGCTTCGGCTCGACCTTCTTCAACTCGCCCGACATCAGCCCCACCGAACCCTGGCAGGGGGGCTGGACCACCAAGGGCTTCGGCATCTTCGTGGCCGCCGAGTCGCTGCTCGCGTGCCTCTTCGTGCTCCAGACCTACTGGGTGAGCGTGCACGGGCAGACCATCGGCAAGCGCATCTTCGGCGCGCGCATCGAGCGTGATGGAGAGGCGCCCGGCTTCTGGCGCGGCATCGTGTTGCGGAGCTGGATCTTCGCCCTCATCCCCCTCGGGGTGGCGGCCGCCGTGGCGATCAAACCCCTCACCGCGGCCGCCTTCTTCGCTGCCATCCCCAGCCGCGTGGTGATGGGCGTCGCGGCGGGCCTCGTGCTCGTGGGCGCGGGCACCCTTCAAATGGCAGCCTCCTCGGGACAGAGTCTGCGCGACAAGATCGCCGGCACGCGGGTGGTCGAAGCCGAGCCGCTTCGGTTGCCGTCGGTGCAGCTCGACGTGGGGGGCGGCACCGACCCCATCGCCTTGCGACGCGTCTACATCTTCGGCGGGCTGGTTGCGCTCTTCGTCGTGGCCAACGTCGCCGCTGCAGTGGCCGACGTGAGCTTCTGGATCTATTGACCCTCTCGTGAGGGTCCATCCGATCTCCCTCCTGCTCGGTCTCCACCTGGCAGGCTGCGCCACGACCGTCGACGCCCTGACACCGGGGCGCGAGGTCGGCGTCGAGACCGCGCCCTCGGTGAACGCGCCGACGGAGCTTCGTTTCGCGGTCGTGGGCGACACCGGCCGCGACGGCCCGGTGCAGCGTCAGATCGCCCTTCGCATGCGGGAGGTGTGCGCCGGGCGGTGTGACTTCACCATCTTGCTCGGCGACAACCTCTATTGGGAGGGGTTGCGCCCCGAGCACCTCGTCGAAGACGAGCGCCGACTGCTTTGCCTGCTCGCCCAGTACCCCGAGGGGCCGAAGTACCTGGTGCTGGGCAACCACGACTACAACCCCGCTTTCCCCGACCTCGAGCGGGCGGGGGCCCAGCTCGCGGTGTTCGATCGGCCGGGCGACGACCTCTACGGAGGGCGGCACTTCTACCGGTTCGAGACGCCGCTCGCGTCGTTCTTCGGCCTCGACACCAACTACCTCGTCAGACGCCTCAACCCCGAGAAGCAGCCCGACGAGCTCACGGCTTTCGAGCGCTCGATCGCGGCCGCGAAGACGCCATGGACCATCGCCTTCGGACATCACCCGGTGCGGTCGAACGGTCAGCACGGCAACGCGGGCACCTATCTCGAAGGGGACCGCTACCGCTTGTGGGCTGGCGGTGGCTTCCGGCACTTCATGCAGGAGCACGTGGTGCCCCACGCGCACCTGTACCTGTCGGGGCACGACCACTCGATGCAGTTCTTCGGACACGTCTACGGCACGGCCATGGCCCAGGCGATCGCGGGCGCGGGGGCGAAGTGCGACGACGCCTCGGAGAACCCGACCAACCCCGCGATGATGGAGCGCTACGGCAACGGCTTCGCCATCGTCACCGCGACGGAGAAGTTTCTCAGCGTGCGTTACCACCAGGCCGATGGTTCGCCTTTCTTCGAGGCGCGACGCGGGCGGCGATCGGGTTGGCGCGCCATGCCTCCGTGGGGGCCATCGGTCGATCGCGTGAACCACTGCGAGGCCGATCACGACGCGCTCGAAAAGGCCGACACCGCCTCCGGGGCGAAGACCTGCGACTGACGTCTTGGTTTGACACGGTGCGTCATGGGCCGTAGATCGCCGCTATGAGCAGCGAAGCTGGCACCGGTACGCCCTTCAAGGCGCGCGGCGTGGTCTTGGAGCAACCCGAGGGCGACCGCGTCGCCATCGTGGATGGGCTCCGCACTCCATTCACCAAGGCGGGCACCGAGCTGAAGCGCCTCCGCACCGTCGACCTCGCGGCCGCGTGCGTGAAAGAGCTGGTGCAGCGCAGCGAGGTCGATCCTCAGGAGGTCGACGTCTGCGTCTACGGCCAGGTGGTGCCCACGGTCGACTGGCTCAACATCGCCCGCGAGACGGTCATCGGCGCGGGGCTGCCGCGTACGGTCGAGGCCTACAGCGTGAGCCGCGCCTGCGCCACGAGCATTCAGGCCATGACCGACGTGGCCCAAGGCATCGTCACCGGGCAGTACGACGTGGGCATCGCGGGCGGCGCCGACTCGACCACCGACATCCCGCTCAAGGTTTCGGCCAAGCTTCGCGACGCCTTGATGAAGGTGCAGAAGGCCAAGTCGATGGCGGCGCGGCTCGACGCCCTCAAGGGCCTCTCGGCCAAGGATCTGTTTCCGGGGGTTCCCGGCTTCAGCCGCGAGCCGAGCACGGGCGAGCAGATGGGCGACGCGGCCGAGAAGATGGCCAAGCTCAACGGCATCAGCCGTCAGCAGCAGGACGAGATCGCCCTCGCTTCGCACACCAAGGCGGCGGCCGCGTGGGATGGTGGCACCTTCGGGCCCGAGGTGATGACCGTCATTCCGCCTCCGCGCTTCGATGCCCCCGTCGAGCGCGACAACCTCGTGCGCAGCGACACCACGATGGAGGCCCTCGCCAAGCTGCGCCCGGCCTTCGACCGCGCCCACGGCACCATCACGGCGGGCAATGCCTCGCCGCTCACCGACGGCGCGAGTGCGCTCCTCATGATGCGCGAGTCCAAGGCCAAGGCGCTCGGCTTCGAGCCCCTCGGCTACGTCAAGGCGTGGGCTTACGCTGCCGTCGATCCGGGCTGGCAGCTGCTTCAGGCGCCCGCTTTCGCGGCGCCGATGGTGCTCGAGAAGGTGGGTATGAACCTGCAGGACTTCGATCTGGTCGACATGCACGAGGCCTTCGCGGCCCAGGTCGCATCGAACCTCCAGGCCTTCGCGAGCCAGTCCTTCGCCGACGCACACCTCGGTGGTCGCAAAGCGCTCGGCGAGATCGACCTCGCCCGGTTCAACGTCAACGGGGGATCGATCGCCATTGGCCACCCCTTCGCGGCCACGGGGGCACGCATGGTCAACTCGACCCTGCGTGAGCTGAAGCGCCGCAATGGCGAGCGCGCCCTCCTCACCCTCTGCGCGGCCGGTGGTCTCGGCGCCGCCGTCGTCCTGGAGAACGCATGAGCACGCAGATGAATGGCGAAAAGGGGCCGCTGGGTTTCGAGGTCACGCCCGATGGTGTGGCCGTCCTCACCTACGACCTTCCTGGCGAGACGATGAACACCCTGCGGCCGGAGTTCACGGCCGCTTTCGAGAAGGCCTTTGCCGAGGTGGAGCAGAACCCGGACATCCGGGCCGCGGTGCTCGCCAGTGGCAAGAAGGACTTCATCGTGGGGGCCGACATCAACATGCTGTCGAGCCTGAAGAGCGAAGACGACGCGCGGGCCATGCTCGAGAAGGGCCACGACATGCTCCTTCGCCTCGCCGCTTCCAAGAAGCCGGTGGTGGCCGCCGTCGCTGGGCAGGCCCTCGGCGGGGGCTGGGAGGTCTCGCTCGCTTGCCACGGCCGTGTGGCCAGCGAGGACGCCGTCTTCAGCTTTCCCGAGGTGCAGCTCGGCCTCCTGCCCGGCGCCAATGGGTTGCAACGGCTCGCCGACATCGCCGGCCTGCAGGTTGCGCTCGATCATGGCCTCACGGGCAAGAAGATGCGCGCCAAGAAAGCGAAGAAGATCGGCGTGGTCGACGACGTCGTCGCGCGGCCTATCCTGCTCGAGACCGCCGTTGCGCACGCGCTGAAGCTCTCGAAGGGCAAGGGCGCACGAAAGGCCAAGGAGAAGCTCCAGGCACGCCTCACCAAGATCGCCCTCGAAGAGAATGCGATCGGTCGCAAGGTGCTCTTCTCGCAGGCGCGCAAGGCCTTCCGCAAGAAGACCCACGGCCACTACCCGGCCCCCGAAGCCATCGTCGACGTGCTCGAGAAGCACGCCGAGGAGGGCATGGCCGCTTCGTGCAAGCTCGAGCGCGAGCTCTTCGGGCGCCTGCTGCACACCGACGTGAGCGCGAACCTGCGCAGCATCTTCTTCGCGACCACGGCCCTCAAGAAGGACCCCGGGGTCGATGGTGACGTCGAGCCGCGCAAGGTCGAGAAGATCGCGATGCTCGGGGCCGGCCTCATGGGCGCGGGGATCACCTACGTGTCGATCGACAAGGGCTACCAGGTGCGCTTGAAGGACCGCGATGCCGAAGGGATCGGCCGCGGCCTCAAGTACGTGCACGACATCGTCGATGGCCGGGTGAAGAAGCGCCACATCGGCAAGGGGGACCGTATCGAGATCCTCAGCCGCATGAGCAGCACCACCGACTACTCCGGCATGGCCAACGTGCAGCTGGTCATCGAGGCGGTCTTCGAAGACCTCGGGCTCAAGCACCGCATCCTGAAGGAGGTGGAGGACAACTTCGGCGAAGACGTCATCTTTGCGTCCAACACCTCGTCCATCCCCATCGGCCGCATCGCCGAGGCGGCCAAGCGGCCCGAGAACGTGGTGGGGATGCACTACTTCAGCCCCGTGCACAAGATGCCGCTGCTGGAGGTGATCCGCACCGAGAAGACGCGTGACGAGGTGGTCGCCACGGCCGTCGCCGTGGGCAAACGACAGGGCAAGACGGTGATCGTGGTGAACGACGGGGTGGGCTTCTACACCTCGCGCATCCTCGGGCCCTACATGAACGAGGCGGCCTACATCCTCACCGAGGGCGCTGCGGTCGAGTTCATCGACGACGCCATGGTCAGCTGGGGTTGGCCGGTGGGACCCATGGCCCTCATCGATGAGGTGGGCATCGACGTCGCCGCCCACGTGGGCCCGGTCATGCTCGAGGCGTTCGGCGAGCGGCTCACCCCGCCCCCGACCATCACGCGGCTCGTCGACGACGGCCGCAAGGGCCGCAAGAACGAGCGTGGCTTCTACCGCTACGGCAGCCGCAAGAAGAAGAAGAAGGGCAAGGAGGTCGACGAGACGGTCTACGCCGCCCTCGGCCTCGACGTGCCGGATCCCAAGGCGCCCCCGGCGGTCTCCCGCGACGAGATCCGCGAGCGGTGCAACCTGCAGTTCATCAACGAGGCGCTCCACTGCTGGGGCGACGGCATCCTCCGCAGCGCGCGCGACGGCGACATCGGCGCCATCTTCGGGCTCGGATTCCCGCCCTTCCGTGGTGGACCCTTCCGATACCTCGATGCGGTCGGCGCCGATGAGGTGCTGGCCAAGCTCGAGACCTACCAGGGTCGGTTCGGCGCCCGCTTCACGCCCGCGCCCGCCCTCGTCGAGCACGTCAAGCGCGGCGGTCGTTTCCACGGCTGAGATGGGCTCGGTACGAAACTTCGGGGCCGTTCGATCGTAGGCTGTCTCACATGGTCACGTTCGCGCTGCCCCGTCTTCTCGTCCTCGCGCTCGCCGCGAGCTCTCTCGTAGGCTGTACGGGGCAGGATACGCCCCCACCGGAGACGCCCGACGAGAAGGCGTCGAAGGACGAAGGTCGCAAGGAGTACGGTCCTCCGCCGGCCAAGCAAGCGCCGGGGATGGGGGCGTCCTCCGAGAAGCAGATCCAGACCATCGAGCCAGGCAAAGTCGTACCGGCTTTCCGTCTCACCACGGTCGCGGGCGACACGATCGACTCGGCCGACGTGGTCGGCAAGAAGCCCTTCGTGGTGATGTTCTTCGCCTCGTGGTGCGGCGTCTGTGAGCAGAAACTGCCCCTCGTGCAGAAGGCGCTGACCGAAGAAGCGGGCGACATGCTCGTGCTCGGCGCGGCGCTCGACGAGCCTGAGACGTGGCACAAGGTCGCGCCCTACATGGAGCGACACGGGCTGCAGGTCACCCTCGTGCGGGGCCAAGAGCACAAGGGCTTCGCGATGGCCTACGACCCCTTCGGAAGCGTGCCCTTGGTGATGGTCATCAACCAGGAAGGCGTCATCGTCGACCTTCAGCGCGGCGTGCGCGAAGACGACGAACACCGCCTGCGGGCGGCGCTGCAGCTCGTGCAGAAGACCACGCTGTAGCGCTACTTCATCACGAAGCGGCGACAGGTGGAGATGTCGACGAAGTCCTCGTCGATGATCCATACCGCCGTCCACGGGGAGGCCGTGTTCTTCAGGAAGGTCGCCTGGATCGAGACCCCTTCGGTCTTCCACGCTTCGTCGAGGCTCCCGTGCACGAGTCCATAGGCCTTCTCGATGGGGCAAGCATTGAAGTTGGGCAAGGGGCCGGCGCCGGCTTTCAGGGACTTCGCGTCCCCTCCTTTTTTGAACGACAGCCGGGCCATCATGAAGTGGGCCATCACGCGCTTGGACCCCGCGATGTAGGTCACCATGACGTGGCTGTGTTCGAGGTTTCGTGGCTCGACCATCCCGTTGCGAAGCGCGGGCATGACCGCCATGGCCATCTTCGCGTTCGGGTAGTGCTCTAGGGCGCGTTTGTCGATCCACGCGAGCGCCTTTTCGATGGGAACGCCGTCCCACATCTTGCGGGGTATGAGCTCGCAGTGCCGGCCCGGACAGAGGGCTTTCTTCGGCATGTAGTCGTGTGGCACGTCGGACGGCGTGCGCGCTTTCTTGGGCGGTGAGACCGGTGAGCGTCGGGTCTTCTTTCGCTCCTTGCGCTCCTTGCGCTCCTTGCGCTCCTTGCGATCGTCTCGGTCGTCCGGGGCGCGCTCGTCGTCTTCGACGCGCGCGCTCGCGGTGCGGCCATCGCGGGAGAGCCAGTAGCCCCCGCCGAGGCCCACGCCGAGCATGAGCACGGCGAGGGCCAGCCAGGCCCAGGGGCGGGACTTCGTCCGCGGCGGCTGGCGCCGGGTGGGCACGACGTCCAGCGAGTCGACCATGTCCATGGCCGTGTGGCTGGGGGGCACCGAGCCCATGGGCGGCGGGAACGACGGAAGGGCAGTGGTGGGGTTGGGCGTCGCACCGGTGACGATGGGGGGCAGCGCGGCCATCGTCTCCATGGGTGTGTCGCCGTGCAGCGATGTCGCGGCGGCGGCCAGCCAGCGCTCGGCGGTGTCACCGTCTTGGGGCCGCTGGTTGGGATCGCGGGCCAACATGCGATCGAAGATCTGCTCGAGATAGGGCGAAGCGTCTGGCCGCAGGTTGCGGAGCGGCGTGGGGGGAGACTGAAGCGGCGCCATGAGCCGCTCGATGGGCGTTGCGCCCCCGAATGGAAGGCAGCCGGTCATGCACTCGTAGAGGGTGACGCCAAGCGCGTAGATGTCGGCACGTGGGTCGGCGAGCCGGCTCGACCGGGCCTGCTCGGGAGCGACGTAGCCCGGGGTGCCCAATATCGCTTCGCTGGCCGTCAGGTGGGTTTGGCTCTCCACATCGCGCGCGATGCCGAAGTCGAGGAGTCGCGGCTGCTGCAGGTCGTGACCCACGAGCAGCACGTTGCTCGGCTTGAAGTCCCGGTGCACGACCCCTTGGCGATGGGCTGCGCCGAGCGCCGAGGCGAGCTTTCGCCCGAGCTCGATGGCCTCGTCGAGGGAGAGTGCACCCTGGTGGAGGCGCTGCGCGAGCGTCTCGCCCTCGACCCACTCCATCACCAGGTAACGTCGGCCGTCTGGGAGCTGGCCACGGTCTTGGTACCGCACCACATACGGATGCTGCATCCCCTCGAGGAGACGGATCTCACGGTCGAAACGCGCCGTCACCGTGGGCCGCATGACATGCAGGACCTTCACCGCGACCCAGGCTTGGTGCGCCTGATCCCAGGCCTTCCACACCACGCCCATGCCGCCGCGCCCGGCTTCCTCCTGAAGGTGGAAGCGGCCATCGATGGGAGATGCCGGCCTGGCGTCGGGGTGTTCCATGGCTCGCGCGCGCGCTCCACATCATAGGATGCCGCAGCCCGCGCTCGTTGCGGTCGGAATCATGCTCGAGGCCGAGGGGGCCGCTCGGTGCGCCTCGGCCAGTCGTTGCGAACCAAGAGCTTGCGCAGAAGCTCGAAAGGGTGGAACCCGAGCACGTCCTCGACCGGCCGACCCCCGAGGGCGAGCTCCATCATCGAGTCGAGGGCGGGTCCGAAGATGTCGGCTGCGGGCACGCCAGGGGGCGCCATGCGCTGCGCGACCTGGCGCAGGGCCGAGAAGGCGGCCCGACCTGCGTCGAGTCCGAGCGGCACGGCCATGCCGGGCGGCACCGGGGAGAGCACGACGTCGCGCACGGCGACGGCGGTGGCCCAGGCGCCGGGCGAGGGGTCGACCTCGAGGGCTCGGAAGGTCTGATGCTCCGCGAAGCAGCCCAGGGCGAGGGGGCCGGTGAGGTCGGTGACGGCGCGCGCGAGGTGGCGGTGATCGCGCCGGAAGTCGCCCGAGAGCAGCCCGAGCCGATCGCGCACGGCATCGGGGCCGAGGATGAGGTCGAAGCCGGCGCTTCCCCGCCGCAGCGCGATGGAGGTCCAGAGCGCGTCGCCGTCGAAGAGACCCACGAGCATGGTCTTGCCCTTCGGGCAGACGGTGTCGATCGAGCCATCGATCATGGCCGCGGTGGGCATGGGCATGCCCGAGAGCCGTTGCGGCCAGAGGTCGAGGCCGCCGGTGCGAAGTTGTTCCTGCAGGCCGCTCAGGAGCAGCAGCCACTGCTCGCTGCAGTCGTGGTGGGGGCGAAGGCGAGCACCGAGCCGCTCCATGACGGCCTCGAGCGCGCCCGACTCGATGGAGAGGGCCCAGCTCGCGTCGTGGCGGCGGGCGATGGCTTCGGCCGACAGCGGCCAGTCGGGGGCGAGATCATCGAGCCGCAGGCGGCCCACCCGGCTGTGCACCAGCTTTCGGAGGCGCCCACCCCCGTGCACTGCGATGACGAAGCCCTCGGGGGCCGTGCCGGCCGCCTCTTTGGGGTCGGGTCGCTCCGGTCGGAAGAGGTCGACGATGCGCTGCCAGTCGCGGTGGGTGAAGCCTTCGAAGCGGACGTCGGGTGCGAGCACGCTGGCAAGCTATCGCGCCGCCCCGTCGCTGGCGAGCCGTCAGCCGCTGGAGGCGTCGGATTGCACAGGCCCCGACCACAGCATCTCGTGGGTTTGCGGCTCGCCCAGAATGGGTACGTGCACCACGAGGCGGTCGCCTTCGTCCTTCACGATGTGGGCGGGGAAAGCATCGGCCGGGTAGAAGGCCGACGCCGCGAAGCCGCTGGCGTCGAGCCAGAACAGGTGCACCCCCCGGTCGGTGGGGCCGTGCATGAGCAGCATGCGACCGCCGCCCACGAGCATGAAATCGAGCCAGTGGAAGCCGAGGTTGGAGAATCCCTCGGGGCTCGGGAAGTGCTCGCCCACCCCGCGCAGCTCCGGGATCTGAGCCTTCAGGTACTGGTGCAGCTTGCTGTAATCCACCTTCTTGAGGCGAGGGAGCTTGCGCCCGGGTTCGGCGATGACGGGGAGGGCATCGGGGTCGGCGCAGGGGACCTCGACGTGAAGCCGGTAGCGGTCACCGAGACGGGGCTCGTCGATCTCGTCGTCGCTCAGCGACTTGAGCCACCACTGCATCACGGCGAGCTCACCGGTGCCGGCGCGTGAGGTCAGCTCGACCCGCGACTCCCAGAGGGGAGACCGTACCCGCCACGTGCCGCCGTGGTTCTTCACCACACAGGCCCCGACGTAGACGGCGCCGTGGGTGACCAGGTGTACGAGCGGCGGGACCGGCTCGCCCTCGGTGGGCTCGAGAAGCGCATCGCGCCGCGCACGATCGATGGCTGCCGCGAGCCGGTGCACGGAGGCATCGCTGAAGTCGAGGTCGAGCTCGACACCGAGGGCCCGAGGCGCAACCTGGGTGAAGGTGCTCGCGATGGCGTCGAGTTGCGCGAGAATCTTCGGGTTGTTCGCCGGATTGGCGTCGGTTGCCCGCACGGTGGCCAGGTCCACGTCGCGGGGGTAGAGGGGCAAGAAATAGCGGCGAAAGAGCGCCTCGGCCGTCAGCTCCATGCCCTCCTGCATGCCGAGCGAAACGGGCGGTGACAAGTTCGGTATGTCGCAGGCCAAGCGCGGCCTATCATGGCGCCGTGCCGTCGCCCGAACTGAGCGCCCTGCCCGAATCCGATCGCGCCGCCGTCGAGGCCGCCGTACGGGCCATCGTCGACGGCGGTGGCGAGAACGTGAAGGGCATCGCCCTGGTCGGCGAGGCTGTGCCCCCTCGCCGTCACGCAGGTGCGGCCCGCTTGCGCCTGGTGGTGCTTCTCGCCCACACCCACGTAGCGACCCTGACCAACCTCGGTCGCAATCTTCCGCCGGGGGTCGAGCTCTCGATCTACGCGTCGAACGAGTTCCCGAGGGCGGCCGACGTCTTCGCCCTCGAGCTCGCCGAGCAACGAACCCGCCACATCCTGCTGCACGGTCGCGTGCCCTACGACAGTGTGCCGATCACGTCTCGCCTCCTCCGTCTCGCCATCGAGCGCGAGCTGAGGGTGGGCATCCGCGCGCTGCGGGGCATCCTGTGGGGAGAGCCGGCCGCCGTGGCAGCCAGGCTCGAGGACGTCGTGCGCCGGCTGGCCATCGTGGCCTACCAGCTCCCGCCCGTGATGGGGGCGGTGGGCGTCGAAGGCGACGACGCCGACGAGGCCGCCCTGCTGCGCGATCTGTGCGCCCGCACCGACACCGACGACGGCTGGGTGGCGGCGTGGGAGGCGCACCACGAGGGTGAGGCGCTCGGTTCGCCGGTGAGCATCGCGGCCGATGTGCTCACCCTTCTCGAAGAGACGGTGGCCATGGTCGACGCCTACGGCGCGGCCGACGGCATGGCTTCCGGCCCCGGCGACAGCCTGCTCGACTGAGCGTTCGGGAGGAAAGCGATCATCGATCGCTTTCCGGTCGCCACCGTCGACGCAGAGGCCTGCAAAGCGATCGATGATCGCTTTCGCCCCGGCGCCGGGCGTTGCACATTGGGGGGAGCATGAACGACTTTGCGGGTGCGGTGCGGGCCGGGTTGGTGGGCGGGCTGGAAGCGATGAGGCACATCCTCGCCGCGGCGGAGACCCACGCGGCGGACAACGGAAGCGACGTCGACGCGCTCCTCGAGGCGCAGCTCTACGCGGACATGTTCCCCCTCTGGCGGCAGGTGCCCCAGGCCTGCAACGTGGCGCGACGCTGCGTCGATCGCCTGTCCGGCAAGGAGATCCACGACCCCAAGCGGCCAGAGGCGACGCTGGGTGCACTGAGACGGCACCTCGACGAGACGATCGCCTACGTGCTCGAAGCCGACCCCGTCGCCATCGCCGCCACCGAGGCGGAGGTGCTCACGGCCAAGCTCGCCAAGCAGCCGGTCTCGCTCACCGGCCGCTCCTATCTCAGCAACTTCGCGCTCCCCAACCTGCTGTTCCACGTGGTGACCGCCTACAACATCCTTCGGAGCAACGGCGTCAGCGTGGGTAAACACGCCTACCTCCGCCCCATCATCGAAGCCGGCGCTCCCGTGTAGAGCTACTGGTCTTCGGTGCAGGCGACCTGGCGCGGGGGCGGCGGGTTGCAGGTCGGGGGCGGGTGGTCCGGGGTGCCCTTGGGGCAGTTGACCTTGGGGTAGACCCAGCAGGTGCCGTCGGGACGCTTGGTGACGCGGGCACCCGGCTCGGCCGGGGGCAGCTCCGGCTGCGGACCTGGCGGGTTGGACGTCTCCGTCACCTCCGGGTCCGGCGCCGTCTCCGGGGTGTTCTCCGGCACCTCAGGGGGCTGCGGCTCCACCTCCACGCTGGTCGGCTCTTCGACGGGCATGGGTGGGTTGTGGGTGATCTCGGGCGGCGGCGGATTGCTGGTGCGCTCGGCTCCACAGCCTGCGAGCGCGCTCACGGCGACGGTGACCACGAAGGACGATGCGAGACGTCGAGACATGCTTTGGTGTTCTCCGGCTCCGGGCTCAGAAGAGCTTCTTGCGCTTGGCGGATGACAGGATGCCCAGCATCTCGCGGTACTTCGCGACCGTGCGGCGGGCGATTTTGATCCCGCTGTCGGCCTTGAGCTTCTTGACGATGGCCTGGTCGCTGAGGGGCTTGTCTTTGTTCTCCTCGGCGATGATCTGCTTGATGGCCTGCTTCACGCTCTCGGAGGCGATGTCGGCCTCACCCACGCGCGAGATGGAGGAGTTGAAGAAGTACTTCAGCTCGAAGAGCCCCTGCGGCGTGTGAACGTACTTGTTCGAGGTCACGCGCGAGATGGTCGACTCGTGCATGCCCACCGACTCGGCGACGTCGCGAAGGATCATCGGCTTGAGGTGGGCGACGCCCTTCTCGAGGAAGTCGCGCTGCTTCTCGACGATGCACTCGGTCACCTTGATGATGGTGCGCCGACGCTGCTCGATCGCCCGGATGAGCCACTGCGCCGAGCGCAGCTTGTCGTTGATGAAGTCCTTCGCCTTCGGGTCGCTCATCATGCGCTTGACCAGCGACTCGTTGATGTAGAGCCGCTGCATCCCGCGGTCGTTGTCGCTGACCACGAACTTGTCGCCGTCCTTGAGGACGAAGACGTCGGGCGTGATGGCGATGGAGCGCTCGTCGACCTCGGAGAAGTTCCGGGCCGGCACGCTCTCGAGCTTCTGGATCTCTTGCACCGACTCGATGATCTCTTCGAGCGGCTCCTCGAGGGCTTTGACGATGGCGTTGAGGTTGCGCCGCTCGACGTCCTTGAGGTGGTTGGTGATGATCGCCTTGTCGATCTCGTCGAAGCCGAGGACCTCGGCCTGGACGAGCAGGCACTCCTGCAGGCTACGGGCGGCGACGCCGACGGGATCGAAGCGTTGGATGAGCGCGAGCACCTCTTCGGCGTCCTCGGGGTCGAGGCCCGCCTCGTGCGCGAGGTCTTCGATGGTGAGGTCACGGAGCTTCTCGCCGTCGGGGCCGACGCCACCCTCGAGGTCGAGGTAGCCGCGGTCGTCGAGGTTGCCGATCACGAGCAGCGCGAAATGTTTCTCGGTGTCGACGAAGTCGCTCATCTGCAGCTGCCAGAGCAGGTGATCGCGCAGTGTCTCGCCGCTTTGATCGGCGTAGTCGTCGCTGGTCCGTCCTTCGCCGTTCCAGCCGCCGTCCTGCATGCGTTCCATGGAACTCGACTGCCAGTTCTCTTCTGCCTTTATGGTTTCGACTTCGGCAGTGGAATCGGCACTGTTGGCGGGAACCTCTGGCAGGTCCTCCATT
>JAUHZF010000497.1 GCA_030426145.1 Polyangia bacterium
CGAGCACGACCTCGTAGCCGAGCGCCTTGGCCCGAGCCACGAAGTCGACCTTGGACGGGTGCGAGAACACGGTCTCGTAGCAGAACGAGGCGCGCTCGCGCACGAGGTGGTGAGCCGCCACGGCCTGGTTCTCTCCTCCGACGCCCGAGACGCCATGGCTTCGCCCGGGACCCAGGACGCCATGCGCGACATGCTGCGCAAGGGCGTCGAGCTCTTCGCCCGGCGCATCCTCAAGCGCCTCGGGCCGCTCGGGCCCCTCAGCGCGGTGGCGCGTTCGCTCGAGGTCTACGCCTTGGGCCACCTCCTCGATCGTTACCTCGGAGAGATCCGACAGCTTCGCAGCCACCGCATCCTCGAGCCTGAAGCGCTCCGGGTGCGGGCCGCCATCGATACCTCCGTGGTGCGTGCCATCTACCCGTCGGTGAAGCCCAACCCCCTCATGCTGCCCGAGCCGGCCGAAGACATGCGGGACGAGTTCACCCGTTGGATCGACACCATCATTCTCGGGACCTCGAGCGTGCCCAGCTACATCACGCGAAGGCTCGACGCGGCCTTCGACGAGATCGTCGAGACCCACCCCGAGATGCGCGAGTCGTGAGCGACCGGCGCCGGCTCTCCGGGCGGCGAAGGATCGTGGTCAAGGTCGGCTCGGCGGTGCTGGCCGAGCGGCCCGAGACCATCGGCGAGCTCGCCACCGACATCGTCGAAACCATGGACGGCCGACGGGGGCGCCGGGTCGTGCTGGTCTCGAGCGGTGCCATCGCCATGGGCATGGCGCGGCTCGGCATGGCGCGCCGCCCCCGCGCGATGGCTGCCCTCCAGGCCGCCGCGGCCGCGGGCCAAGGCGACCTGATTCAGCGTTGGGGCGAGGCTTTCTCCAAGCACGAGCGCGCAGCGGCTCAGGTGCTGCTCTCGCATGCCGACCTCTCCAGCCGAACCCGGGCCAACAACGCCCGCGCCACCCTCACCAAGCTCCTCGAGCTCGGCGCGGTCCCCGTGATCAACGAGAACGACGCGGTGGCCGTCGACGAGATCCGCTTCGGCGACAACGACGAGCTCGCGGCCATGGTCACCCCGCTCTGCGACGGCGATCTCCTCGTGCTCCTCTCCGACGTCGACGGCGTGCTCGATCACGACGGCGAGCGCGTGACGCAGGCTGCGTCGGTCGACGAGCTGGTGCCCTTCGTCCGCGCCAGCACGTCCACCGTCGGTCGCGGCGGCATGGGGAGCAAGCTCGAGTCGGCCCGTCGCGGAACGCTGGCCGGGGCCGACGTCGTCATCGCTTCTGCCCGCGCGCCGCGGGTGCTGTCTCGGCTGATGGCCGGCGAAGATCTCGGCACCCTCATCGCGGCCCAGGAGCGCCGCCTCAGCGGGCGCAAGCACTGGATCGCTTATACGCTCCGCCCGCGCGGCGTGGCCCTCGTCGACGATGGAGCCAAGGTGGCCATCATCGAGAAGGGTCGAAGCATCCTCCCCGTGGGCGTGTTGGGGATCCGCGGCCAGTTCGAGGTGGGAGACATGATCGCGGTCGTCGATCGCGAGGGCACGGAGGTCGCGCGGGGTTTGGCGCGGCTCTCGTCCCACGAAGCGGCACGACGCTGTGGCCAGCGTGGCGAAGAGGGGCCCCTCATCCATCGTGACGACCTCGTCGTCACCGCCGACGGCTGAATACGGTTACCCCTAGACGCGCCCCGGCTCCGCGCTGGCGCCTTCGAAGGCGCGGAGCACCTCTGGCGCCAGGCGTTGCACCCAGGCCCGATCGACGCCGTCGTCTTCAACGGCTTCAGCGAGGCGTTCGCGCTCACCAGGGCGCATCGACCCGGGGCTCAAGGTCGCGCGCGCGAGGTCGAGCAGAAGCTCCTCGCGCGCCCCGAGACCGGTCTCGGAAGACGCTTGGCCCAGGCGAGCCAGGGTCTCGACGTCGCCGCGATGGGCCGCGTCGAAGAGGGCGAGGCGGCGCTTGGCACGGTCGGCGTAGGGAAAAGACGGGTGCCGCTCGAACACGACGGTGAGCGCCGCCCGTGCCGGGTCCCGCTGACCTTGGGCGGCCAAGAGCACGGCGCGTTCGGCCAACAGAGATGGCACGAGGATGTCGGATCCGATGTCGCGCTGGTAGGCGGTCAGCCGGCCGAGGCCGAGGTCGACGTGGTGCAGCGCACGGTTGAGGTCGCCCTCTCGGAGCGCCATGCTCGCGAGCTCCTGATGGGCGGCGGCCGCGGTGTTGGCCGCGGGGAGCTCGGCGAGCTCCTTCAGCTCGGTGGCCGCATCGTCGTGGTCACCGCGCGCTCGGCGGGCGATCGCCGCCACCAGCCGACGACCCAGGCGGTCGTGCCGTCGCAGCGTGATCGTGATCACACTCATGAACAGCACCTGGAAGAAGACCGCGATCACGAGTGCGAACTCGCTCATGTCGAGGTTGCCGAAGCCGGGGCCACCCTCATCCGGCAAGAGCATGTACAGGGCGACGAGGATCAACACGAGCACGATCCACAGGACTAGCGTGGGCGCCTTCTGGCGCTGTCGGACCTCTTTGCGGCTCGGCTTGCTCGCGTCGAAGCGGTCGGCTTCGCGTTTGCGCTGTGCTTCGGGCAGCCCCTCGAGGGGCACCTCGGTGGGGCCTTCCGGGAGGGGCTCAGCGTCTTCTCGCTGGCGCACGAAGTCGGCGATCTCGGGCACCACCTTGGCGATCCAGTCGTCGGGGGGGGGCGCCTCGGCCTCGGCGGGCTTGCGGTAGATCGACTGCGCCTTGGACTGGAGCATGCGTTCCAGGCCACGGAAGATGGCGCGCTCGCGGGGCGCGGTGTGGTTTTGCAACACGTGGCGATGTGCGGCGAGGTGCTGGCGGAGCTCGTCGCGCTTGCCCGCCCGTTGCAGCACCAACGCGACGCCGAGCTCGGCCCGGGCGAGGGCGTCGGGGCTCGGGGCTGGATCTGCGCGGACGATGTGGACCTCGCGCAGGGCACCATCAGCGTCGCCCTGTGCGGCGAGCACGAGTGCCCGTAGCCCGTGGCTCGACACCAGCTGCACCTCCTCGGCCTGCTGCGTGAGGGGGGACGTGGGGCTCTCGAGCGCCTCGTCGCAACGTCGACGCGCCGCGTCGAGGTCACCATCGCGCAGCGCCATGATGGCGCGCTGGATGGTGATGGCCCGCTGGGCGGCGGGGCCCATCGGGTGTTGCTCGGCGATGCGGTGGAGCAAGCGTGCGTCGTCGGTCTCGCCTGTCACCACGGCGTGAAACGCGCGGTTGATGATCTGCACGGCCGCGCCGTCGCGGCGGACCCGAAACCCCACGAAGGCGAGCCACCCGGCGAGGGGACCGAACATCACCGGAGCCGCCCACAACGAGGTCGCCGCACCGGCAACGCTCAGCGCGGCCGCCCCCGCGGAGATGGCCAGGTAGCGGTTCGCGGTCTTGGTCAGCGCGTGAGGTTGGATCCCGAACCGAGCGGGTACCTCCTGCGGTGATGAATCCATGTCGGCATGGTACGTCCGAGGGAGGCGGAATCCACCCTCCGGTTGACCTCCCGGGCCGGAGCCGTTCCCCTGGCCGCGATGGACCTCGCCTCGCAATCCACCCTCGAGGAGCAGCTCGATGCCCTGCCGTCGTCCCTGCGTGACCGTCTCGCCAAGCGCGGTTTCGACCCGGCTCAACTCGTAGCCTGGGCCGCGGACGACCGGTCTGCCGACGCGCGCAACCGGATCACGGGGGAGGTGAAGCCGGTTCCAGCGGGCGACCTGGCATCCCTCCCAGCCCCTGGCTCGGACGAGCACGCGGACCTCACCAAACGCGGGGAAGCGATTCTCGCCGCGGGACAGCTCGCCGTATGTGTGCTCGCCGGCGGCATGGCCACCCGGATGGGGGGCGTGGTGAAGTCGCTCGTCGACGTGGTCGACGGTCGGACGTTCCTCGACCTGCGTCTGACGGAGATGGCTGCCCTCGCGCGGCGCCACGGCCGCCCGGTTCCGCTATGGCTCATGACCAGCGAGCCCACCGACGGACCCATCCGCGCCGCCCTGCGTGACGGTGGGCACGAAAACGCCGCGGCGACCTTCGAGCAGCACGTCTCCCTTCGCCTCGCCGACGACGCACCGCGCTTGTGGCTCGACGACGACGGGCAGCCCAGCGTCTACGCCACGGGCCACGGCGATCTCCCCAGCGCGCTCGTCGCCTCGGGACAGCTCGAGAAGTTCGTCGACCGTGGCGGTCGCTACGTGTGGATCAGCAACATCGACAACCTCGGCGCTCGGGTCGATCCGGCTCTCCTCGCCGCCCACGCCGACGCCGCCACCCCGGTCTCGGTGGAGGTGGTGGACAAACACGCGGGCGACAAAGGAGGCGGCCCCGTGCTCCACGACGGAGCGCCGATCATCTGCGAGCACTTCCGCCTCCCGCTCGGCTTCGACGCCGACCAGGTGCCGGTGTTCAACACCAATACCTTCATCATCGACGCCAAGGCCCTGCTCGATCTCGACTTCGATTGGACCTTCGTGCGGGTGAACAAGGACGTGCAAGGACGCCCTGCGGTGCAGTTCGAGCGCCTGCTCGGTGAGATCACCGTGCCCCTGCGACCGCGCTTCGCCCACGTCTCCCGCGAGGGCGAGAACACGCGCTTCTTGCCCGTGAAGAGTCACGAAGACCTCGCCGCGGTGGCCGAGCAAGCCCGGCGCATCGCCGCGTCGCTCGCGGAGTGACCCGCGGACGCTACTTCGAGGAGGGCTGGCGGCGCTCGACCGCTTGGCGCGGGAGGGCTGGCTTCCCTTGCGGTGACGACCCTGTTCGTACAGTGTCGCCTCTGGTCGTGCATTTCAGCATCTCTCACGAGCTCGACGCGCCGCTCGACGCGCTCGAGCTGGCGATTCTATCGCCGGATCTCGGTCCGCTCCTCGGCGACGCCATGGAGTCGCTGGCTTCGGTCGAGACGCGGACCCACGAGGTGGATGGCGATCGGTTCCACCGCGTCTGGCGCTTTCAAGCGCGCGCGCCGCTCAAGGCCCTCCGCGGCTTCTCCGTCACCAAAGAGATGATGGTGTGGGACGAGCGCTGGACCTATCGCCGCTCGCACCACGAGGCCACGTGGTCGATCTGGCCCCGTCCCGAGGTCGACGCCGAAGCGCCGTGGCGTCGCCATTTTCACGCGGAGGGCAAATACCACCTCGACCCTCTGTCCGACGGCCGCACCCGGCGCACCGTGTCCGGTGACCTGAAGGTGGTGCTGAAGGTCGTGGGGCCGCTCGTCGAGCGCATGGCCCTCAAGGAGCTGAAGCGTGCCTACGCCGAAGAGGCCAGGCTCCTTCTCGAGCTCTGCTCGCACCACTGACTCGCTCACATTCCGCGGGCGTGGCACCATGCGGCCGCATGCGTGGCTCGAGTAAGTGGATCGCGTCGGCGGCCGTGGTCGCGGCGCTGGCCGCCTCCGGAGAAGCGGCGGCCCAAGAGGCCGTGCCGAGGCCCATCGACGGGGTGACGGTTCCCTGGCGGGCTTTGGCCGCGACGGACGACGCGTCGGCCATCTCGGTCAATCCGGCCAACCTGGTTCACCTCCCGGATCCCGAACTTCGGGCGACCGTGGTCTACACCCCGGATAGCGCGAAGCTGCCGTACCGCGGCTACGCCTTCGGCATCGGTCTCCCGTTCTGGATCATGGCCACCGGGCTCCAGCTCGACCTCATGGACCCCACCGGCGCCGCACCTACCCCCTTCGCGCTCGCGGGCGACGGACAGCGCTACACCTGGTTGCGATGGTCGCAGTCGGTGCAGCTCGGGGACGCCCTCAGCCTCGGCAACACCTTCGCGTGGTCGTTCAGTGAAACGCCGGCGCTGCATCGGTTGTTCAGCGTGTCGACCGGGCTCACCCTGCGCCCGCACCGATTCTTGTCGGGCGCGGTGGTGGTGCGTGACTGGAACAGCCCGGGCAACGACGCCGGGGCCGAGCTCGAACCCAGCGTCGA
>JAUHZF010000087.1 GCA_030426145.1 Polyangia bacterium
GTCCCTGTCCGTCGTCCTGTCGTTGGGGCTCGTGGTCGACGTGGCTCACGCTGACGCCGTTCCTCCGGCGCCCGATGACTGTCCTCCCGGCAGGGTGGGCGTCACCAGTCACAGCGGGCCCGAGTGCGTTCTAGAAGCGCCAGACGATTGCGCGCCCGGGTACCGCGGCCAGCTCCGAGGTACCTGCGTACTGGCGGCATGCGGCGACGACAGCAGCTGCAAGGAGGGTCAGCGATGCATGCAGGTGGACACCTGCCAGGAGTACCGCAAGCTCCATTGGACGGGATGGGGCTGGAGTGCCCAACGACCTACCCCGGCCGGCAACCTCCTGGCGGAGCCACCGAGCCCAGCGCCTTTTGGACCGGCAAAGAAGGCATGGGTCCAGCTCAAGATCTGCGGTCAGGACGGTCCGTGCGAGGCACCGGCCGAGTGCAGGCCGGCCGGCCTCTGCTACCCGGAAGAGGCGATCGGCAAAACCAAAGCCAAGGTGAGCAGGCCTGGTTCAGAACCGCCTCCCCCCGACGACGATGACGACGACACCATCATCGACCCTTCGGGCTATCAGCCAGGGCAAACCTCCCCGGGAGACAACCGCCCAACCACCGATGGTGGTGGCTGTCGCAAGGGTTGTACGACAGCATCGACCACAGCGCAGGATACGATGGTGGGGGTGGGTTTGTGGCTCGCCTTGGCCCTCGTGCTTCGCCGACGGCTGAAGCGTTCGTAGGCATCTCACGGGCCTATCGCTATGCTCTGAGCGCGGGAAGAGGACGCCGGCGTCCCGATGCGCGACCAAGCGGCGCCAGCCACGGGTCAGAACTTGCGCGACTCGTACAAGTGACCGTAGCTGGAAGTGACTCAGGGTTCGTGCGCACCTGCCGCGCAGGGCATCCCGAGCGAGCGTGGCCAGTGTCGTTGGTCCTCGTCACGGCTACGGCTTGGTACAAACCCGGCAGCGACCCCACCTGTCGCCACCGGATGGGTTGGCGTCGCACTAAAGTCCTGCTTGGGTAGAGTAACCCGCCACAGAACCAGGCTGTCCGTCGAATGGTGGCGCCGTTACCCTCGATGATGACGCTCTTCCAGACGTCGAGCGCCTTTGAGCCCGAGGGCGAGACGGACCCGCGTTCATGATTCTACGGCCTTCGCGTCATGAGTCTGGTTCCTGGTCAGGACTGGGGGACGCAGACGAGGTAGGTCACGCTCCCGATGGTGACGCCTGCGTTCTGCGGCGCCGTTCCTTGGGGACACTGAGGATTGGACATGGTGGTGACCTGCATGCACTCGTGCGCGTTGGGCTGCGTGGGGGAGGGAGCGCATGCGAGGCCGACCTCACAGTCGAACCCCGCCGTGCAAGTGTCGCCCAAAGCACCGGTTCCAGCCGTGCCGCACGCGGTGTTCGTGGAGGTGATGGCCACGCACTTGGTCCCCTCTACGGGGCAGCCATCGTTCGTCACGATGTGACACGCTTCTGAGCAGACGCGGTCTTCGGCGACCCCGCCTCCGCTCGTGCCGATCCGTAGCGCGCAGCCTGCGCCCGGGCTGCTCGCGCAGTCAGTGTCGTCGTCGCAGAAGGCGCGGCACAGGCCTTGGACATTGGAACCTAGGCCGAAACAGAGCCCGCCGGGAGCGCACCAATGGGTTGCGCTACAGGGTTCTCCGAGCTGGGCGGTCCCCGCGGGGCCGCAGGTGCGCTCGCCCATTCGAAGCGTACACATCTCGCCGTCGGAGCAGCCGCACTGCGGCGAAGTCAGCTTGCACGGGTCTTCGGAGCACATTGGTGCGGCGCCACCCATGCCCCCGACGCCGCCACCTTCCCCACCACTCCCCACGGTGCCTCCCCCTCCCGTGCTGCCACTGCTCACAGAGGCCCCCCCTTGGCCGCTTGCAGAGGTCGATGGGGCGTCGTCGGCTGTAGATGAGGCGCAACCGACGCCCCAGCCCATGATGGCGATGAGGGCAGCGCAGTACTCGAGGCTCTTGGTCCACATGCACGGCCACTCAGCAAGCCTTGTGCCCGGCCGCCAACGCCGATCTCGCGGAGACTCGCGTCATCCCACGCAACCTGGAACGTTCAACAGCCCCCCTGGGACGTTCCGGCCATGCCAGCCGAGGCCAGTGCCAACCGGAGGCCGAGCCAACCGAGGCCGGAACGCCAAAGCCAACCGACGGTGAC
Source organism: Polyangia bacterium (assembly GCA_030426145.1). Taxonomy (GTDB): domain Bacteria; phylum Myxococcota_A; class Polyangia; order Polyangiales; family Polyangiaceae; genus JAPYTK01. Next base: position 2,177 of record JAUHZF010000087.1, read on the forward strand.
TGACGACGCCAACCGAGGCCAGAGCCAACCGAGGGCGGCTGAGGCGAAGAGCCAACCGGAGGCCACGCCAAGGTCAATCGCGGGTGACTGACGACGCCAAGCGAAGCCAGAGCCAACTCCGCGAGCGCTCCGCTTGGCCGGTCCCGGGTACATCTCCGCTTCGCCGACATGCGTGGACCCGCTTGGCCGGTCTCAGCGCGTTCTCATAGGCCGGTCCGTGACACCAGCCGGAACCCACTGGATCTGAGTCGCAGGCGAGGACACCTGCGCTCACTGCGACGCGTGGTGTTGCACCGCTGCAGCAGCCATCGGCTCGTCCGTCGTCTGGCTCGCAAGGTACGAGTACATCGCGGGCACCACGTACAAGGTGAGGAGCGTGCCGAATAGGAGACCGCCGACCACGGCGACCCCGAGCGATTGTCGACTCCCCGCCGAGGCGCCCAGCGAAAGCGCGATGGGAAGAACGCCGAGAATCGTGGAGAGCGCCGTCATCAGCACCGGTCGCAGCCTCTCGGCAGCTGCCTCGATGGCGGCTTGACGGCGGTCTAGGCCTGCCCGTCGTTGCTGATTCGCGAACTCGACGATGAGGATCCCATTCTTGGTGACCAGACCCACGAGCATGATAAGTCCGATCTGGCTGAATACATTCAGCGACATACCGGTCATCCATAGGGCGACGAAAGCTCCCGTCATGGCCAGCGGAACCGAAAAGAATACGATGAGGGGATCGCGAAAGCTGTCAAACTGTGCCGCGAGTGCGAGATAGGCGAAGACCAACGCCAGCATGAAGGCAAACCCTAGACTAGACGAACTATCGACAAGCTCGCGGGCCTCCCCAGTGAGCGCAGTGCTGAACCCGTCGGGGAGCGTGCTCTCCGCGACTTCGTCGAGCGCCTTAATGCTGTCACCCATAGCGTACCCATCTCCCGGGCTACCGCTGATGGTCGCTGAGACATATCGATTGAACCGGTACAGTGCCGTGGGCGCGGTCGCCTCCGACATCGTGACCAGCTGATCGAGGGTAATGAGCTCCCCGGTTCCTGTTCGAAGAGGCAGCTGGACGACATCCCGCGGCTCGTCGCGCGCTGTGGGAGGCACCTGAGCGATCACTTCGAATTGATCTCCCTGACGAAAGAAGTAGCCGATCCTCTGCTCGCCGAAAGCGAGCTGAAGGCTCCGCGAGACATTCTCGATGGGGATGCCGAGGTCAGCCGCGCGGTCACGGTCAATAGCTAAGCGGAGTTCCGGCCGGTTCACCCGTAGGTCTGCGTCGACGAACCGAAGCTCTGCTCGTCCACGCGCTTGCTCGATGAAAGTCGGTAGCACCTCGAGGAGCTGCGGAAGATCAGGAGCCTGGATCACATACTGTATCGGTTGACCAGAGAACCGATTCCCAATGGTCGGCGGCTGCCCCACAAAGGCGCGCAACTCCGGCACCTCACCTACGATCCGCGCGACGTCTCGAAATACCTCGACCTGCGCTCGCCCGCGCTCGTCCGGTTCCACGAGATACACCGGCGCGACCCCCGTATTCGGCGATTCCCCGCGGCGACCAACGATCGAATAGGTGCGATTGATCTCGGGCACTTCGCGTTTGAGGCGTTGGGCGAGGTCGGTCATGGCCCGCGCGGTGTAGTCGAAGGTCGACCCCTCTGGGGCGCGAACGGCCACTCGAATACTCGAACGATCCTCCAGCGGAGCAAGCTCCTTCGGGAGTCGTTGATATAAAAAGGCACCCGCGACTCCAGCCGCTACCAAGAGCACAATCGACACCCATCGGACGCGCATGAAACCACGGAGCGTATACCCGTAGACACGCGTCAGACTCACGAAGAAGGGTTCCGTCACCCGCTGGAACCAACTTCTCAGTTCGCGAGGTGAGCACGTAGCGGCATATCACAGGCGACAGCGAAAGGGCGACGACCGAACTGATGGCCACCGATGAGGCGATGAGGATCCCGAACTCGCGAAACAGTCGACCCGTGACACCATCCAGAAAGGCGACAGGCAGGAAAACGGCCACCAGGGCTACCGTGGTCGCGACCACGGCAAGGTAGACCTCTCTCGACCCGTGCAGGGCTGCCTCCAAAGGCGCCATTCCCGCTTCGATCTTGCTGTAGATGTTCTCCAGAACGACGATCGCGTCGTCACACACCAGCCCGATGGCCAAGACCAGCGCCACCAAGGTGAGAATGTTCACCGTGAAGCCGAAAACCCACGCGACGAAGAAGCTCGATATGATGCTGACCGGAATGGCGACGACCGGCACCAGGGTCGTTCGCCAATCGCGGAGGAACCCGAAGATGACGAGAGAGACCAGGAGAAAGGCAATGATGAGCGTCTCTTGGACCTCGTCGATGGACCGGCGCACGAAGACCGTGAAGTCGTAGCCCACGATCATCTCGTACTCGGACGGAAGGACACGCTCGATCCCCGGCAGTCGCCGCGCGAACTCGTCGGCGATCGCGATCGCATTGCTGTTCGGTTGCGGAATGACAGCGATGCCGACCTGCTGCCGCCCGAGCTCGAAGAATCCGGTGCGGTCGTCCTGGGGTGCCAGCATGGCATGGCCCACATCTCCGAGTCGTATCGGGCGCGCTCCGCCGGTGCGGATGACCATCGCCTCGAACTCCTCGGGGGTCCTCAGACGAGAGTCGGCGCGGATCCCGACCTCAGTCGTGACGCCTTGAATGCGGCCGGCGGGGAGGTCGACGCTATTCATCGCGACGGCGCTTGCAACCTCATCCGTGGTGACTTCGTGCCCGGTCATGCGAGCAGGATCGAGGACCAAGCGCATCGAGTAGCGCTGCTCGCCGAAGATGCGAACGCTGGCGACGCCCGGAATGGTCTCGACGCGGCTCTTGATGATCGAGTCGGCGGTCTGCGTTACGTCCAGGATATCGCGGGTATCACTGGCCAGGGTCACATACATGATCGGAGAGGCATTCGCGTCTGCCTTCTCCACCACCGGTGGATCGATATCAGCCGGGAGAGCGCGCTGTGCTTGAGCCACCTTGTCGCGAACGTCGTTGGCTGCCTCGGCGAGGTCGATCTCTAGCTCGAACTCGATGGTGATGATGCTCTGGCCCTCTCGCGACGTGCTGGAAATGGAGCGAATGCCTTGAACCCCATTGATGACCTCTTCTAGTGGGTCAGTCACGGTGGCGTCGATAACCTCGGGCGCAGCGCCCGCGTAGCTCGTGGTCACGGTGACGATGGGAGGATCAACCGCAGGGTACTCACGGATACCAATCGACCGTAGGCTGACGATGCCGAGCACCACGAAGCTGATCGATAGCACGACGGCCAAGACCGGGCGCCGGAGGGTCAGCTCGGAGAGAGTCATCGGCTCAGGAGGGCGGCGTAGCCTGGACGGCGGCTCCAGGAGAAAGGCGCAGCAAGTTCGTGGTGATGACCTGCTCTCCTTCCTTGAGGCCCTCTACGACCTCGAGCCCCTTCGGCGTCCGTTCCCCAATACGCACGCTACGCTTCTGGGCTTGCCCATCGAGCACCACCCACAGGCTATGCCCACCGGGAGTTGCTTCTACGGCCACGGTCGGCACAAACAGCACATCACGCTCGGCAAAGCTCATCGCCACGGAGGCGAAGCTGCCCGCAACGAGGTCGTCACGCGCCTCGATTCGTCCTCGGACACGAAGACTCCGCGAAGTGCGCTCGATGGCCGGCTCGACCACCGTGACTCGTCCCTCGCCGCGTGCGCCTTCGACCGAGTAAGTGAAGCGGGCGCCTGGCGCGACGTGTGCGGCATAGCGCTCGGGCAGCTCGAAGTCGAGCTTGAGGTGCTGCGTGTCATAGAGCGTTGTAATGACTACGTCGGACGTAAGCCATGCTCCCTCGCTGACGTGGCGCGCTCCGAGTACCCCGTCGAAGGGTGCGCGGATCTTCGTCTTGGCCAGCTGCGCGGCTACTTCTTGCAGCTGCGCCGTGAGCGCCGCCGCATCGGTTCGCGTGACATCCATCTCGTGTTGGCTGAGGGTGACCTCGCCCCTGTGGTCAGCGACCAGCTTCTCTCGTCGGTCGAGAACCCGATGTGCCTGGTCGCGCTGCACCTTGAGTCGCCGGTAGCGTGCGGCGAGCTCGGTGCCGTCAACTTCGAAGAGGACGTCTCCCTTCTTCACCGTCGCTCCCTCCTCGGCACGGATCCGCACCAATCGACGAGGGAGCTCGCTGACGATATCAACCTCTTCCGCGGGCGCGAGCTGCCCCGAGCCCATGACCGTGAAAGCGTGTCGCTCAGCCTTCACCGTCACGATGTCAACGGTAATGGCCTGCACGGAGGACGGTGCACCCTTCGGGGCGGCTCGCGCTGCGGGTGGGGGCCACCCACGGAAGAGGAGGCCGGCCCCCAAGGCGAGGATACCCGTGAGGGCGAGGGCCCTCACACGGACGCGCGATGACCTTCTATTTGGATGACTGTCTACCGAGGACGATGATGAGGGCTCGTGGGTCATGACGCCGCGCTGGCCTCCTCCACTGAAGCCCCCACCATGGCCAGCGCGACCGGGGGTAGCGCCTCCACCATCGCCAGGTCGTCCATAACCCGGGCGCCAGCCAGGGTTCCCAAGGTGAACGACCAGAGGGTCCGCCCTGCGAGTGCGGGATCGTGGACCTTCACCTGCCCGCGCCCGACGGCTTCACAGACGGCGGAGACGTAGTAACGCTCGTACGTGCTCAGGGCGTGCTTGGCCCGCTCGCTGACGGTGGGGTCGGCACCGTCGAGTTGCGAGCCCAGGGTCGTAAAGAAGCAGCCCAGAACGCGACCATGCAATCGCTGCAAGGCGCGCTGGCGGCGTACGATGGTGGAAAAGTTGTCGCGCAGCCGCTCGATGGGCTCCTTTCGGGGCGAGAAGATGGTGTCGAGTAGAAGCTGTCGCTCTTCCCACGCATGCTCGATCGCAGTTCGGACGAGGATGTCTTTGCTTCCAAAGAAGTAGTGGAAGCTCCCCTTCCGCGTCTCGGCCTTCGCGCAGATGCGATCGACCGTCGCCTCGTGGTAGCCGAACTGCCACAGCGTTTGGATGGCGGACGCAATCAGGCGCTCTCTCCCGTGGCTTCTCCGCCCCATGTGGGGAGGAATAGTTGGTCAAGCGTCTACCGTCAATTCGCGACGGTGCAGACGCGGAAGTACAAGTGCCGCGTGGGTGATTCGACGGGAGGAAGGAGACCGGACCGAAGGTGATGAATCTCCCACGGTCCCCGAGCCCTAGGGTCACGAGGCTCCAGCGCGGCCAAGGTGGGACGTGTTGACGAGGTTCGTCACAGACCCATGCCGGGAGGTTGCCGACGCCACCCATGAGGTGTCGCTGATGGACACCTCGAGGTGTCTATCGAAGCCCGGATACGGAGCCCACCGCTACCTGAAGGTGACAGCTGGATAGCTATCCATGCGTACTTTCGTGGTGGTCCAGATGGTGCTTGTTGGGTCGCGGCACCAACTGCCGCCCATGGAGTGAGGAATGACCGAGACCCCCGCCGACGACGCTGACCGGAAACTGCGCCCCCCCTCCCGAATAAGGAAAGTCGGGGTCGCGACCACGGTAGTCGCCCTCGTCGGGTGTGCATCCCCGTCGGGCGACCCCGACCAAGCCAAGACCGTCACACAGCAGCACGGCAACGCAGGTACACCGACTCCTGCACGCGGGAGTGTTGCGACCATCTCGCGGTACGTCGTGCTCGATGGCCCCGGAGCCTTCGCTTCGCTGCCGGCGGGTGTAGCCCCCTCCTCCCGGCGCGGTCGGGCTCGGGTTGCGAGGCGAGCCGAGGAGCTTCGTGTGGCGCACGCCGCCCTCTCCCATCGCCTCGAAGCGCTCGGCGCGACAGTCGTCGCGGACGCCGTTCTCGTAGCCAACGTCATCCAGGTCCGCTTGCCCGTTGCGGTGGTGGACCGCGTCAGGGTCCTGGAGGGTGTCGCTACCCTCGAGACGCCGACCACCTTCAGGCCTTCACTGGCGTCCTCCGTACCCTTGGTAGGCGCCCCGACTCTATGGGAGCAAGTGACGCCCTGGACCGGCGAATCCGTCCGGATCGGCATCGTCGACACCGGGCTCGACTACTTCCACGCCGACTTCGGTGGCGCGGGCACGCCTGGCGCGCACGCAGCCGACGACCACACCATCATCGAGGCCGGTACCTTTCCCACCACCAAGGTATTGGGCGGCATCGACCTCGCGGGTGACAACTACGACGCCAACGGAGTGGCGGGCGCCCTCACCCCCACCCCAGACGACGACCCCGTCGACTGCAATGGCCACGGGACGCATGTCGCGGGTATCGCGGCTGGCGTGGGTGTGCTGTCGAGCGGCGCCGCGTTCACCGGACCCTACGCCGCCTCGCTCGACCCGGCGGGCTTCTCGGTCATGCCCGGCGTGGCCCCGGAGGCGAGCCTCTACGCCATCAAGGTGTTCGGCTGCGACGGCGCCTCCGACCTGCTCCTACCTGCCCTCGAGTGGGCCGCCGACCCCGATGGCGACCTCGATCCGAGTGACCGCCTCGACGTGGTCAACGCCTCGTTGGGTTCGGACTTCGATGCGGGGACCGAAACGGAGCGCGCCGCCATTGCGGCCCTCACTGCGGCTGGCACGCTGGTGGTCGCGGCACAGGGCAATGCGACTACCGAAGTCCGCGTGCCCTTCTCCGCGAGCTTCCCGGCGTCGGTCTCCGAGGTGCTCGCCGTGGGCGCGACCCTCAAGGAGGCCACGAGCGAGACCTTTCTAGCGCTCGACGTCACGGCCCCCAGCAGCATCAGCGGCACCTACCCGGTGGGGGAAGCTGCGGTGGGGCCCACGGTCGCGAGCCTCGGGGGCTTCTCGGGTGAGCTCGTGATGGCGGAACCCGCGCTGGGATGCGACCCCTTGACCAATGCGTCCGAGATCGCTGGCGCCATTGCTGTCGTCGACCGCGGCACCTGCTTCTTCACCGACAAGGCGAGCCAAGCCGCCGACGCAGGTGCCATCGGCGTGTTGATCATCGACAACATCTTCGGCGACCTTCCCAATACCGGCTTCTCCGGCAACTCGCCTCCCCCCTCCATTCCGATGTGGATGCTCCGCCGGGCCGACGGCGACCATTTGAAGTCTGCACTTCCCGCGAGCGTTGCGTTCTCGCCCAACGTGACCACCGACGTCGTGGTGGGTCCCGACTTCTCGGCGAAGTTCTCCAGCCGAGGTCCCACCACCGAGCAGCGGCTGCTCAAGCCAGATCTGTCGGCCCCCGGAGTCGAGATCGCATCGGCGGCGATGGGAACCGGCTCTCAAGGCACGGCCTTCTCCGGCACGTCGATGGCTTCGCCAGCGGTGGCCGGTGCGGCCGCCCTCCTCCGCCAGGCATTCCCAACCGAGGCGCCCCTCGGCATCAAGGAACGCCTCGTCAGCACGAGTCGGCCGGTGGTGAACGGCTTCGACGACGGATTCCTCACCACACTAGCCGGGGCGGGCCGCGTTCAGGTCGACGATGCGGCGGAGACCGAGATCACCGCTGCCGTCGACGGCCTGGAGGGAGAGGTGGGTGCTTCTTTCGGTATGCTTCGCCTCGCCGAGCCCACAACCGAGAGCCGAACCATCACCGTCACCAACCATGGGGCCACGGAAGCCCAACTCGATGCCACGGTCGCGCCGGCGCTGAGCTGGCCCGGCGTGAGCGTGACGGTGAGGCCCACGACGGTCACAGTCCCGCCCGGCGCAAGCACGAGCCTCACGCTTTCACTGTCTGTGGAGCCGGCTTCACTGCCTCCATCTCCGACCTATGAGGCGTTCACGGAGTCAGCCTCATCGGCGCCTGAGTTCGAGATGCCGAATGTGCTGCTCACCGAAGCGTCGGGCTTCGTCGTTATCACGCCGCAAGGCGGCGCCGATGAGGTCGCGCGCGTGGCCTACCATGGCGCCGTGCAGTCCGCCGCAAACCGACATGTGGCGGGGGTAGCCGGCTGCGCGGCCGACGGCCCAAGCCTGACCCTCGCACTTGGCGGCGACCCGGCCCCGCATGGCAACGCCACGAGCGTGCTGGAGCTTGGCACCGAGACGACGAGCAACGATGGCCTGACCGGACCAGACGCCGCCAGAGATCTCGTCGCGGTAGGCCACCTCGCGGTACCGGACGACGACCTCGTGTACTTCGGCGTGGTCACCGCCGCACCATGGACGACCCCGGCCCGAGGTTGGACGAGTGAAGTCGCGATCGAGATCGATGTCGACGCCGACGGCACGGCCGACCACTTCGTCTTCGCCGAGTCCTTCGCCGAGTTCGGAGCGACCATCGGCGAGGTGGTCCACGTCGGCTCACCATTCGCCCGACTGAGTGGCCCCGCAGGGGAACCCCAAGCCCAGATCTGGCCGCTGAACGGCGCTCTCGCAGCCTACGCTGGCGGGATGTTCTTCGCGGGGGATCGGCCCGAGACCTACGAGACCCACATCTTCAACAACCGCGTCCTCGTTCTACCGGCCAATCTCAGCGGTCTCGCTGCTACGACCTTTGCCTATCGGGCCGTGAGCGGGGTCAGCCGTCTCCCCGCACGGCTTGGCCTCCCCATGCCGGACCCCGTCGACAGCAGCGAATGGGTGACGGTAGATGCACTCTCGCCCCATATCCGCGTGGTCGCGGGTCACTACGCGGGCCCGCTTCATCCGGAAGCCGATGAACTGCAGGTCGAGGTCCTCGACAGCGAGACGAGCGTGCTCGTTTTGCATCACAGCAATGCCTCCAACCATTTCGAGGTGGTCGATGTCAGCGGTTTCGCCGGCAGCGACCTCAAGGTCGCTGCCGGCCCTGGCGCTGCGCTCGAGGTGGGCGACGAGGCGACGGCCAGCTTCGTAGTCAGCCTCGCTGGCGACCAGCCGCGCTCAGACGTGAGCGTGGCTCTCGGTTCGACGGGCACCATCGCGTCGGTTGTGACGTCGACCGGCTCTTGCGACGCGTCGAGCTGCAACCTCGGCGACCTCGCCCCCGGCGACACGGTCACCATCGATGTCGTCACCGAGGCGGCCACCGAGGCCGGTGAGCTGGTCGTGACGGCAACGGTGACCGGCGCCGGGTGCGACGTCGATGCTGGCAATGACGGGGCCCGTGAGGCCTTCGTGGTGGCCAGTCCCCCCGCCATGGAAGCCGAGGGCGGCTGCGGCTGCCGGACAGCGCCCGCCCGCCATTCGGACTCGGGGTGGGCAATGCTGGCGACCGGTCTGCTCTTTCTCCGTCGTCGTCGCTCTCGCGCTAGCGCGCGTCACTGAGAGCAGACGACGTCTGCCGTCGACGTCGGTCTCACATGTTCCATCGGGTCGAGGGGCGCAGCCCACGGTGCCGTTGGTGCCCCGCCATGCAGTGGTAGTGCACGCCTTCTGGCCGTCGGCACCCAAAGTCGTTCGGCCTGCGGTGCCTTCGTCGACCTGCGATTCGTCCCGAGACGATGGCTGTCGTTGAGGTGCCGAAGGCGCCCCTGGGAGGGTGGAAGGACAGCCATCGTGTCGTTGGGAGGCGCCAGTGCCGCCACCCTCGGTCGGAGATCGCGTATCGCGTCGACCTCGACCGGAGCGTTCTGTATATACATGTATATGCTTCTCCTCGACGTGGTGCGCGCCCTTAGAAGCGCCGACGTCTCGTTCGCGATCGCCGGCGGCTACGCTGTGGCGTTGCATGGGGCGGTGCGCGGGACCGTCGACATCGACTTGGTCTTGAAGTTGACGGAGGCGAACTACGTCGCTGCGGAAGCGGCGCTCGTCGGACTCGGCCTCGCTCCCCGGTTGCCCGTGTCGGCGCGCCAGGTCTTTCAGTTTCGTCGTGAGTACATCGACAACAGGAACCTCATCGCCTGGTCGTTCTGCGACCCTCACGATCCGACGAGGCTCGTGGACATCATCATCACGTACGAGGGCAACCGCGTGCCGACCAAACGCGTCATGGTGGCGGGCGAGTCCGTGCCGGTGCTCGCGAAGTCGGCGCTCATCGCGATGAAGGAGGGGACCGGGCGACCGCAGGATGAGGCAGACGTAGACGCGCTGAGGAGGCTGTCGTGACGAAGCCCGGCGATGGCGTACGGCCGGTGCAGTACTTCAGCGATGCCTACCTCGAGCATTGCCGGGATATGACGCCAGACCAGATCTGCACATTCCTCGAGGGGTTTCGCCAATTGCACTCGAGCCCCACCCGACCTCCGCGCAAGTTGATCAGCATGCGCGTGTCGGAGCCGCTGCTCGTCGCCTTTCGGCAACGGGCCCTCGCGCTCGGCATCCCCTACCAGACGCAGATCCAACGCCTCATGGCGGAGTGGGTTCGCGGGGGCGAGACGAGCCTCCCGGAGGAGGACGGCTGACGACGTGGGCAGGTCGCCTGCAATCCTTCAGGGGTAGGGTGGTGGTGGCGCCGTGGGATGCGTGTGCGCATGGCGAACACAGCGAACCCTGAGGAGCTGGGCCAGCCCTTCGAGCTGCTGATCGTGGAGCACATCCCGACGGGGCTCACACCTATGGTCACTCTGCTCGTCATTCGCAGGCTGGGGACCGGCACGAGCGGCACTTGGCGGTCTAGCCTGCTGGAGCGTGGCCAACGCGGGCGCCTCCGAGGTCGCCGGGTCGGCCGTTGCCGACAATGCGCCGGGTGCCCCCCACCCTTCAGCGGACCCAGCCACCCAGAGAGGCGAGGCGCTCGCGGAGGGTGACGAGGCCCTTGGCGTCGGGGTTCAGCTCTGCCGCGCGGTCGAGCTTGCGCTCGAGCTCTGCGCGGTCGCCCATCATCCAGAATCCGCGATCGAGTCGGCGACGCACCTCGGTGCACAACAAACGCGCGAGGGCGAAGCGGCCATTGCGATGCGACGGACATACGGCCACCGCACGCTCGGCCAGTCTGATCCTCTCCTCGGCGTCTGACGCCATCCCGGAGCGAAACACGTACATCTGAGCCACAGGTGCTGCGTAGGCGATGGCGGTGGGGTCTTCGCTCACGCGCTGGGCGAGCCTCTCCACGAGTGGGACGAGGGGTGTGATGAGGTACCTCAGGTGCGTGTAGCCGGGCTCGCGTTGATAGATCGTCCAGGCTACGGGGGTGACCTCGTCAACGGCGAATCGCTCCACGTGCTCGTCCCAGCCCGACCAGTGCCACACCGAGACCACGTGCTCCATGGCGGCGGGACCTTCGGCCTCGTGGGCGTTCCGGGCGACGAGGTCGGCGACGGCATTGGCGATGGGCGCCAGCGCGGCATCGATGGCACCCGCCCGAAGCCGATCGGCGTGCATCACCAGAGGCCGGGCCTGCGCGCCGGACAGACCAGCGAGATGCGCCGCCTGGGCCGTGGCCGCAAGCGCGCGGAGGGCGGCGTGCGAGCTTGCGTCGAGCTCGCGAGCACCAGCCCTCGCCATCCGCCCCAGCTCGTCGAGGGGTCGGCGCATGGCGAGAGCGCGGTGGGCGCGGAGGTCGTCATCGGACACGTCGCCGAGCGCCCCTTCGATGACTGTCGACAGGTACGCATCGTCGTGGGTCATGGCGAACCACGCGGCGAGGGCTCGGAGCCGCGCCCCGAAGGCCACCTCAGCCGAGGTGACGTCAGCCACCCGCTCGTGAAACACGGCCAGGTGGTGCAGTAATGGGCCCGACAGGCCTCGCATGCTCGCGGGCCGGAGGAGCAACGACAGCCCCCCTGGATCGGGCAACGCAGCACCGGGATGGGCAGCGAGCGCCCGGCCCGCTTCTTCGATCACGTCCGTCCCCCCGGGCACGGTCCGCAACATGGCGACGAGTCCCGCCGCCCGACGGTGAAGAGGCCGCGCGCCGCCGGTCTCCCGACGCCACACGGCCTCGATCACGAGCTCATCTTCGATACGCTGGAGCAGCGCATCATCCTCCGGGCGCCACATGCGAAGCGCATGGTAGCGAGCCCGCAGCACGGGTGCGAGGTCAGTATTTGGCGCCGGTAGGAAGGCGCGGGGCCATGAGGGCAGGGAGCTGCTTCTTGGCGCGTTTGCCCTGGATGGCGAGGTAGATCTGGGCTGCCGAGCCCCTCACGTCCACCTGCGGGACGTAGGAGGGTTCGAACGACAGCAGGGACTTGAGGTCACTGGCGAACGTCGAAAGGCTTTTCATCTCGAGGGTTTCCTCCTCACCGTAAGAAGAACGGCGCCCGCCATCCCAACTTGAGAAAAATCCAAGTCGCTCGGCCCCGGCTCAGGGCTTCATGCCGAGCTCGTGCATCAGGAAAGCGAACTGGTCGGCCTGCTGCTCCACGCGCTTCTTGATCATGTCGCCGCCGCCGTGGCCGGCATTCTCTTCCACGCGTAGCAGGACGGGGTGACCGCTCGTCGACGCGTGGCGGATCGCAGCGACGAACTTTCTCGCGTGCAGCGGATCGACGCGGTCGTCGCTGTCGCTCGTGAGCATGAGCATCGCGGGGTAGGCCGTGCCTTCTTCGACGTGGTGGTAAGGCGAGTAGGCGTGGAGGAACGCGAACTGTTTGGGGTCGTCGGCTGAGCCGTACTCACTGATCCACGTCTTGCCCGAACCGAAGCGGTGGTACCGCACCATGTCGAGGAGGGGGACGGCGCAGATGACGGCACGGAAGAGCTCTGGACGCTGCACCATCACCGCTCCCACGAGCAGTCCGCCGTTGCTTCCACCCCGAATCGCGAGCTTGTCACGCTTGGTATAACCCTTCGCGATGAGCCATTCGGCCGCACCGATGAAGTCGTCGAACACATTCTGCTTGTTGCCGAGCATGCCGGCGCGGTGCCAGGTCTCACCGTATTCCCCGCCGCCGCGCAGGTTGGGGAGCGCAATCGCGCCTCCCGCTTCGAGCCAAGCGAAGTTCGCGGCATTGAAGTGCGGCAGCTCGCTGATGTTGAACCCGCCATAGCCGTGGAGGAGGAAGGGTGTCGAGCCATCCTTCTTCATATCCTTACGGCGTACGATGAACATGCTCACCTTCGTGCCATCCTTGGACGGGTAGAAGACCTGCTCGACGGTGTAGGGCTCGTGATCGACCGGTACCTCGAGCTCGAAGTAGGGCTTGTCGCCGCCCTTCGTCACCGAGGTCTCTTAAATGGTGTCCGGCGTCGTATAGGACGAGAAGCCGTAGTAGATGACGTCGTCGTCCGGATGCCCCGATGGTCCGGCCACGGTACCGATCCCGGGGAGGGCAATGGTTCGCACCTGCTTGCCATTGGTATCGACGATGATGATGCGGCTCGAGGCCTTCTCGAGGTAGTTCAGGGCGAGCTGCCCCCCCACGACGTGCATGCCCTTGAGCACCGCCGTCGCGTGCTGGGGCACGATCTCTTTCCAGTCGGCGACGTCGGGCTGGCTGGGGTCGAACTCCATGAGCCGAAAGCGGGGCGCCTCGTGATTGGTGAGCACGTAGATCCGGCCCTTGTGGGCGTCGGGATAGAACTTCGCGTCCATGCCCACCGCGAGAGGCTTCCATTCCTTGTCGCGGCGCAGCTCCTTGTAGACGACGTCGACCTTGGCCCAGCCGTAGTACTTGCTCACGAAGAGGAAGCGACCGTCCTTCGAGATGTCGCCTTGGATGAAGACATTGGGATCGCCGGTCTTCTCGTGAACGAGGCGGTCCGTCTTCGGGTCGGTTCCGAGCTGGTGGTAGTAGACCGCAGCATGACCGGGGCGGTCGGCCTCGGGGACCGTGCCTACGAGGGGGATGCGCGTGTAATAGAAGCCCTTGGAGGTCGCGTCCCAGCTCGCCGACGCGTACTTGGCGCCAGCGATGATCTCGGCCTGCCGTATCTTCCCGGTCGCCACCTCCATGATCTCGAGGTTGGCTTCGTCGGCATTGTTCTCGGCCTTCTTGAAGGCCACCCACTTGCCGTCCCACGAGACGCTGACGCCCCGCACCGAGACGCTTCCGTCCTCGCTGAGGGTATTGGGGTCGACGAGTACCTGGTCCTTCCCCTCGCGCCCTTCGCGCCAGTAGTAGACGGTCTTCTCCTTGTCCTTGTGGCGACGGGAGAAGAAGAAGCGCGTGCCACGCCGACTCGGCGGGCTCACCGACTCGAGGTAGCTCAGCTCGGTGAGGCGGCTCGCCAGCGGCGTGCGCCAAGACATGGCGTCGAGCACCTCGCGCGTATGGGCCTGATGGTCGCGTAGAAACGTCTGCACCTCCGCCGCTTTCTCGTCCTCGAGCCAGCGATAGGGGTCGGCCACCTCGACGCCGTGAAGCGTGTCGGAGATGGCTTCTCGTCGCGCGAGCGGCGGGCCCGAGACCGGGGGCGGCGTCGGTGCCGCAACCGTGGCGCTGGCCGTCGCGGTAGGAAGGTTCTGCGGCGGCTGTGTCGGCGGCGCGCTGCAGGCGCTCAGGGAGAGGATGAGCCCGAGGGTGAGACGTCGTACCACCCCGGGTCCCTACCACGCCTCCGGGGAGGGCGTCAGAAGCTGGAACCAGGCTCCTTCAGGAAGGCCAGCTCCTCCTCGGTGCTGGTGCGACCGAGGACCTCGTTGCGGTGAGGGTAGCGACCGAAGCGCTCGATGATCGCGGTGTGCCGCTGCATGTAGTCGGCGTTGTTCGCATAGGCCGCGCGATGCGCTTCGGGGCTGGCCCGCACGAGGGCGTCGAACAGAGCTTGGCCGCGGCGATGCAATGGCATCGACTCGGCGTGCATGAAGGGCATGTAGAGAAAGACCCGCTCGATGAACCGCAGGCCGGCATCGAAGCCCCGCTCGAGAGCATGGAGGGCGATCTCCTGGGCGCGCGCATCTTGGGCGAAGGCCCCGGGCGTTCCTCGACAGATGTTGCGTGAGAACTGGTCGAGCACGACCACCAGCGCCAGCGTAGAACGCGCGGCCTCGAGCCAGCCATCGAGCTCTCCTGCACAGGCTTTGGCGTGCGTCACGCCGAAGCGTTCGGTGATCTCACGATCGACCTCTTCGCCGCCCGAGAACCAGATCGATGATCTGTCGCCCCGGGCGTAGTGATCGTCGAGGTCGCCGAACCAGTAGGTGAGAATCTCTTCAGGGTCTTGCATGGCTTACGAGGTGGGAAGGGACGAGAGCAGCTCGCTCGCCGAAGCGAAGCGCTGGCTGGGATCTTTGGCCATGGCCTTGAGGACCAACTGCGACCATGCCGGAGCCAAGCCGGAGACGATGGTATCGGGCGGCGGTACCGGTTGGTTGACCTGAGCAAAGCTCACCGCAATGGGCGAGTCTCCCCGAAACGGAGGGTGTCCCACCAGAGCGTGAAACATGAGCGCCCCGAGGGCGTAGATATCCGTGCGCGGGTCGACCGGTTGCCCGCGGATCTGCTCTGGCGCCATGTACTCGGGGGTGCCCAAGATGATCCCGGTGGCCGTCATTCCCTCGAGGTGGGGAAGCGCAGCCAGACCGAAGTCGATGACCTTCACCTGTTGCCGCTCGTCGAGCAGGATGTTGCCTGGCTTGAGGTCGCGATGGATGACCCCTGCCCCGTGCGCGACCTCGAGGGCGGCGCAGATCTGCGCGATGATGGGCCGGAGCTGGTGCGGATCGAGCCGACCGTGGCGGCGTAGCAACTCGGAGAGGCTGGTGCCCGCGATGTGCTCCATCGAGAGGAAGAGCATGCCGCTCTCTTCGCCGAGGTCGTGGATGCGCACCACGTTGGGGTGGCTGATCTTTCGCGCTGCCGTCACCTCGCGGCGGAATCGCTCGGCCGCGCCAGGATCGAGCACGGCGGCGCCGGCGATCACCTTGAGCGCCACCGACTCCCCCAGCTGCTCGTCGTGGGCGAGGTACACCGCACCCATGCCGCCAGCGCCGAGCTGCTCCTTGATGACGAAGCGCCCCGCCAACCTCGAGCCCGGCTGGAGGCTGCCGAGCGAGACCGCCTCGGTCTCATCGTGCTCGACGCTGGAGGGCAAAGCGCGAAGCTGCTGGCTCGCGAGCCGGTTGAGCTTGGCGTTGAGCTCGAAGTCGACGCTGCAGACGATGGTCTCGAGGTTGCGAAGACGCTGCTCGAGCTGGTCGCGCTCGGCCGTGAGGTAAGAGATTTGCTGGTGGGCTGCCTGAAGTTGCGGCGTGCCTCCCTGGCCGCTGCGCAGCTCGAGCTCCCTCATCTTCCGCTTGTGGCGGTTGGTGAGCCACGTGATGAAGAACGCCCCGGTGAGCGATAGTGCGAGGATCCCCTCCATCGGCGCCCAAGCCTAGCCCTTCACCGAAGCCGAGACGAACCGTTTGTGCCGCCCACAACATGCGCAAAGGCTGCCGGGGCGTGAAACCTCGGCAGCCTTCGCTGGTTTTCGTTGGGGGCTTGCATGGGGAGCCCCTGCCCGTGAGGGCTAGCTCGGCATCATCTTGAGGGCCTTCGCCAGCAGTTGCTGGGCCCGAAGGAGGATGGCGAGCTCTTCGGCGGCGGCGACCTCGTCCGGTCGGCTCGAGGCTGCACGCTGATTGCTCTGGATGGCTTGGGCTCGTGCGAGGCTGTCGGAGATTCGCTCGGACAGCTCGCGGTCGCCGATGGCGACGTCAGACTTTACGAGGCGGAGGAACGGTCTGCCGCGCGGTCGGTCTGACGAATGAGGTGACCGCATGGGGTTGTCCTTCCTCCACTTGTACCGACCCAGAAAGTGACTCCCCAGCCGCGTGCCTTCACCCTTGGAGGCAGGCACGAGAGAGGCAGCGAAGGCGCGCGGCCGGGGCGTCGGGGTGGCGGGTCGGAACGAATGGATGGGGTTTTGGGATGGGAATTCACCCCGTTGCCACGCTCAGATGAGCGAGAGGGCGAACGAGGGAGACTGATTGGCCTGCGCGAGGACCGAGGTGCCCGCCTGCAGCAGCACCTGCGACCGCGCCAGGTTGGCCGTCTCCGAAGCGACGTCGACGTCACGGATGGCGCTGGTGGCCGCCGCGAGGTTGGTGCGGATGGTCTGCGTGTTGCCGACCGCGATCTCGAGCCGGTTGGTCGCAGCACCGAACTTCGCGCGCGAGGTGTTGACCGCGCTGAGCGCCGTATCGATCGAGGAGATGGCCGAGCTGGCGTTGCTGGCCGAAGAACCGGCGACCGACGAGCCCGAGAGACCGAGGCTCGAGAGCGACACACCGCCGAACTCCACTGAGATGGTGTCGTTGGCCGTGGTGTTGATGCCGACCTGGAAGCTGACGCTGCTCGCCGTGCCGCCGAGGAGCTGCACGCCGTTGAACTCGGTCGTCTCCGCGAGGCGGGTGACCTCGTCCTTGAGGGCCTGGAACTCGGTGTCGAGGTAGCCGCGGTCGGTGGAGGTGAGGTCACCGTTGGCCGCCTGCACCGCCAACTCGCGCATACGAACGACGATGCCGCTGACCTGGCTGAGACCGCCCTCAGCCGTGTTGGCCATCGAGATGGCGTTGTTCGTGTTGCGCTCGGCAACGGAGTAGCTCCGGACCTTGGAGTTCAACGACTCGCTGACGGCGAGGCCGGCGGCGTCGTCGGACGCCTTGTTGATGCGGAAGCCGCTCGACAGCCGCTCGAAGGACTTCTGGAGTCCCTTCTGCGACTTGCTGAGGTTCGACTGGGCGTTGAGGGATGAAACGTTGGTGTTGATAACGAGAGGCATGGCACAAGCTCCTTCTTGGTGCGCGCATGCAACAGCGTCCTCATCGTGAGAACGCATGTGCTTTTTGGATGGTTTTTGATTCGCGGGGTTTGGGATGTCCCGCCAGGGTTCCCCGCTTGTCAGGATCGAACGGACCCCGGTCTTCGAACTTGAGGGTCGTCTTTTCGACGCCCTCGATGGCCCGAATTTCCGGGGACAAAATGCCTGCAGCGGCCACCCCCGAGATGGGAGTGGCCGCCGCGGCTACCCTCTTCGTCGCCCGAGCCGGTGGGGCTCGGGCGCTCTGATCGTTCGTCGTGACGTGGCTGCTAAGCGCCCATCACAGCAGCGACAAGGCCGACTGGGGCGACTGGTTCGCCTGAGCCAGGATCGAGGTGCCCGCCTGCAGGAGCACCTGGGACCGCGCCAACTGGGCCGTCTCGTCGGCCACGTCGACGTCGCGGATGCGGCTGGTGGCCGCGGCGAGGTTGGTCCGGATGGTCTGCGAGTTGCTGACCGCGATGTTGAGGCGGTTGGTCGCAGCACCGAACTTGGCGCGCTGGGTGCTCACCGTCTGAAGGGCGCCATCGATGGCATCGATCGCCGCGGTGGCGTTCGTAGCCGAGGCCCCATTGACGCTGATGCCGGAGAGACCGAGGCTCGAGATGGAGACCCCGCCGAACTCGACCGCGATGGTGTCCGAGCTCGTGGTGTTGATGCCCACCTGGAAGCTGATGCTGGTCGCCGTGCCAGCGAGAAGCTCCTTGCCGTTGAACTCCGTGGTCTCCGCGAGGCGCGTGATCTCGTCCTTGAGGAGCTGGAACTCGGTATCGAGAAATCCGCGGTCGGTGCTGGAGAGATCACCGTTCGCCGACTGCACCGCGAGTTCACGCATACGGACGACGATGCCGCTGATCTCACCGAGGCCACTCTCCGCGGTGTTGGCCATGCTGATGGCGTTGTTCGTGTTTCGCTCCGCCACCGAGTAGCTTCGCACGCGAGCGTTGAGGGACTCGCTGACGGCGAGACCGGCGGCATCATCCGAGGCACTGTTGATGCGGAAACCGCTCGAGAGACGCTCGAACGACTTCTGCAGCATGCCCTGGCTCTTGTTCAGGTTCTTCTGGGCGTTGAGGGAGGAAACGTTGGTGTTGATAACGAGAGGCATGACAAAACTCCTTCGTAGAGTTGCGTCGCACCGGCGTCGTGCCGGTCTCGCGACGTACCCTCACGGAAGGCCAAATCGATGACCCCATGCCTCGATGAGGTCTTCCGTGGGGAGCAGGTCCCGCCAAGGCCCTGCCGCTCTCGAACAACGGCCCATCCCAAAATCCCTTGAACGACGAACTCGAAGAACTCCACGCTGGGCTCGCAGCCCTGCTCCGAGGCGACGACTTCGAAGCGCATGAGCACTGGGAATCCCACTGGCGTCGACTGCCCGAGGGCCCGGTGAGGAAGGGCTTGCAGGGCCTCATTCTGGTAGCCGTCGGGCGCTACAAGCTCAGCCAGGGAAAGCCCCAGATCGCACGGCGGTTGTGGCGACGTGCAGCCGCTCGTCTCAACGAAGCACCACCGGGTTTCCTCGGCTTCGATCGCGACGCCTGGCTCACCTGGTTGGCGCGCCTTCAGCGGGCGCCTCACGCCCCAGTGCCGCC
This sequence comes from Polyangia bacterium, assembly GCA_030426145.1. Taxonomy (GTDB): domain Bacteria; phylum Myxococcota_A; class Polyangia; order Polyangiales; family Polyangiaceae; genus JAPYTK01. The sequence continues at coordinate 21,315 of JAUHZF010000087.1, forward strand.
AGCATGCGCTCGGCGCTGATGGCCTCGTCGAAGCGGGCGCGCAGCTTTCCCCCGGGACCGAAGATCAACACCGCGGGGAGCTGATCGACGTCGTACCGTTCGAGCTGCTCGCGGTTGGTCCGCGTGAACTCGGTGACGTCGACGCGAAGGGGAACGTAGCCACCACTGATTCTCGCGCGGACCTCGGGGTCGGCGAAGACGTCTCGGTCGAGCTCGAGACAGGGGTCACACCAGTCCGCGTAGAAGTCGACCAAGAGCCCGCGGCCACGCTCGCGCGCCCGGGTCGTAGCCAGGGTTTCATCCCACTCCCAGAAGCCGTCGACGCGACGGTCCGCCATCTCTGGCAATTCATCGGTTCCGACCACGACCTCCCGCGGAGCCGTCGTCATGGGTGCCCGCGGGGGCATGGTCCACTGCTCCTCGAGCGACGGCGAGCTCGCGCAGGCCGATAGCAGACAGAGCAGGAACGGGCTTGGGGCCGGTGAGCGCACGCCATGCATAGGGTAGAGCCAATCCAGCTCAGGTGAGCAGCACGCGCGCCATGAGCACGATGCCGCCCAGCAAGAGCAGGCCCCACACCGCGAGCCGAAACCGATCTGGATCCAGGCGATGGTGGATGATCTCTCCCACGATCAGACCGAGCGCCGTGGGGACCATCACCTGCGGTACCCCCGCGAGCACCTGCGGGGTGTAGAGGCCCTGCGCGACGTAGCCGATGAAGAGGGCCCCGTTGACCGGGATCCACATGGCGGAGAGCGTGCTGCGGAAGACCCGCTTGTCTTCGACCTCGCGGCCGAGGACGTAGACGATGAGCGGGCCGCCGGTGACGAAGAGACCGTGGATGACGCCGCCGAGCCACAACAGCCCGCGGCCGACGGCCCGCGGCAAGGTCGCCATCTCCGCCCCCTGGATCCGGTGCCGCTCTCGACGCAGCTGCAGGCCGGCGAGCACGGTGACGAACCCCCCGAAGGCGAGGCGAAATCCTCCGACGTCGCGAAAGCGAAACAAGGCCATGCCGAAGGGAACGCCGAGCGCGACCAGAGGAAGGGTGCGGCGAAACAGCAGCCGCAAGTCGACGTGGTGGCGGTAGCGAAGGCATAGGTAGCTGGCCAGGCTCAGGTTCATGGGCACCACGAGGGGCAAGAGCTCAGCGAGCCCGAGGAACTGGGCCCCAAACGTGACCGCGACCATGGACGTGCCGAAGCCGAGGGCTCCGCCGACCAGATAGGCACAGAAGAAGACCCCGAGCAGGGGTAACGCGACCATGGCGGCGCGGAAGATACGCAGAAGCGACCGATGGCGCCACGCACGCAGTGGGCTAGGCTTCCTTCCGTGCCCGCCACGCCCTATCGCGACGGCCTCGATGCCGCGCGGCGCCGGTTGCGCGTCGAGCGCGAGACCCTCGAGGTCCGTGCCGCAAGCCTAGGCGCCGATGCCCGGGACACGACACGCAGGCTGCTCGCGCCTCTCCGGCGAGAGCTCGAGCAGCCGGTGGTCACCATGGCCGACGTCGAGCGTCACGAGCGGACCCTCGAAGCCTTCGCCGCGGTGATCGACGACCTTCAGCCGCTGCGCAACTTCCCCCGCGCTCGCCTCGTGCTCGCCGCGATCACGCTCGCGGCCGGGCTCCCCGTGCTCCTCACCACGACGGGATGGGTTCGCCGCTACCAGCACTGGCGGGCAGCGTGCCCCACGTCGCTAGCCTGCGAGGCCGACGGCTCGTGCAGCCCGCGTTGGGGCCACCTCGACGCGAGCGTTGCAGCTGCGGCCTGTCATCCCACGTCGGACGGGGCATGCCGTCATGCGGCCGCGTGTCGCGATGAGGGGCGTTGCAGCCTGGAAGGCGAACGCTGCGTCGCCGTGCGCGACGAAGACTGCCAGGCCGCAACCTACTGCGCGGAGTACGACGGCGCGTGCGTGGCCCGGTCGGGCCACTGCGTTCCGCAATTGGAAACCTCGGTCGCGCCCTAGCTGGACCCGACCAACGCGGACCTGCTCGTCAGCTGCCCTCGCCGGGCGCCGCGTCGAGATCCTTGATCTTGCCTTCTTCGTCCTGAAGGTCGTCGGCGTTGGGGAGCGGGTCCCGCTTGGACTGGAGACCGGGCCAGGCCTGGAAGCCACCGTCGTTGATGGCCGTCACGAGGTGCTCCGGCCAGCCCGCGGTATCGGCCTCACCGGGCTCTTTGGCACCGCTGAAGACCGCGTTGATCTCCTTGAAGGCAGACCACTTCTCGGGGAGCTCTTCCTCCTCGTAGATGGCCGTGGTCGGGCAGACCGGCTCGCAGGCACCGCAGTCGATGCACTCGTCGGGCTCGATCACCAGCGTGTTGGCCCCCTCGTAGAAGCAGTCCACCGGGCACACCTCCACACAGTCGGTGTACTTGCACTTCACACAGGGTTCTCCAACGACGTAGGCCACGATCTCTCTCCTTGGGGGGGGGATGCTCGCCACAGGGCGGTTTGGGGGGTGATTAACACACCTCGACGCCGCGGGGACAAGAGTGTCGCCGGGCGCGGCTGCTCCCTTGTATTGCGAGGTGTGGAACGAACGTCAACGGATGGTCTCCACGTTCTGCTCCCAGTGCTGGCCGTCGAAGGGCTCGACGGTGAAGCGCTCGAGCACGTCGCCATCGAGACAGCGAAGGTTCACGTCGAACTGGTCCGGGTGCGATCGGGGCCTCGAGAAGGGATGAACCCCGCACGTGCGACAGAACCGGTGCTGCGCCACGCCCGTGTTGAAGCGGTAGGTCGTCAGCGCCTCCTCGCCTCGTAGCAGGGTAAAGTCCGCAGGCGGAGCGATGAAGTTGATCATCCCCTTCTTCGCACAGATGCTGCAGTTGCACGCCAGCGCGCGGTGCTCGCGAACGCGCAGGCGAAAGCGCACCGCGCCGCAGTGGCAACCGCCTTCGTAGGTGTGAACCTCTCCGCTCACACCTGGTGCTCCTCGCCATGACGGAGGCGGCGAAGGTTGTCCCGATGGCGGATGAAGATGATCACCGCGATGACGCCCGCGAGCCCAACGTCCTCGAGGGGCCGACCGCGGAAGTAGAGGATACCGGGAAACACGCAGGCCGCCACGAGGGAGCCGACCGACGACGTGCGTGTGAGGGCGTAGCTGACGAAGAAGATCACCATGCTGCCCGCGGCCGCGATGGGATCGACCACGAGAAAGACCCCGAGCGCCGTGGCAACGCCTTTTCCCCCGCGGAAGGCGAGCCAGACGGGAAAGCAGTGCCCAACCACCGCCGCGAGCGCCGTCGCGGCCACAGCCACTGGCAGAACACGTCCCGATCCGACCCAGTACGTGGCCAAGGCGACCGGAAGCGCCCCTTTGAGGGCATCGAAGAGAAGAATGACCGCCCCCCACTTCTTGCCGAGGGCGCGCGACACGTTGGTCGCCCCGATGTTGCCGCTGCCGACCGTGCGGATGTCGATCCCGCGCGCCCGAGCGAGGAGATGGCCGTAGGGGACCGATCCCGAGAGATAAGCGGCTGCTACGAGCAGCCCAGTGATGAGCTCCGGCGTCACGCGCCGGAAGAATAGGACAAGGAAGCCAAGCCCTTGGAGGAATGAAAAAAGAAGTCGAGTGGGCCCGACGCCTGACCGCTAGGTCTGCAGGACGCGCGCCAGCCCAAGTGTCCGGCTTCAGGGGCCGCTGATGCACAACGACTGCCAACTGAGTTGACAGACCGTCAACCGAGGTGACTCTAAATTCGTACCCGGCAGAGGCGTGCAGAGGCGTGCAGAGGCTGCCTTGGTCCTGCAAACGGCTACGGAGTGCGATAGGCTCCCCGCGATGCGTAGCGTGACGAAGCTCATGGTGGCCGTGCTGGCGGTCCTCGCCATCACCGGTTGCGGCTCGACCAAGGCCAAGCAGCTCGAGACGTCGTTGATGCCCCCCATCCCCGACGGACCCGACCCCAAGGTCTACAAGAAGACGGTCCTGTCGCGGACCTACCACATCGACAAGAAGTACCCGTCGATGAAGGGCCCGAGCAGCATGGAGAAGGTCGCGCTCATGGAGACGCCAGAGCCCGAGCTGCTCTGGATCGTCGGCTACGAGGCGGTCGTCATGGATCCCGAGGGAACGAACCAGGTCTCGCAGGAGTTCATGTGCCACTCCAACCTGGACTTCAACGCGCGCGACTACTGGGAAGCCTTCAAGAGCGATGCGTCCATGTCGGGCCGCCTCTTCACCCTGTCGCAGGGCCAGCAGGACATCGACTTCCCCAAGGGCTACGGCATCCCGATCATGAGCACCCAGAAGCTCGATCTGGCGACGCAGGTGCTCAACCTCAACCTCGACGACCCCGACAACCTCAACGTGCGTCACAAGGTCACGATCGAGTTCGTGCGCGACCGAGACGTGGCCTACGAGATGCGCCCGGTCTTCCAGGCCGCCGTGCAGGGCTTCAAGTCTCTCGAAGGCAAGCCGGCCAACTACGGCTACTCGGATGAGAAGAAGGACGACAACGCCGAGCACGCGCACCAGCACGCGGGTTGCTCGGTGGGCCTTCCTGCCGTGAAGGGCGACGCCGATGTGGACCAGTTCGGCCAGAAGTTCACCGGCCACTGGGTCGTGAAGCCCGGGCGCGAAGAGAACCGCAGCATCGTCACGAAGTTTCTCCAGCTGCAGTTCGACACGACCATCCACTACATCGCGGTGCACTTGCACCCCTTCGCCGAATCGCTCGAGCTCATCGACAAGACCGAGGGCAAGACGGTGTTCAAGGCCAACACCAAGCAGCGTGAAGGCGCCATCGGTCTCGTGCACATCGACCACTTCGCGAGCCCCGAGGGGATCCCGATCTACGCCGACCACGAGTACGAGCTCGTGAGCATCTACAACAACACCACCAAGGAAGACCACGACTCCATGGCGGTGATGTACCTCTACCTCCACGACCGTCACTGGAACAAGCCGACGCCAGAGACGATCGCCGCGCTCAAGAAGAAGGCCGAAGAGAACGAGGGCGAGGACACGACGGCCCAAACGCCTGCCAAGATGTAGGGCGCTCAGGCCGTGAGCGAAGGGCGGCGCGGCCCAGCCAGCCGCCCCACGGCCGCCAGCAACGGGTCGCGCTTCACCGGCTTTCGGAGCACGGTCAAGCCCGTCACGAGCTTCGGGTCCTGAGGTCCGTCCGCCACGAGCACCAGTGGCGGCGGGGCTTCCGCGAAGGCGACCCGAAGGAGCTGCACGAGGCGCCCCCCGTCCACCCTGGGGTCGACCGCACTCACGATGACGTCGGGTCGAAACCGTACACTCATCGCGAGGGCCACGTTGGCGTCGGGTGCGCTCACCCCTTGGTATCCGGCGCCATTGAGGATGGCGAGGATCTGGGCGCGCACGATGATGTCGTCGTCGACGACGAGCACGGTCGCTCGGTCATCGTCGAGCTCCATGGTGAACTCGAGCTCCGAGCGGCGGCGAAGCACGGGACCGAGGATCGAGACGACCCGCGCCGCGGTCTCGGCACCCGCCGCGTCCGCGATGGCGCCGTGCAACGACCCCATGACGAAGCCACTGAGGGGGGCGGCTCCAGGCGGGAGCTGATCGTAGCCGGCCCGTGTGAGCGCATGGGTGAGCACCGCCTCGGGCTCGATCGCATCGGATGCCTGAGCCATGGCCCGGTGCACCAGTGCCGTGAGCTGCGGTACCGACCACGACCCCGGAGAAGCGTGTCCCTTGAGCGTCTCTTTGGTGTCCATGAGTCAGCGCCCCCGAAAGATTAGTACACCAGGCCGCGGCCGAAGTCGCCCGCGAGACCCCGCCTACGTCGTCAGGGGACCTGCACCTCTACCGTGACGATCTCCGGGGACGGAGGCAGCTCCTGGCCGATCCCCGGCACCGGCGTCGGAGGCTGGGGATCGGTGTCGGCGATGTCCTCAGTCGCGAAGGCGTGCCATGCCCCTTGCCCCCAGCAATAGGTGTCGTCGCGACGCACGGCACAGGTCATCGCGTCGTGGACCTTCAGGTCGATGACGCCCGCCAACCCTTCCACGCGCTGCGGACGCGGCCGGCTCATGCGCGTACCATCGCCGAGCTGCCCGTGCATGTTGCCGCCCCAGCAGTGGACTTGCCCGGCGCCATCGAGCCCACAGGTGTGCCGGAAGGCAGCCGAGATGTGCCGTATCCCCGCGAGTCCTTCGACGCGCACCGGCTTGGCCGATCCGAGGAGCCGCCCATGCCCGAGCTGACCGTGGTCGCCGCGCCCCCAGCACCAGACCTGCCCCTCTGCGAGGGCACACCGGTGGTCTTCACCGAGCGCGATCTCCGTCACCCCGTCCGGTAGGTCGTCGACGGGCACCATCTGCTTGCGTCCGGTGTCGTAGCAATAGGCTCTGCCTTCGCGCACGGCACAGTGCTCGAACTTGCGGGTGACCATCTGCTCGACCCCTCGAAAAGGGCCATCATCCCCATCGATGACCCGTTCGCGAGAGGTGCCGAACCGACACCGTAGCTCTCGCTCCGGCCCGAAGACGCCACATGCCGAGCGCTCGTGCATCGTAGATAGAGATAGACCCTCCC
>JAUHZF010000498.1 GCA_030426145.1 Polyangia bacterium
CCATCTCCACGGGCACGCGTTCGCCCCGTCCCTTCAGGTGTTTGCGGATGTCCTGAAGCGTGGGGCCATCCACGAAGTCCATCACGAGGAACATCGCCTCTTCGGTCTTCTGGATGTCGATGGTGGCCACGACGTTGGGGTGGCGGATCTGGGCCGCCAGCCGAGCCTCGTCGAGGAACATGGAAACGAAGTCGGGATCGTTCGCGATGTGCGGGTGCATGACCTTCAAGGCCACCAGCCGTTCGAAGCCTCCCTCGCCCGAGACGCGCCCGAGGTACACGGTGGCCATGCCACCGGACGCTATCTTGCGTAGCGCCTCGTACCGCCCATAACGCGCGAGCATCGCAGAAGTTTAACTGGCCTTTCCACCGCGGCACAACTCATGGCGATGAGGCGCCGGGCTCCGAGGGGAGCCCACCATGCAGGGGACTGAACGGGTGTTCCCTGGAGATCAGGGCCACCGGAATTGGGACTTGAGGATGATGGACGAGAAACGTTGCACCCAGACGTCGTCGTCGAGATCGGTCTGTGCCACCACGAAGAGATCCGCCCCGGGAAAGTAGGTCCAGCGCAGTCGGCTCTGCACCCGGAGCACGTCGTTCAGTAGATTGTAACCCCCAAAGAACCGAAGACTCAGCACCGGCGAGAATCCGAGCGTGGCGCGACCGTTGACCACGAGGGAGTCGAAGTTCGGTCGACCGAAGCGCTCGGCAAAAGTAACCCGGTCGTAGATCCCGCTGACGTCGAACCGGACCAGCTCGTTCGGCGCCCAGCTGATCGTGGTGTTGGCTTCGAGAAGTCGGCCCTCGTAGTAGTCGCGGCCCGTGAGGTCGAGGCTCACGGCGAGTGCCTTGGTGCTCGGAGTGGAGCCGTAGATGCCCAGGTCCCACATGCGGTAGTCGTCCGGCGTGATCACCGTTTCCCGTCCCACCGTGAAGTCCCGCTGCACGGCTTCGAAGCGGCGGGTGGCTCGGAAACCCGCGATGTAGCCTTCGCTCGAGCGTACCTGGGCGAACCAGTTCCAACGCCAATCGAGCAGGGTCTGGCCGTCGAAGCTGCCTTCCACCGCGCCATCGAGCCCGGTGTTGATGCGGTTCACCCCCCCGCGGTCGATGCGAGGCTCGAGCTCGATGCTCGCTTCGCCTTGGTGCACCCCCACGCGGCGGAAGAAGCCAAGGTCGCCACGAAGGTCGGGATCGAACAGTCGGTAGGTGAGGCTGGGGCGAACGAACTGCTCCCGCAGCGACACCGTCACGCCGCCGCCGGGTTTGAGTTGGTCCGCCGTCTCCGCGGTCGATGCACCGGTGGCAGGGGCCGGGGTGGCCGCGTCACGCCCCGTCATCGAGGCGACGGCGTAGCTCGTGACCACGAGGGGAAAGTCGCCGCTGCGGCGATAGGCTCCGTCGACGCCGAAGACCATGTTGCGGTCGTCCGCCTCGTCGAGGGACTGACGATGGGTGGCCATGACCCCCACGTTCGAGCCGCTGTCATCGAGCTCGACCAGGCCGCGTGCGACGCCGTGCGACGTCCACGGTGTTCCATCCTGCGGCCGCGTGGTCGCCTGAAGCACGCCGAGCCGAACCCCATCGGTCGGCCGGCCGATCATCTTGACCCCTCCGAGAATGGGAATGGGGTCGGCCGCCGCCCCGAGGCCGATGCGCCGCGTGTAGAGGAGCTGAGCCAGCTGCGGCTCGCCGAAGCTGAAGACCTCGAGGTTCTCGAGGAAGAAGTCGCGCTTCTCGGGCAAGAAGAGTCCGAAGCGGGTGAGGTTCACGACTTGGTTGTCGAGATCGACCTGCGCAAAGTCGGTGTTCAGCGTGCCGTGGGCGCGAAAGCCGTCGAGGTCGATCTTGGCGTCGATGCCCGCGTTGAGGAGCGACTCTTGGCTGAGGTTCCTCTCACCGTCGACGACCGCACGGCGAAAGCCGGTGATGCCGTACGGGATGAGCACGAAGGACTTCACTGCACCCGCATCAGGATCGGCGACGGCGGCGACCGCGGAGAGCCCGCCGAGCTGTCCGTAGCGACTCGCGGCGATAGGGCTGAAAGGGGGCGTGAGCAGAGACCAGTCGTAGGTCGCGGTGCGACGGCTGTGGTCGCGGCTGAGGTTGAGCCCGATCGTCTCGGGGGGAGACGCGGGGTCGATGCCCAGAGCCGACCACGGGATACGAAGCTCGGCCGACCAACCCTCGTCGTCGCGAGAGGCCGCGCCCGACCACACCATGTCGTATTCGATGATGAACTCGGATTCGTTGATCCCGCGGTAGTCGAGGCGCGCGCCCCCCGGATTCACCACGAAGCCGAGCGTGGTGCGTCGATCGTTCTGGGCGTCGATCTTGATGCTGATCGCGTCGTCGCTGAAGATGGAGCCGTCGTCGCGTCTCCGCGTCCGAGCACGCACATCGGTTGCGCGGTCGTCGTGGCAGCGGATGGCGAAGTAGATCGCTTCGGCGTCCATCACCACCCGAAACTCGGTGCCCACCGGTGGGGTGGCGCGCAGCTTCGGCGAGCGCTCCACGAAGCCGTCGATCGGTGGCGCCTCGCGCCAGGCCTCGTCGTCGATGACGCCGTCGACGACGGGCGCCGTGCGCGCGACGACGGCGGCGGCCTTCGGTCGCTCCTGAGCCTGGGCAAAGGGCGCGAGCAGCGAGGCGGAGAGCGCGCCCGCCACGGCCGCGCGCCTCACTCGACGACCCTGACCTCCACGCGGCCCGCACGAAGGTCGTCCTTGAGCTCCAGCTCGTAGCGGCTCGAGTCCACGTCCTGCTCCCCGAGGAAGTTCAGGATGTAGGCGGCGCGCAGATCGGTGAGACGTTGGCCCGCGCGCTGGGTGCCGAGCGCGATGCTGACCTTCTGCACCTTGCGACTGGTTCGCAGCGTGCGCATCACCTCGCGTAGGGCATCGAGGGCCTGGGGCTGAAGTCGTGCTTGGCCGTAGGGGAATTGAACCGGGGGGGCGATCTCGAAGTGGTCGCCCTTCAGTCGTGCGAACTGCGGGCAGCCCTTGCCATCGTCGCCGGGCTCGTCCGGGCAGGCGTCGACGGGATCTGCGAGGTGATCGTTGTCTCGATCGGGGCACCCGTTGGCGTCGGGGTCGTCGGCGCTCGGGCCCGGGTCGTCGGGACAGGCGTCACCATCGATGATCCCGTCGCCGTCTTGGTCGCGCACGCTCGGGCAGCCGTCACGGTCGCGCGGCCCGGCCTCGTCGGGACACTCGTCCTCGTCGTCACTCAGTCCGTCGAGGTCACGGTCGCTTTCGATGGTCACGATGCGCCGTTCTCCCTTGTCGGCGTAGCCGATGGTGAGCATTGCGCGAGCGTCCGGGGTGCCGGGGGCGCCGCCGATCCCAGGGCCGGCGGCGAGGCCGAAGCTCACCCCGGCTACGTCGACCCGAAGCGAACCCAGGGTTTCGAACTGGACGGCGAGGTCGGCCTTGCCGAGGCCCGGCGTGTTCTGCGAGTCGTCGCGGCCGGCGCTGAAGGCGAACAGCGCGAGGTGGGGCTCGACGCCGAGGGCGACGGTGGGCGCGACCTTGAAGTGAGCGCCGCACGAGAGCGCCGCCCGATCACCATCTCGGCCCGCGAAGAAGAGCGGAGCGATGCCCATGGTGCAGCCGTAGAGGAAAAAGTCGATCTCACCGGCGATCGAGGGCACCAGCTCGAGCCGGAAGAACTTGTCGTCTCCGGCGAGGTAGGCGGCTTCACTTCCCGAGGCGGCCCAGAAGCGGAGCCCCATCATCACGTCGAGGTCGTCGGTGTTGTAGGGCACGAAGTGGATGCCGGCTCGGATGTCGCCGATGCCGGGCTTGCCGGCACGCAGAGGCTGCGACGGGATCCGGCGGTCGTCCTCGCCCTCCTCGTGAATGGCGAACGGCAAAGCGGCTTCGACTGTGAGCCAGTCGACCGGTGTGATCGACGCGCCCAGGTGTAGGAGCAAGGCGTGCTCCACCGGGGCGATCAAGGTGTCGTCGCCCGCGCCCACGAGCCGGCTCCGAATCGGGCGGTACATGTAGTCGGTCCCGATCCGAAACGCGTAGGCGATGCCCTCGTCGAAGGTATCCACTGGGCCTTCGGCGCGCGTGAAGCGAGACGCTGGCGTGGGCAGCTGGAGCTGATCGATCCGCACCTCGGCGTCGAAGCCCTGCGCATGGGCCAACGAGCCGACGAGGGTGACCCCGAGGGCCACCACGAACGCGACGAGGTTCCGCATCCCCGACATTCGGCGGGACCTTACAACGGCTCGCGACCGTACCGCAGGAGTTTCGCGGGCGTGTGATTCTTGCTCCCTGGTAACGGGTCGACCGACCGAGCCTTACGACTTGGGGGGGACGAATAAAGCCGGGGGCTGAAACGTCCGACCTGATGCCGGGTTGCTTCGACGGGTGACGACGTCGCGAGAAACCAACCAGAGGCAGCGCACGCCACGCCAAGCACCTTCTCCACGATCTAAAGGTGTCTTGCCCCAACGAGACTGGCGTGACGCAGGGAGACACAGCATGATGTACGGCATGAGCCACCCGCGAAATCACACGCCCCACGCGCGCTTCGGTCTCTACCTGAAGCGATGGCTGTTGGGTCTGACGGTCGCCGCCGTCGCGGTGGTGGCTGGGCCCGGCACGGCTGTGGCCCAAGAAGAAGACAGCGTCGAGACCACATACGACTACGACTACGACGCCGACACCGACCCGAGCGCCCTCGACGACTTCGACGAGCCGCTCAACCCCTACGGCGTCTGGGTCATGGACCCCACCTACGGCCGGGTCTGGGTTCCCAACAGCGGTGTGGTCGGGGCCGACTTCACGCCCTACCGCAGCCATGGTCACTGGGCCGTGAGCACCGACGGTGACTGGGTCTGGGTCAGCGACTTCAACTGGGGCTACATCCCCTTCCACTACGGCCGCTGGGTCTTCACCTCCCCGCGCGGCTGGGTCTGGATCCCGGGCCGCGTCTACGCCCCGGCGTGGGTCGTGTGGCGCACCGGCGCCGGCGTCGGCTACATCGGCTGGGCCCCAGCTCCTCCCACCTACGTCTGGTTCGGCGGCGTCGCCGTCGGCTTCTACGGCAGCGTCGGGGTGCCCTGGTGGTACTGCAACAGCAGCTACTTCTTCACCCCGGGTTGGCGCTCCTACATCGTGCGCAACCCTGCCCGTGTGCGCCGTATCCACACGCGGACACGCGTTTACGACCGCTATCGAGGCCGGCACCATCGGCGTCCGGCGACGGGTCGTGCGCGACGACCCGCAGGGGGAACCGCGAGCCGTCCCGGCAAGCCGCGGTCGGGGGCCAACGGGTCCGCGGTCCGCTACGGGGTGCCCAAGTCGCCCTCCTTCAAAGAAGCGGGCATCGACCCCAAGTTCGCACCCAAGCAGCGGGTGCAGCCAAACCAGAAAGCGATGTCGCTCCGGAAGCCGGTCGTCACCAACCGCAAGGCGCGGTCGACGGCGTCGGGCCTGAAGGGCAGCCGCCGCACCTCGCCGACCTCCCGCTCGAGCAACATCCAGCCGCGTAGCAGTACCATCCAGCCCCGTCGGAGCGTGCGCTCCCCCGGCACCCGGTCCCGGAGCACGCTGCCGAATCGCTCTCGCAGCACCACGAGCCGAAACCTCCAGCGGCCGCGTTCGGGGCTCTCTTCGTCGCGCCGTAGCCCCTCGTCGTCGAGAAGCTACCGTCAGCCTCGCGGTTACCAGCCGCCCCGCGGTGGCTATCAGTCGCCGCGTGGCTACCAGTCGCCGCGTGGCTCCCAGCCGTCCACGAGGCAATACCGTGCGCCCTCTCGGCAGTATCGGGCGCCGTCGAGCAGCTCGCGTTCCCGCACGTACACCCCGTCGCGCCCGAGCCGCACCTACACCACGCGCCCGTCGACGCGCAGCTCCCGCTCCTACGCGCCAAGTCG
>JAUHZF010000088.1 GCA_030426145.1 Polyangia bacterium
GCGTGGAGGGGGGGCTCGGGCCGAAGCGTCACGGCGAGGGGCGAGCACCGACACTGCTTCGTCGACGTAGGTGTCGCCGTCGTAGAGGTCCATGTGGTTGGCGCCGTCGACGACGTAGAAGGTCTTGTCGTTGCTGGCGGCGCGCTCGAACAGGTCGTCGCTCATCCACTTGCTGCCAGCGACGCTGCCGAGGCGCCCTACCGACCTGATCGACCACCGCTGCATCAACCTCCGCCTCCCGACCACGGGCTCGGTGAACCCCTGGCGCTTCGTGAAGAAGGGCGCCGAGACGCGCGTTCACGTCAAAGGCCCGCTCGTCCTCAACACCATCGACCTCATGCTCGACGCCGCGCTCGCCGGCATCGGCCTGGCCTACCTCCCAAGAGACCAAGTCACCCCCCACCTCGACGCCGGCCGCCTCACCGAGGTCCTCTCGAAGAGCCTCCCGCCTCTCCCTGGCTACCACCTCTATTACGCCAACCGCCGAAACGCCTCGCCCGCCTTCCGCCTCTTCGTCGACGCCGTGCGCCACTAGGCGTCGAAGGCGTCCTTCACGGCATCGAGCATCCAGCGTAGGCGGGGCTCCGCGTCGAAGCGGGGATGCCACAAGGCGAAGTAGCGGGTGATCGGCAGCGCGAGCGGGACGGGCTTCGTCACGCAGGCGCCGCCTCGGGTGAGACGGGCGGCGACCCGCGACGGGAGGGTGGCGATTCGGGTGTCGCCGAGCAGCTCCGGGTCGACGACGTGAAACGACGAGACGGAGGCACAGACACGTCGCGAGAGACCGACGTCGTCGAGCGCGGTATCGACGACGCCGACGTCGTGTCCGAGCGGGGCGACCAAGACGTGGGTGGCCGCCGCGTAGCGCTTGACGGTGAGGTTCTTGGTGGCGAGCGGGTGGCCGCTCCCCATGACGCAGACGAAGGGGTCCTCTCCCAGCTTCGTGAGGTGCAGTGGCTCGGGCGCGTGCCAGTTCACGCCCAACAGCAAGTTGACCTGCCCCGCTTCGAGCTGTCGCAGGGAGTAGTCGGGGGCGAGCGGTAGGGTGACCAGCCGCATCTGTGGCGCCTCGCGACCCAAGCGGTCGACCAGAGCCGGAACGAGCCGCTCTTGAAGCTCGTCGGTCGCGCTGATGACGAAGCGACCCGCAAAGGTCGCAGGGTCGACGGCGGCCTCGGTGGTGAGGGCATCGGACTGACGCAGAATCTCCTCGACGGGTTCGCGCAGCGCGAGCGCCCGCGGGGTTGGTTGCATGCCGTCGCGCGTCCGCACGAACAGCTCGTCGCCGAGCCACGTGCGGAGCTGAGCGAGCTGCTTGCTCACCGCCGACTGGGTGACGCCCATCACCTCGGCTGCTGCCCCCACGCTACCGCGCAGCATGATCGCGTGGAAGGCCTCCAGCAGCGGCAGGCGACGAATATTCCGCTCACTCATGCTCATCATTCTAGATCTTCCCTGGAGGAATGCGCAGATCCGACGCACCTCTTCGTCGTGCCCAACGAACGGGCGCCAAGAAAGGAACTCCAGCCATGAAACTCTTCTACAAGCCCGGCGCCTGCTCGCTGGCCAGCCACATCATCCTCCGCGAGCTCGGCGTCTCGTTCGACCTCGAGAAGACCGACACCGCGCTCGCGACCACCGCCTCTGGGATCGACTTTCGCACCATCAATCCGAAAGGCTACGTACCGGCTCTTCTGCTCGACGGAGGCGACGTGCTCACCGAAAACGCGGCCATTCTCCCGTACCTCGCCGACCTCGCCCCCGAGCGTGAGCTGGCCCCGGCCCCGGGGACCTTCGCCCGCGCCCGACTCGCGGAGCTGCTGAGCTTCCTCTCCTCGGAGCTGCACAAGGCGTTCGGTCCGTTCTTCGCCAAGGTTCCGCCCTCCGAAGCCGAGAGGAAGCAGGCCGAGGCGAAGGTCGGCTCTCGCCTCGGGATTCTCGAAGACTTGCTCGCCGACGAACGTCCCTTCTTGCTCGGTGAACGGTACGGCGTGGCCGACGCTTATGCCTTCGTCATGCTCACCTGGGCTCGGGTCGCGAGCATCGAACTTTCGCCCTGGCCGAACGTCCGACGATTCGAGGCTCGGGTCGGCCGGCGAGCGGCCGTGCGCCGGGCGATGGCAGCGGAAGGCCTTCGGTCGGGCGAGGAGGCGGCCTGATGCCGTACGTGAACATACGCGTCACCCGCGAGCAGGTGTCCGCCGAGCAAAAGGCAGCGCTCATCAAGGCTACCACCGACGCCCTGGTCAGCGTGCTCGGCAAGGACCCGGCCACGACTTTCGTCGTCATCGACGAGGTCGAGCTCGAGAGCTGGGGCGTAGGGGGACTACCCGTCGAGGAATACCGCCGCCGGCGATAGACCGATGTCCGTGGTCCAGTATTCACTGTCTGCGCTGATGGTCTTCGCGGGGACGTGTATTCCCGTCATGGCCGCGGCCAACGCCCGTCTCGGGGTCGAGCTCGGCAGCCCCATGCGGGCGGTGACCATCCTTTGCCTGGTGGCGACGGCCATGGCCGTCGCCTTGCTGTTCGGTTCCTCGAGTCCACCCGTCGCGGGCTTCGCAGGCCACCCGCTACTCTACCTGGCTGGGGTTCTCTTCGTCCTCTACATCGGTGGCATCACCGTTTCGGCGCCACGCATTGGCCTGGGCAACGCGATCTTCTTCGTCATCGTGGGGCAGCTCGTGAGCGCGGCGGTCATCGACCATCAGGGTTGGCTGGGCGCGGCGCAGACTCCTCTCTCATTCAAGCGCGGGGTCGGCCTCCTTCTGACGGTGGTCGGCGTGTACTGCGCGAAATCCGGGTCATGAAGACCCGAGAAAGGACATTCGATGTCAGCTCTCTCAGAGGTGGAGAATCTCATCGACGCGTACTTCGCGGCCCTTTACCACGCGGACGTACGACGGCTCGCGAGGGTGCTCCACCGCGATGCGCTCTACGCGACCGTGAGCGGCGGGGACCTGCTGCGCCTGGACATGCCCTCGTACTTTGCCGTCGTGGCCCAACGACAGCCGGCCGCGGCGCGCAAAGAACCGCGTATCGACCGCATCGTCACCGTCGACTTTGCCGGGCCGAAGACCGCGCTCGTGAAGTACCACTGCACGCTCGCCGGCAAGGCGTACGTCGACTTCCTGACCCTCATTCACGACGAGGGCCGCTGGCAGATCATCTCGAAGGTCTTCCACTACGACCCCGTCCCGCTGGACACGCCATCGAGCTGACGAAAGCCCGCCATCTCGTGATTGCGAAGCTGTTGCCCACACAATCGTCGGGATGGCGGCACCTGGGAGTGGACCACGCTCGCGGTGCCGCACCGTCTCAGTCGCTCTCGAGCGGCATGCGAGGGTTCTTGCGCAATCGCTCGGGCCGCGCGCGGCGTCCCTCGTAGGCCGGCTCCACCTCTCCCCAGCAGTAGGTATGTCGCTCGCTCACCGCGCAGGTGCCGTGGTGTGTCGCGGCGAGGTCTACCATGGCCTCGGGGAGCACCACGCGTTGCGGTGCATCTCGGACCTCGAAGTCTCCTTGGCCGAGCTCCCCGCGGTGGTTGTTTCCCCAGCACCAGATCTCGCCGCCGACGGTGAGGGCGCATGCGTGCCCGGACCCCACGGTGACCCTCGAAGCGAGAGGCAGGTCGATTCGCTGCAGGCCGCCGGTCTCCATTTCCCAGCAGTGCACGCGACCACGAGCGGCCGGCAGGCCATCGTCGGTCTGAACCACGGCGCAGCCGCGCCCTCGGTCGAGGTCGAGGTAGCGGGCGGGCCCGGGGAGAGGGATGCGCAGGGGAACATCGTCGCGCGACATGCCCATCACGTCGTCCAGCGTCCACGGGATCCACACCCGCCCGCCGGCATCGATGACGCCGTAGGTATCCTGCCGGCCGGCGACGAAGCGAACCTCATCGACATCGAAGAAGGTCTTCTCGACGTTGTCGTCGCGATAGACGGGACCCGATGCGACGGCGACGACCGAGGCCATGCCGCCTTGTACCGTGGCCTCCACGCCCCCCATCACGAGCCGCGCTCGGGACCCGGGTTGGACGAAGGTCCAGCGCCAGAGCTTACCGTCGGTCGTGAGGGCGTCAGCATCGACCAGGCCGAGGTCGACGCTGGCCCAGGCCTCCCCTCCCATCGGCACCGGCTCGAGGGTGATGTAGCCCCGGCCGTGGTAGCGGTCCGGGGCCTTGAAGCAGCCGATCGCCGTCGATGAACCAAGGCGACAGATGGCATCCCCTGCGCCCCCGATGTCCACGCGCCGGGCTCGGATGGAAGACCAGTCGAGCGCGGGGGGCGGTGACGACGCGATGGGGGGAGGCGCCTCCACGTGGACCGCGAGAGGCTCGGGCGTGGATGTCGCGCATCCCGTGACCGACAGGATGAGGCATCCGATCGACCATCCGCGCAGGCTCGAGACATTCATGACGTCCCGGTTAGTCGGAGCGCAGCAAACGCACCATGACCTCGGAGGTCATGGCGAGCGGCCAAGCCGCGCCAGTAGCTGCGACGTGGGTGCGTCGGCGGCGAACAGGAGTACCACGCGATAGTTGCGAAGCGGAATGTCCTGCGGCGTGCCCAAGGTGAGGGTGTAGGCCTCGAGCGCGAGACGATGACCGTTGCCCTCGAGGCGCAGGTCGACTCGGCTCCTCGGTGTGGCGCCCTCCCGCGGCGTGGGCGCTGGCCCCCAGAGTCGTCTCAGCGATTCGAGGCCCTCTTCTTCGATCTCGTCGTGACGACGCACGAGTTCCGCGAAGACCCGGGCCCGGTAGAGTTGATCGAGGGTTTCCCAGGACGCGGACGGCATGAACGGCTTCATGGCCTGCAGCAGGCTTCGGCCACTGCCGAAGGCATTGCGCGAGAGCGACACGTCCCCGAAGCACCCCACCAGTCTTTCGAAAAGGGGGTTGAATGCGACCAGCGTGCCGAGGCGGTCGTGCGCGAGGGCCGGGGTTGGCTGCCGCGCGACGAGATCGTCCAGCTCGGAGGCGATTTCGTTGCACGCAGCCTCTTCGAGCATCGGGTAGGGCGCGATGAACCCGGCCGCTTCGAGGAAGGCGGCGCGGTTCTCCACCCCGAGGCTCGTCGCGATGAGCTCGACCGTCTCGCGGCTCGGCTGGGCGCGGCCCGTCTCGACGAAGCTCAGGTGACGCGTCGACAGGCCGGCGTGTGCTGCGAGGGCTTCCTGCGACAGGCCGAGCGACCTCCGCCAGTGGCGCACCAGGTGACCGAATGGGGGGAGCTTGGGCAAAGGGGTCCTCGTGGCGGGTTTCGTAGCACGAAGCTCGCGAGGCGATGGCCGCCCGCTTCGCTCATGAGGTGCCCTCCCCGTCCTACGACGGCGTCAGCGGCGGCCGGCTCAGGACCGTCGTCACGTCGGCGTGGAGCTTGACCGGAGGTGTCCGATGTCTTTGTTCTTCGTAAGCAGACGAAGGCTGGGCGAGGATGCCGCCGTGGACTACTGGACCAGTCTCGGCCCCATCGTGCTCATCGCGTGGACGCTGGGCTGGGTGTGGTGGCAGCGTCGGGGCACAGCCTTCGACACCCCGCGAGAGACGCCAGACGTCGAGGCGCTGTCTGCGCTCCCGGAGATCAGGGCTGCACTGAGGGGGGCGGCCGTGTCGTCCCGAGAGGTGGACCCGTTGATGCTGGCCCTGGCCGTCACGCATCACCACGCCGTCGCCGCAGCCCTCGTCCGCGCTGGCCACAGCCCAGCGGTCGTGCGTGAGCAGTTGGCGGACCTGCACGGCAAAATGCCGGTCGAGTCAATGGTCGACGTGCTGGGTCGGGTCGCTCCGGGTCATATTCCCGCGGCGGCCCGACTGTGGTCGATGGTGACGACCGCTGCGCCGCCGCTGGGGTCACGGCTCGCCGCGCTTTCGATCGCGCCTCGGGACGAGGCGCCGGATCCCGACACCCACGTGTTCCTGTTGAACGACGCGATTTCCCCCATGGATCAGGTAGAAGAGGTTCTCCGGGGCACGATCGACGATCCCTCCTCCGTGCGGTTTCTGATGCTGCTCGTTCACTTCGTTGGTTGGGCCGCCATCGGTCCTTTTTCCGACCGCGAGGCTCGTGACGAGGCCCTTCAAACCCTGAAGACCAAGCGCGACGAGGTGGGCGTATTCATGCGCCTCGACACCACCCCTCCAGATACCACCGATTGGGTGGACGGCGATGCTGGTCGAATGCCGCCGAAGCATGAGAGCTGAAGCGCTCACTCGACGCGTTGGAACATCACGAGCCCGTGTTGGCGGGCGTGAACGTGCAAGTTGAGGGACGATTTGTCGTGAATACGCACTCAGCTATTTAGACGCGTGATGATCGTCCATCTCACCCGCGACCATCCGCCGCGGATCAACGGAGGTCTCTCGACCGCGGTCGGGGGGCTGGTCCGCGCGCTCCGCGATGCGGGGGTGAGACAGCGTGTGGTCTCCTTCGACGCCTGGCGACCGCGTAAGAAAAAAGGCGCGGGCCCGCCGCGGCGCGACGAGACCGATGGGATCCCCGTGCTGCGCATCGAGGGTCCCCACCATCTCGACGAAGCCCGGGCCTTCATCGAGGCGCCGGACCTGATTCACGTTCACGACGGCTTCCTCGATGAGCTCGCGGAACGGGTCGACGCGCCCTCGATCCTCACGGTGCACGTGGCCCAGGGCGAGCTGCGACGCCTGCGCCAGCTGCCCGAGCCCACCCGCAGCGAGCGCGCTCAGCTCGCTGCGGCCGAGCGCGCGGTCGCGGTCACCATCCCCTCCGAAGGGGTGCGCGACGCCCTCCCCGTTTCCCTGCACGGCAAGACCACCGTGCTCCCGCTCGGCGTGCATGACCACGCGCGTGCCCGACACGCCGCCGCCCTCCCCCGCCCCGAGCCGCGCGTTCTCTACGCCGGTCGCTTCGCCGACATCAAAGGCACGGCCGAGCTCTTCGACATCATCGAAGCCACTCACCAGCGCGTGCCCGCCGCGCGCTTCACCGTCGCGGGAGGCCTCGTCGACAACCCCAAGAGCGAAGCCAAGTGGCGACGCCAGCTCGACGCGCGGCTCTCCCCGAATGCGCGCGCCGCCACCGACGTGACCGGGTGGCTCGATCCCCATGCGCTCGCCGAGGCCTACGGAAGCGCACGCGTGTTGGTGGTTCCGAGCCGGTACGAGACCTTCGGGCTCAGCGCCATCGAAGCCATGCTGCACGGCGTGAGCGTGGTCGCAACGGACACCCCCGGCCTCTGCGCCGTGCTCGACGAAGGCATCGTGGCCTCTGCCGACGCCATCCCCGAGGCGCTGGTGCCGATCCTCAGCGACCCCATTCTTGCCGCCCGCAGGGGTCGCGCGGCGGCCGCCCACGTGCGCGAACGTCATCTATGGCCGAAGCACGTGCACGACTACGTCGCGCTCTACCGCCACGTGATCGACGGATAGTCAGGTCAGTCTGGCGGTTCTTTCAACGAAGTTGGATGTTGATCTCGCGGTAGGGGCGCTCGAGGTCGAGCACCAGCGGGCGGGCGTAGGTCTGACGACCTCGCCTCGCCGCCACCAACGAGTAAGTACCGGGATCGAGCTCGAGCGACATCGGCCACGGCCCAGTGAGCTGCTTCTGTTTGCCGTTCTCGGGCTTGAGCAGCACCACCGTGCGTGGTGTCGACAGTGAGATGACGACCTGGACCTTGGTCTCGTCGAAGGTGATGGTGCCGAGGTCGCGATGTTCGTCGGCGCCGATCTCGATCTGGATCACGCGCTTTCGGCCGGCAGGGTCCTCGAAACGCACGTCGTGCACGCCCGGAAGCACGTCGGAAACGGTCAGCGGCAGCGAGCCCTTCTCGAGCCCGTCGACGAACATCGTGATCCCACTTCCTGCGGCACTGATCCCGAAGGCCGGCGCCTTCTCGGGCTCGTCGGCCGCGATGGGGGCCGTGTCTTGTTCAGATGCCTCGGGGTCCGCGGCCGGAGGTACGTCCTTGGCCGCGTCGGCCTTTGCCGGCACGTCGACCTGGGCCGGCACGTCGGCCTTCGCCGGCACGGCGGCCTCGGGCTGTGCCACCTCCGGGGAAGCATCTCCGTGCTCGACCTCGTTGGGGGCTTGCGCCACGGGCGGAGAGAGGCGCGACCAGAGGGTGAGACCCAAGGCGAGACAGATCCCGAGGGCCGCAGCGGCCACGAGCGACATCACCTTCAACCGCTGCTTGGTCTGCGCGAGCTCGTAGCGAACGTCGATGCGCCGGGCCTTGACCGTGGCGATGAGATCCTCGTCGACCGGACGCTCCTCGATGAGGGTCTCCCACCCGGTGGGCTTGGGGATCTGCTGCAGCGTGGGGTGCTCGTCATCCCACGCGAGATCGTCGTCCACCATCGCCATCTTCCCCTTGGGTAGGGCGCTCAGGCGACACGTCGCCCACCTGAGCAAACCTGAACCATTCCCTACAGGCGCCTACATACACGCTCAGCTCCGCCCGCGCCACCGCTAACTGGTCCGCAGCTGGATGAGCTCGTGGCACAAGCCGCTGTCGCGCTCGAGCCAGCGGCAGGCGTCGGGTCGGCGCGCGTAGATGCGACAGCGTGCACCCGCTTCATCGACGATGAGGGCTGCGCACCGGCGCCCGGTGGGGGCGTCGATGAAACGCATGTGGCGGCCCACCTCGTCGACGAAGGTGAGGGTTCGGTCGGCTTCGGTAAGGCGCTCGAGATCTGCCTCGAACACCCGGATCCAGCGTGGGTCGTCGCTGTGACAACAGGCACCGCAAGCGGTGCACTCGGGCGCGCCCATCACATGCGAATGTCGACGAAGGTCCGCTTCCGCAGGTCCTTCAACCACTTCTCTTTCACCCGCTGCAGCTTCTCGGCGCGCACGCGCTCGATCATCTCGCGCTTCACCGCCTCGAACGAGACGTAGCGCGAAGGCTGTCGCTGGGTGACGGTGAGGATGACGAGCGCCTCTTTGAAGATGAAGGGGTCGCTAATCTGTCCCCGCTCGAGCTCGATCGCCTCGTCTTCGAGCTCCTTGGCCAGCAGCTTGAACTTGCCGGTCGCGGCGCGTGGTGAGAGCGACGGGATCCGCACCCCGAGGTCACCACCCTTCTGGCTGGTGGCGGAGTCTTCGGAGAAGTTGGCGGCGAGCTCTTCGAACGGCACGCCGCTGCGCGCATCGGCCACGACCTGACGCGCGAGCGCCATGCGCGCCTTCTTCACCTCGGGGGCAGCGTCCTTGCCGAGGCGGAAGACGATCCACGCCGGCTGGTAGAGCAAGATCGACCGCTCGCGCTTCTTGATGTCCTCGAACATCTTCACCGCCTCGGCTTTGTTGACCCGAAGGCTCTGCGCGAAGCGATTCAGGAGCTTGCCCTCGAGGACCTGGCGCCGCATCTCCTGGCGGTATTCGATCTCGCCCATCCCCGTGTTGCGCTTCACGTCCTCGTAGAGCTTGGAGAGGGGGATGTTGTTGGCGCGTGAGACCCGACGCAACGCCGCGTCGACCTCGGCCGCGGTCACGGTCATGTTCTGCCGGAGGGCGACGAGCTGCTCGAGCTCCTCGTCGACCATCTTCTCCAGCATGTCCTTCATGATCTTCGACTCGGCGCCGGCACGCTGGGGCGAGCCCGGTGGAACCTGCGCGTAGAGCCGGCGGATGTAAGGACGGGCGCGCTTGCGCACGTCGGTGAGCAGAATCGCTTTCTCGCCCACCACGGCGACCACCCGCTCCACCACCACGGCCTCGGCCGGACGCGGCACGAGCACGGCCGCCATGACGGCGAGCGCAGCGAGGAATCGGTGGAGCTTCATGCCCATGCGGTACCGCGACCTCCCGTTACGGGCAAGGGCAGGCCTCAGATCCCCCAAGAGACCGAGGATTTTTGAAAATGACCTCAGGGCAGCGGCGTTACCGTATCGCGCGGGGCCCAGCCCACGAAGTCGCGGCCCTCTTCGCGCACGACCACCATCAGCCAGCGACCCGTGTCCTTGAGGACCGTCATCCGCACCCGCTGGTCGACCACGTAGATCGTAGGTGACCCGTCGGTCGGGGCTTCCTTGATCTTCACCTGGCTCCGCGCGCGGACCTGGCGCCCCATCAGTCCGAGGCCGCCATTGGACTCGGCGTCCTCGAGGAGTTGCTCGAGGATGATGGAGGGAACCGGCCCTCGCATGCGGCGGTTCGTCTGAGGCCCGAAGACGCGGTGTTGCTCGGGCACGGGACGCTCCTTGCCGATGGCCCACTCCCGGGCGCGGAAGACGCGCTGGAGACCCCGTCGGGCCGCGACGGGGTGGTCACCCTCGATGGCCCCCGCGAGCACGGGCCAGCCACCGATGACGCTCGCGACCACCGTGCCCGCGAGGAGGATGACCACCGACTGGCCCAGGGCCCGGCGCGCGGTGTTGGCGTTGTCGCGTCGGGACGGGTCGTCTCCTTGCCACGGCGAACCGCTCGCGCTCACGCTCGTCGGCTGGGGCGGTTCGTCCATCGACCTAAGCTTTTCGGCATCCTGGCTTCGGTGCAAGAAAACGCTCAGCTGTCGTCGAAGGCACCCTTGCGGATCTCGCTGAGGCGCTTGAGGTCTTCGTTGCGATCCGCCGAGACGTCCTTCGTCTCCCCGGGGTCCTCACCGAGGTCGAAGAGGATGAGGCGGTCCGGCTTGTCCTTGCGACGAACGACGCGCAGCTTCAGGGGCCAATCCACCACCGCCGTGCGCCCGTCGGCGAAGCTGAGCACGGGTGCGCGCTTCAACGCGCCCCCTTGGAGCGCGCCCGCAAGGGAGACGCCGTCACATGCGCTCTGCGAGATCCCCGCCAGATCGAGCACCGTCGGCGCCACGTCGAGGGTGCTCACGGCGCCGTCCTTCACGCGGCGCGGGGCGATGCCAGGTCCCACCGCCAGCCAGGGAACGCGGGTCATCTCGTCGTAGACGTCGGAACCGTGCTCCATCTTGTCGTGCTCTCCGAAGGCCTCGCCGTGGGAGCCGTGCACGAGCCAGACCGTCTTGCCGCCGCGGGAGCCGCCGTCGATCTTCTTCACCAGCCGCGCGAGCTGCTGGTCCATGTACTTGATCTCGCCGTCGTAGAGGTCGACGTCACCTTTGCCGAAGTCGATCCCCTCGTGGGGCACGTAGTTGGTGTGGGGGTCGAAGAGGTGCACCCACAAGAACAGCGGCGCGTCGCCCTTGGCGAGCTGGTCGTACATCTTCATCGCCGCATCGACCGCGGCGGCACCGGTGACCTCACGCTCGGGATGGTTGTCTTTCCAAGCCGACTGGTCCCACTGGTCGAACCCCTGGTCGAAGCCGCGGTCCTGCCGCAACCACGTGAAGCTGGTGACGGCTCCCGTGGCGTAGCCGGCCCCTCGTAGCTGCTCGGCGAGGGTCTTCTCTTCGGGCAAGAGCCGCGGCCACTCGATGTTCGTCTTCTGGGTGCGCGAGAGCACGCGGCACGAGACGAGCGGCATCAGCGCGCGCTGGGTGTCGCTGCCGATGGCGTAGGCGTGCTCGAACACCACACCCCGCTTGCCGAGGGCCTCCAGGGTCGGCGTCGTCTTGCGCTCATAGCCGTGCAGGGAGGTGTGCTTGGCCCCGGTCGTGTCGAGCGTGACCACGACGAAGTCCGGCCGCTTGGGGACCGCGGGGGACGACACCGGCGAGGGGGCGGGCTCGGGCGCCGGAGGTGGCGGCGCGGCGGGGATGGGCGAGGTGTCGGGGTTGGTCGCGGCGAGGATGACCGGGGCCTCCACACCGTCGCAATCGCTGTCGACGCCATCGCCCTCGACCTCGCCCGCGCCGGGGTGACGACTGGGGTCGCCCTCGTCGCAGTCACGGCCTCCGAAGTGAGCCCCGACGCCGTCGGCGTCACGATCGCTCCAGCGCTCGAGCGCCCACAAGACCGTCGCCGGTCCTCCGCCCACCTCTTGCACCGCACGGGTGCCCGGCGAGGTCTCCACGCGGTACCACCCCGCGGCCAGGAGCGAGAGCGACAAGGGCAGCGCGAGCAAACGGGCCGGCTTGGCGAGCACGGCCGGGATCTCTCGCGGCAAGATGAGTGCCGTGGCGACCCCGAGCCAAGCGACGTCGAAGAGCGCGGCCCGCGCCGGATGGGACTGGCCCCCGATGAGGGGCCAGAGAAGGCCCCCCGCGGCCAGCGTCGCCGAGAGGGCGGCCGCCCCCGACATGAGCATCTTGGCGCGGCGGTCGTCGGTCACCTGGCCGAGACGAACCGCAACGACGGCAGCGGCAGCCACGGCGGCGGCCCCGAAGACCCCGAAGGTGGCCCCACCCAGCCCTCGATGGTGGGTCTTGGCCTTGAGAAGCGCGCCGAGCGCCACGAGAAAGAGCACCGAGAGACCGATCCAAACAACCAGTCCCAGCCCCAGGCGCCGCGGCATCGAAGGACCCACCACGCCCCGAAAGCCCCGCGCCGCCCTCGGCGCGAGCATGGCCACGGGCAGGGCCACGGCCAGGGAGACGGCGAAGGCGGCGAGGATGCCATCCACGAGGCTGACCCCGGCCATGCCACAGCGAACGATGGTGGGCAGCGCGACGACCGTGCCGAGGGCCAATCCACGCGCCGCGCCGGCGCCCAACCCCTGAAGGAGGGAGCTTTCGGGGGTCGACCCAGGAGAGGCATCATCGCGCGACATGACGGCGCACGTCTTATAGAGCCTGTCGGCGACCTTGTTAACCCGTGCTCGGCCGACCGCCTCAGTCGAGCGAGAAGACGGGCAGCGTCACGACGAAGACCGTACCCCGGGGGTGGTTCTTCTCGGCCCAGACCTCGCCTCCGTGCTCCCGCACCACCTGCCTCACGATGGTCAGGCCGAGCCCCACCCCACGCCCCTGCGGCTTGGTGGTGAAGTAACTCTCGAAGACGCGGTGGTGGTCGGCGGCGTCGATCCCGCAGCCGTCGTCGGCCACCCGCACCATCACGCGATCCTCGTCGCTGGCGACCATGACGCTCAGCCTGCCCCCCGGGTCCATGGCGTGGGTCGCGTTGGTGATGAGGTTGACGAAGACCTGCACCAGCGCGGAGTCGCTGCCTCGCACGAGGGGTACGTCGTCGCTGAAGTCGCGCTCGACCGTGATCTGCCCGTCGCGCAGTGGGTAGCTACAGAACCCGATCGCCCGGTCGAGCATCTCGCGCGGATCGAGCGGCCCCCGTTCGCCACCGGGGCGGGAGTACTCGGTGAGGTCTCGACAGAACTCCTGGAGCCGCTTGGCCGCCTCTTCGATGCGAGCCAGTCGGTCGCGCGCCACGTCGTCGAGACCATCGCTCCGTTGTTGGAGGAAATCACTGTAGGCCACGATGGTGGTCAGCGGGTTGCGCATCTCGTGGGCGATCTGCGACGCGGTCTGGCCCACCGTGGCCAGCTTGTCGAGCTGCTGCAGCTTGACCGCCCGCTGGGGCTCGGTGCCGACCTTGCCGTTGGCGCGAGCGAGCAGGCTCACGATGGAGGCCGCTTCCTCCAGGACGCCCCGCAACACCGTCTCTTCCTGCTCGGAGCCGAGCGGGCGCAAGCCCAGGTGCAGGGTGCCCTCGACCCCGGGGCCGTCGACGGATGTGGTCAGCTCCTTGGGCATGTCCGGGAACATCCGCGGGCCCTTCTCGCGCACGGTCACCGACCGAGCCGGCGCACTTCGAAACACGACGGCGCGTTCGGGACGGAACAACCGAACCCCGAGGGTGAGCTCTTCGTCGAGCTCACCGAGGGCATCGAGCAGCGCGTTGAGCGCCTCCTCGAGCCCGGTGTCGGCGGAGATCTGAGACGCCACCGCCAGGCACCGGCGGATCACCTCTGCGCCTCGGCGACGCGACCGTTCGGAGGACGGCGGATGCGACGAACGCGACGACGGTAGGGTCATGATTCTCCCTCGAGCTTGGGGGAAGGGTCGCTGTCCACGGAGGCCTCGATGTCCACGATCTTGGTGTGTCCGATGTAGTCCTTGGACGCGTGTTTGGTCAGGCGTCCGATCTTTCTCACGATCTCGGCCATGCGCTCGGCCTCACCGAGGATGGCGGCCAAGGCGTGGTCGACGCGTTCGTCTCCCTCGACCTGGCGCTGAACCAAGCTCGCGTAACCCATCACCGCGGTGAGGGGCTGGTTGAGCTCGTGCGCGGTAGCCCCCGCGAGCTCGGCGATGAACGCCCGCTGCTCACGCTCGGCCAGCTC
This sequence comes from Polyangia bacterium, assembly GCA_030426145.1. Taxonomy (GTDB): domain Bacteria; phylum Myxococcota_A; class Polyangia; order Polyangiales; family Polyangiaceae; genus JAPYTK01. The sequence goes on from JAUHZF010000088.1 coordinate 14,127, forward strand.
GTGCTGCGCTTCGGCGAGACGAGCCTCCATCGCCAGGCGATGGCGGAGATCACGGAAGACGCCCACCGAGCCCGTCACCTGTCCGCGATGCACGATGAGCGCCGCGGAGAGCATGACGGGGATGCGCTCGCCGTTTCGGCCCCGTAAGGCCGTCTCGAAACCTTCGAGAACTCCCACGCCCCCGTGGGCCGGGGAGCGGATGCGCTGCATCACGTCGCGCGCAACGCCAGGGGGGTAGAGGTCGGCGACGTTGCGTCGGCCGACCACCTCATCGGCGGGGAAGCCGTAGGTCCGCTCGGCGGCGGGGTTGAAGAGGAGGATGTTGCCCTCGAGATCGGCGGAGACGATCGCGTCGACCGAGCTGTCGATCACGCGCTGCAAGAACTCTTTGGTTCGGTTGAGCTCGCGCGCGAGGGCACGCTCTTCGGTCACGTCGCTCATGGTCACGAGCGCCATCTCCGGATCGAGGCCGTGCGGGCGCGAGAAGCTCGCGCTGAAGACGGCCCGACGGTCGTCGAAGGTTCTCATGCCGAGGTCGACGTGCGCTCTGCGTACCGCCGACGTGGCATCACGCTGCCGCCGGAACCGGGCCTGCGCCTCGTCGTCGTCGAGGAGCCGAACGAAGGACGAACCGCTGACCTCGTCACGCCGCGCCCCGAGCAAGCGCGCAGCGGCGGGGTTGCAGAACAAGATGGCGTCATCGGCGCCGAGAACGACCACCCCATCGGCGGAGTCGTCGAAGAAGGCGGCCAGCATGCCGAAGGGGTCGGCGCCCCCGAAGTGCGCCTCGTCGCGTCGGCGCCGGTACAGATCGCGCTGCTCTTCGTCGTCGCCCAGCCGACGCCGGATGGCCGCCCGGAGGGCGCCCTCCGCCCCTCGAGCGAGCCACGCCTCGGGCCCGATGGTGACCCGTGCGAGCTCGGCGAAACGTTCGGCGACCTCGGGGACGTCGGACAGGACCAAGAGCGCGGCCTCGGTCTCGGCGAGAATCGCCTCCAGAGCCTGTGCTTCTTCGGGTCCGACCACCACCAGATCGGCCGTCGCGAGGTCAGTCCCGACGACGAGTCCCGCATGGGCCAGGTGCTCGCGGTGGCGCACATCCGTTCCGACCCGCAGGGCGAGGATGCGTCCCACCACGACCACGCCCGTGGCGACTTCTTCTTTGGGTATCGAGTTGGGCAACCCCACCTTCGACGCCAACGCTACCAGCGTCGAAGGTCGGCGGGCACCGTCAATTCGTACACGCCCGGGCAAAGACTAGCGATTCGCGCGTCTCGGACGCCGCATGGCGGCGGCGAGCCCGAGCCCGAGGAGCCACAACCAGTGCGTCTGGCCCCCGGCGTCGCCGGGGCTGGCCACGGCGCAACCGCCGCTGTCGGCCGTGTCGCCATCGTCGGCGCCGAGCCCACCGCACTGGCAGCTCCCGAAACCGTTGCCCTGCTCGTTGCAGGCCTGCACGCCTTGGGCGCCACCGGGACAGGCGCAGGCCACCTGCTCGCCGGGCACACATGCCCCCATCGCGCCACCGCCGGCCCCCATGGCCCCTGCGCCGCTGGAGCTGCCGCCGACGCCGCTTCCGGCGCCCGCGCCGCTCGAGGCCCCGCCGGCACCGCTCGTGGCCCCGCCGGCGCCACTCGAAGCGCTCGAGGAGCTGGTCGAGCCCGACTCGGTCATGCAGGTCGCGTCGCAGCCGTCACCCGGCACGAGGTTGCCGTCGTCGCAGGACTCGGGTCCGTTCACCGTACCGTCGCCGCAGTAGGGGCCCGGACCGGTGCAGGAGGCATTGCAGAAGCCGTACGAACCGTTGGCCGCGCCATCGTCGCAGTTTTCCCCTGCGTCGAGCTGAGCGTCGCCACAGAAGGGCATCGAGACGTACTCGTATGCGCCCATGTCGTGCTGCGCGCCGCCGATGCCGTTGCCATCGAGGGGACGGATCACGTTGTCGAAGTCGTGCATCGGCGCGCCCACGTTGGTGCCGGCATCGATGCAAAGGCTGCTGGAGGAGAGCCGCAGGTCGGACGGTGCATTGGCGAACTGGGGATTGGCGCTGATCATGCCCGCGCCCTGTTGGGGGCTGCCGTAGAGGTCCGCGTACTGGTTTCCCCAGACGTTGGAGTGGCTGATGCTCATGATGCCGCTCGCCCGACGCACGCCGTAGCCGTTGTCGACGGCGATCACGTTGGTGAGGGTGACGTTCGCGCCGTCGCCGTAGATCCCGTAGGTGCCCGAGTCGTAGACGGTCGCATTGGCGAGGTTGACCGTGGCGTCGTCGACGCGAAGACCGCCGGAGCCGTTCTGGTGCATGAGCAGGTTCGTCAGGGTCGCCGTGGTCCCCGTGCCGTAGATGCGGATGGCGTAGCTGCTGTTCTGAAGGAACTCGGCGCGGTCCAGGCTGCCGATCCCGTTCTTGATGTCCAAGCCCTGGTAGTGGTTTCGGCGAAAGACACCGTTCTCGATGGTGAGCAGGTTGCCCGGGATCTCGCTCCGAAGGCCATACTGCGCGTGACGGAAGGCGAAGTGATTGAACGTGGCCAGGGTCGCGTCGGACGCGATGCGCATTCCCCACCAGCTCGTGGTGTTGTCGGTGTCGGAGGCGATGACCACCGGCTGCGCCGCAGAGCCGAGCACCTCGATGGATCCGTGGACCACGATCTCGACGAGGGTCGTGCTCATGCCCGTCGCCTGCAGATCGCCCGCCTGCACCGTGACCTGCGTGCCCGGCATGATCTTCAGGTACGAGCCGGCGGGCACCTCGAGGTCGCCCTGAATGATGTAGGGGTTCCCAGCCGGGGTCCACGTCTGGTTGATGACCGTACCCCCGGTGAGGGTCGTCGCCCCCGCAGGCGCCGCCAGAGCCAGGGCCACGAGCCCCAGCGACCATGCAAACCGTCGCTTCATCTTCATCCTCCGCCAGGCATACGGCCGGCGCGATGAAGTCTTCCCTCACAAGGTCGCCGGCGTGATCCTGCGGAAGGTGGAACCAAGGCCGGCGACCAGTGTCGGTCTCGGCATGTGGTCGCGCCCGTGGTGGATGCTTCTCGTCGTCTTCCTGATGCCAGCCCGAGCGGCCGCGCAACCGGTCGCCCCCGAGGCGCTGTTGCACGAGCTCGATCGGCGCTGGCAGGTGCTCGACGTCGACATCGCCATTCGCCAGTCGATGGACTTCGTTCGCACCCACCCGAAACACGAGCGTGCCCCCGCCCTGTGCGAACGCTCGGTCGAAGTGCTCGTCGTCCTGAGCCGGCTCGACCAAGCGACCACGGCCTTGCACACCTATCTGAAGCTCTACGGGAGGTCGCGTTCAGAAGACGGGAACCGGCTGCGATGGCTGGTCGCGCGAGCCCACGTTGGGCACGAGGACGCCATCCGCGCCGAGAAGCTGGTCCGCAGTCTCGGAAGGCTCGGTCGCCCCGAGCGAATCGCTCGACTCGGAATTCTGGCCTTGGCCGCCCATCAGCGCGGTGACGAGCCCGAGGCGAGCAAGCTCTTCGGTCGCTTGGTCTCGCAGCAGCGCGCGCTGGCCGGCGTTTCCCCCGACGACCCCTTGGGGGCCTTCGCCATCGAAATGGTGAGCGAGGCCTTCTACCGCCGTGCCCAGGCGCTGGCGGCGAAGGTGGAGGCTGCCCCTCGCAGGTTTCGCGGGGTCGCCACGGACGAGGCGCTCGCCCGATGGGCCAAGGATGTTCTCAAGCCATGGGTCATCGCGCGCCACGAACACCAGAAGCGGGTCGAAGCGGCCTATCGCGACGTGCTCCATGTACAGCCCGCGGCGCACCCACGCTGGGCGACACGCAGCGCGGCCGACGTGGCTCAGTTTCTTTGGCAGCTGGTCGCCGACGTGGGGGAGGCCTACCCGCGCACGCGCATGAAGGACGGTTCGATGCGCCCCGCGGATGGCTTCGACGAGGTCCTCGCGCCCTACCTACGCCAAGCCCGTGCCGCCTCTCGGATCTGTGTCAGCTACGCCGTGCGGTCCCGATGGTTCGAAGCGATCGAGCGCTGTCGAGCGCCGACGGCCCACGATGAAACCCACACCGGAGAGCTCGCCCCCACCAGGTTGCGGATCGCGACCCCGGTCCCTCCGAGCCCCCTGCGTCGGCGCTGACACGACAAACCGTCAAACCGTTTGTCGTTCTAGAAGAGGTCGCCCTGGCTGTCGGCCTTCTGGCCCTTCTGGATCTTGCCGAGGTGCTCGTAGGCCTTTCGGGTGGCGATCCTTCCGCGCGGCGTGCGGCCGATGAACCCCTGCTGCAGCAAGAAGGGCTCGTAGACGTCCTCGACCGTGTCCCGGGGCTCGCTCAGCGCCGCGGCGATGGTTTCGACGCCCACGGGGCCTCCGTCGTAGTGATCGATGATCACGTCGATGAGCCGTCGGTCCATGGTGTCGAGGCCGGCGTCGTCGACGTCGAGCCGCTCTGCCGTCGTCTTGGCGATGGCGGCGTCGATGGTGCCGTTGCCGAGCACCTCGGCAAAGTCACGCACGCGGCGAAGGAGCCGATTGGCGATGCGGGGTGTGCCTCGTGCACGACGCGCCACCTCGAGGGCCCCCTCCTCCTCGATGGGCACCTCGAGCAGACGCGCGGACCGGAGCACGATCTGCACGAGGTCCTCGACCGGATAGAAGTCGAGGCGCATCACGTAGCCGAAGCGCGACAGCAGCGGCGCGGTGAGCAGACCGGTGCGGGTGGTGGCCCCGACCAAACAGAAGGGCTGCACCGGGAGCTGGATGGTGGTGGCGTAGGGACCATCCCCCGTCATGATGTCGATCTCGAACCCTTCGATCGCGGGGTAGAGGCTCTCTTCGACGGCCGGGTTGAGGCGGTGGATCTCGTCGATGAAGAGCACGTCACCTCGCTCCAGCTTGGTGAGCAGGCCGGCGAGCGCCCCCTTGTGCTCGATGGCGGGACCACTCGTCGCGTGGAGCTCGGTGCCCATCTCCTTGGCCAGGATGTGAGCGAGGGTCGTCTTTCCGAGGCCGGGCGGACCACAGAAGAGCATGTGGTCGAGCGGCTCGTCGCGCCGCCGCGCGGCCTCGCAGAAGACGCGAAGGTTGTCGACATGCTTCCGCTGCCCGACGTACTCGTCGAAGCTTCCCGGCCGGAAGAGCCGGTCGAAGCGGTCATCGTCCGGCGAGGCGGCGCTGGAGACGAGGCGGTCAGCCATGGGTCGTCCACCTTGCCCACCCCTGCCCGCTCGGCGCAACCCCGGGGGGCGGCCGGGTTCGAGGTTCAGGGTTCGAGGTTCAGGGTTCGAGGTTCAGGGTTCGAGGTTCGAGGTTCGAGGTTCGAGGTTCTCGAGACCGAGACCGAGACCGAGCACGAGCACGAGACCGAGCACGAGCACGAGCACGAGACCGAGCACGAGCACGAGCCCGAGCACGAGACCGAGACCGAGAGAACGTCAGCCGTGGCGTAGGGGGGTAAAACGGGCGGCTTCGGCGTCCCAGTTGGGGGTGACCACGGGCAAGGTACACGTGACCACGGCTGCGCCCTGGGGGCCTCGCGTGACGCGGACGGAGCCGCCGTGGAGCTCGACGACGGCGCGCGCGAGACTGAGCCGTAGCACCATGCCTCGCCCCGAAGAGGTGGGGATGCGCCCTTCGAACTGCTGCTCGAGGAGGCTGGGGCGCCCCCGCGGCGTGAAGTACTCGATGTGCAGTTGGGCCGTCGGCGCCCCGTGCGTGAAGGCACCTCGGATCCGGACCGCGCGGCCGGGGGTGGCGGCAGAGACGTCGACCGCGTGGCCCACCATCACGCCCACGGCACGGGGCGCGTGGGTGGAGTCGACCGCGAGCGGCGGCATGCCTGGGGGAAGCTCCACGATGACCTGCGTCGTGTTGCCCGGGTGCAGGTCGCGCGCCTTGGCGATGGCGTCGGTCACCATCTCGTCGACGGGGACCGGTTGCGGGAGGAGGCTGAGCTGACCCTCCTCGACGCGGGCGGCGTCCAGGATGGTCTCGATGAGGGCCAGGAGCTCGCGGCCGCGACCCGACACCATGTCGAGGTTCTCGATCTGTGCCTGCGTCAGTGGTTCTTCGCGCACCAGGTCGGCGAACCCGAGAACCGCATTGAGCGGACTCTTGAGGTCGTGACTCACGCTCGCGAAGAGCAGCTGCTTCATGCGCTGCGCCGCCGTCTTCGCCGCGAGCGCTCGCTCCTGCGCCGCGGCGAAGATCCGGAATCGCTCGGCTAGGGCCTCCACGGCCTGCGCCAGCTCGTCCACCGCGTGGAACCGTGCCGGCCCCGCCACTCGAGCGCGCCCTTCGATGACCGTAGCCGTGCCCAAAGAAGAGACCTGCTGCGTCGCCAGCACCAGGTCGCGCGCCAGGGCCCGCCCGAAGACCGCGCCGAGCAAGCCCGCCGCAAGGCCACCGAGAAGGGCGATCCACACCCCCGTCGACACGATGGCCGAGGCGCGGGGCGTCTCGAAGCGTACGGCTGCACCCGCCTCGTCAGTCGCGACCACGACGCGCTGCTGTCCCCCCGCGATGGGCTCGAGCTGCGGAGCGCCCGGGGGCGCGCTCGACCATCGGCGCATGAAGTAGCCATGGGCGACTGCCGCCGCGAGAGCGTCGTCTTGGCCGACCTTGGGCTGCCCGCCCGGCGCGTCGTCGTAGACGATGCGGGCGAGTTGACTCGCGGTGTGAACCCGCGCGCCCTCGACCGTCGTCTGGAGGTGCGCATGGGTCACCAGAACCGCGCCCACACCCACGAGGGCCACCGGCGCCAACACCGCCAACAGCAGTCGCCTCGCCACGCGACGACTCGGCGACATGCGCACCGCCTCCCGCTCCAGCCACGTCATGAGGGGTTCAGGGGGGCTGAGCTCGACGGCGCGGATGGTGGCGTCGCGCACCACCACGTAGTTGACCACCGCCGAAGCGACCACGAGCGTCAGGGCGAGCAACCCGAACGAGAGCGCCCGATCGCCATCCAGGGGCTCGGGCCGCAGCTGTGGGATCACCAACAGCCCCGACGCAGCGACGCCCGACAGGCCGAAACGTAGGGTCAGGCCCATGGGCAGGTTGGCCAGCGCGCCGATGTCCTCCGGCTGGACCGTTTCGGGCTCGAGTGCCAAGGCGCGGAAGACCCGGCGCGTGTGGCGCAGCCGGATGAGGGTGAGCACCGTCGTCAGCACCACCGTCACCACCGCCGACTGCAACGAGATGCGCCAGAAGTCGGCGAGCCGCTGCGCGTCGAGAACCAGCGCCCACGGCGCGAGCAGGGCCACCACGAAGTAGGCCATCACGCCCACCACCGACTGGCGCAGCAACACCCGGCGTACGAAGGCCGAGGCCACCACCGCCCCCGATACCTCGCGGGTGTCCTCGTCGTACACCTTCACGACTGGCTCCTCTCGGCCGCTCGGATCTCCTCGGGGACGTCGGAGAAGGGCACGAGGCTGTCCCGCGGCACCCGCGCGGAATGCGTCTCGTCGGGCAGGCGCACCGTGAAGACCGAGCCGCGACCCAACTCACTCCGAGCGTCCATGCTTCCGCCGTGCAGCACCACGAGCCGGCGCGTGATGGCGAGGCCGAGCCCAGCTCCCCCACGTCGTGCCGCGGCATCCCCCGCTTGCCGGTAGGGTTCGAAGATGGTGGCCAGCACCGACGGCGCGATCCCGCGCCCGGTGTCGGTCACGTCGATGCGGACCATGTCCTCCTCGTGGCCCACCGTGACCTTCACCGAGCCCTCGGCCGTCGCCTTCACGGCATTGGAGACGAGGTTCGTGATGACCTGACGGATCCGGCGCGGGTCGGCCCAGGCGAAGGCCGGCGACTCCATCTTCATCGAGACCTCGACAGGGCGGTTCTTCACCGCAGGCTGGGCCTCGCGCACCACCTCACTCGCAACCCCTGGCACATCGACGACGACGCGCGACAACCGAAGCTGCCCCGTCTCCATGGCCGACAGATCGATGATGTCGTCGATCAGCGACTTGAGGTGCTCACCACTGGCGCGAATGGTCGCGAGCGACTCCTTGGCGTCATCGCTGAGCGGCCCGTCGTCTTCGCTCTCGAGAAGGTGCGTGAAACCGAGGATCGCATTCAGCGGCGTGCGAAGCTCGTGGCTCAGCCCGGCGAGAAAATGACTGCGCTCCCGATCGAGCTGAGCCGCGGCCCGAAGGTCGGCGCGATAGCTCCGTTCGGCCGCGGCGAAGCGCTCGATGAGGGTGTTGAGCGCCTGGGTGAGCAATCCCACCTGATCCAAGGAGCGCAGGGGCACCGACGCCCCGGCCGCACCTTCACCATCGACGCTGCCCCGGGCGGCGAGCTCCTCGAGACGCTGGGTCACGTAGCCCACGTCCTCGCGGGCCGTCCTCACGAAGACGAGGGTCACGGTAATGGCGACGCCGAGGAGCAACACCGTGAGCAGACCGACCGCGTTGGTGAGCCGGACGGTGCCCACCGCCGGCGATGGCGCCTCGACCAGAGCCACCACCGACAGCGGCTCGCGTCGGTCGGCCAGCGTCGCCACCGCGTAGCGTTGCCGCACACCTTCGACCGAGAGGAACCCCTCACCGTCGGTGAGCAGAACTTCCACCGTCTCGCGCCCCAGCGGCGAAACATCGCTCTCGACGAAGCCGTCGGGCCGCGCGAGCAGAAAGGTCGCGCCCGTTGCGCGCGACATCTGAGCTACGAGGGCGGGTCGGTGCGCAATGGGGGTCGCGGCCACGCGCGCCGCGAGCACCGTGGCCAAGGCTCGGCTGCGCGACGACGCGGCCTGGTCGCTCGACGACTGCAGCTGCGACAGCGCCACCCAAGCGATGGCGGCCGCGGTGGCGATGCCGACCGCCGCCACGATGATGGGCGCGATCGGCAAGAGAGGCCACCGACGCTTCGTGCCCGTGGCCCGGGGTGCGTCGGCGGCCGCGGACTCGGCCGTCACACCCCCCGCCACTCGTGGTCGAGCATGGAGAAGATGGCGTGGTCGAGCCAGCGCCCATCACACCACTCGGCGTGACGCGCGATCCCTTCGAAGTGGAATCCCATCCGACCGATGACCCGGAGCGACGGGTGGTTGGAGGTCGCCGCGGCGACGCGCATGCGATGCACGCCCACCGTGCGGAAACCGAAGTCGACACAGCGCTTGGCCGCCTCCGTCATGTAGCCGCGCCGGGCGCCATCGCGCCGCAGCCAGTAGCCGAGGTCGCAGGAGCGATGCATCTCGACGCAGGCTTCGAGCCCCACCACCCCGAGGAGCTGGCCATCGGGCCGCGAGCGAATGGTGAAACGCATCGCACGACCGTGGTCCCAGTCGGCGGCGGAAGCCTCGGCGAAGCGCAGGGACGACTCGGCGCTCTTCTGAAACGGCACCCAGGGCAACCACGGCTGCAACCAAGCCCGCGAACCGTCGACCACCTCCCACAGCTCGGCGGAGTCGGCCGCCGTGAGCGGGGCAAGCGAGAGCCGCTCGGATTCGAGCGGGCGTGCGCGCAGCTCTGAACGGGGCGGAATGGCGAGCATGTGGGCCTCTCGTAGGGCTACCAGCTTTTGGGGGCGGCCGCACCTACATGGCGCTCGATGGAGCTCGCGTCAGTCACACTGAATGCGTGCAACGTAGGGCTCTCGTTGGGAGGCCTCGAGGTCGAGCCAAGCGATGTACCACTCTCCCTTGTCGCCGGCGGCGAGCGAAGGCGGTGGTGGCTTGCCCACCACCCGGGCGATGCGGCTTTCGCGTCCCACGCCCTCGCGACCGAGGGGTGCGGTCATGAGGCCGCCTCCCTCCACCCACGCCACCCTGACCTCACCGGTTGGGGAGACGGCCACGACGGGTGAGCTTCCCTTGGGGCTGAAGACCTTGTGCCAGAGCTTCTGGCCGCTCTTGTGATCGATGAAGGCCACCGCCGCGCCACCCCGCACGGTGCGGGTCCACACCACGTAACAACCGTCGTCGTTGCAAGCGAGGGAGGGGTAGATCGACTTCTCGAGGGCCAGGCTCAGCTCGAGCTCCTTGCCGAGCACACGCGACTCGGTCGCCTTGTTCTCGAGCTCTTCGAGCCCGGGGGGCTTGGTGTCGGCGGGCACGGTGAGGAGGCGGATCTGTTGCATCGACCGCCGGACGACGGCGTAGGCGAAATGCAGCTTGTCCTTGTGACCGAAGGCCTTCACCTCGCGAACGCGGGTGGGGTAGATGCCGAGCGGGAGGTAGTCGGTGGCCCGCACCGCCTCCGCCACGGGAGTGCCGTCGTCCTTGTAGCGGCGGAAGAAGAGGTCGACCGAGTCGCTCTCGATGCGGTCGGCCCAGGCGACGACGAAGCCCCCATCGGCGGTCCGTGCGATGTCGGAGAAGTAGGCGCCGCCCTTCTTGTCGGTCACGGCGGTCAAAGGTGCGTCGATGACCCCTTGGCCATTGAGCCAACGCAGGTAAACCCCGGCGGTGGACCCTGAGCTGTCCCAATAGGCGGTGAGGAAACGCTGCGCCGCCGCGACGGGCACCGGGGAGCTGACGCGTGTGCCCTCGGGCGTGATGTCGACGGGCATCGACCGGTTGCGGAGCTCGGCGTCGAGCGCGATGGCATAGGCGCGGCGCTTTCCTTCGCGCGAGTCGGCCCAGGTCATGAGGGCGCCGTCGAGCCCCTTGGTGATCAAGGGCTCGGTGGTGTCGATCGTACGACGGCTCTTGTCGCCGATGAGGTCGTAGCGACGGGGGCGGCCGAGCCCATTGACCTTGCACCGGGCCTCGCCGGTGCGCGCGGCCATGGCCGCCTGCACCTGATCCATCAGCTGCCGGATCATCGGGTGCTTCTGCTGCTCGTGCACCCGACGCAGCATGCCGAGCGCGCGATCGAGCTCGCCCTGGGCGATGAGCGCCTGGGCCTCACGCACCCGGGGGAGCCACGGATGGTCGGCGACGAACTCGAAACCGCTCGGCCGATCGGGCTCGCGCTCCACCAGCAGCTGGGTGGAGGGGCCGAACTTCTTGAGGCCCGGGACTTCGGGTGGCTTCTGACCCCCGATGGCCATCGCAGCCGCCACCCCACCCGCCATCGCGAGGAAGACGCCCACGACCTTGGCCGTGTTGCCGGTGCGCCCGGTCTGCGTCATCTCGTCCTCGATCTCCACCGGCGTCGGCGACCCCGACGAGGGCATCGAGGGGCTGGAGCTCGGCAAGGAGGGCGTGGAGAGAGGCGGCCGCCGGGCCGACGACGAAGCCGCGGCTTCGGCCTTCACCTGGGAGATGAGCGACGCGTCGAGGCCGCTGGCTTCGTAGTCGAAGGCGGCGGCGAGGCTGTCGGCGAACTCGGCCACCGTCTGAAACCGCTTGTCGATGTCGCGATCGAGGGCCTGGAAGAACCACTGGGTGAACGACTCGGGTAGATCGGGCCGGTAACGGCGTGGATCGGGCAGCGGGGCGGTCGCGATCTGGGCGAAGGTCATGGCCACGCCGTCTTCGGTCGACCACACCGTGGTGCCGGTGAAGCACTCGTAGGTGATGCAGGCGAGGGCCCAGAGGTCGGCTCGGGTGTCGGCCGCAGCCTGCCCTCGCACCTGCTCGGGGCTCATGTAGGCCGGGGTTCCGAAGACGGCTCCCTCGCGGGTGAGGCGCGCCGTCTTGCCGCCCTTGGTGGTGGTGACGGGGTCGTAGAACTTGGCGAGGCCGAAATCGAGGATCTTGACCAGCAGCTCCTCGTTGTCGTCGTGGGTGAGGAAGATGTTCTCGGGCTTCAGGTCCCGGTGCACGATGTTCTGCTCGTGCGCCTTCGCCAGGCCTTTGGCGCACTGGAGAATGATCGTGAGGGTGGTCTCCGGCGTCATCTGCCGGTCTCGACACATCGTGTCGTAGAGGGACTCGCCCTCGAGCAGCTCGAGCACCAGAAACGGCGCGCCCTCTTCGAGGCGGCCCGAGTCGTAGACGTCGCAGATGTGGGGGCTGCGGATCTTGGAGACGGCGCGGGCCTCACGCAGGAATCTCTCGACCACCGTCTGGGAGGTGGCGAGGTGACCAGCGAGGAGCTTGATGGCGACGCGCTTGTCGATGTCGACGTTCGTCGCCTCGTACACGGCGGCCATACCGCCGCGTCCGATCTCGCGCACGATCTTGTATTTGCCCGAGAGGACAGTTCCCTTCGGGATGCTTCCCGCTACTGCCATCGACCCGGAAATACGCAGAATTGAAAGGGCACTGCGGCAGGGCGAAGCCTAGGCGACCCCTCTCCTGCCGGCAAGCATACGTACAGCGCCACGCGCCGACGGTAGCACCGTCGCCTACACACACCTTGCAAAAGGCGATCATGCGGCGACGAAGCGCTGGTTCCGTCACGAGTGAAACATTCCCGAAACCTTGCCGCGTTACGTCCGCCGGACGTCACTCGCGCGCGCGGGGGCCAGCCCCACTACCGGGGGGAGCATACGAGCGATGAAGAAGGTCGAAGCGATCATCAAGCCCTTCAAGCTGGACGAGGTGAAGGAAGCACTAGCCGAGGTGGGCATCCAGGGGATGACCATCACGGAGGTCAAGGGCTTCGGACGCACCGGAGGCAAGAAGGAGGTCTACCGCGGCTCAGCCTACGTGGTGGACTTCGTGCCCAAGGTGAAGCTCGACATCGTGGTCCCCGACGACCTGGTGACCCAGGTCGTCGACGCCATCGAGAAGGCCGCGAAGACGGGCCGGATCGGCGACGGGAAGATCTTCGTGCTCCCCATCGACGAGGCGGTCCGAATCCGCACCGGTGAACGAGACGAGGACGCCATCTGAGAGCCAGGAGCCCATCATGAAGCCCAGCGAAGTCATCCAGCTAGCCAAGAACCACGACGTCAAGTTCGTCGACCTCAAGTTCATCGACCTGCCGGGGATCTGGCAGCACACCACCCTTCCCGTGCACCGGCTCAACGAAGAGCTGTTCGAGGAAGGTCAGGCCTTCGACGGCTCGTCCGTGCGGGGCTGGCAGCCCATCAATGCCAGCGACATGGCGATGATGCCCGACCCGGCCACGGCCAAGGTCGACCCCTTCCCGCAGTACAAGACGCTGTCGATCACCTGCGACATCAAGGACCCGATCACGGGCCAGCCCTACGGCCGTGACCCGCGCTACGTGGCCCGCAAGGCCGAGAACCACCTCAAGAGCACCGGCATCGCGGACACGGCCTTCTTCGGCCCCGAGGCCGAGTTCTTCATCCTCGACAGCGTGCGTTTCGACAACGCCGCCCACGGCGCCTTCTACGAGATCGCCGTTCCGAGCCTCGAGCCGGCGGCGGCCCATCGGCTGATCCGCGCCGCCACCCTGGTCGGTCAGCATGAACGAGATGCTTTCGGGAGTGTGGCCGGGAGTGTGTAACACGTCAAACCGGATGTTGCCAATCATGAAGTGATCGCCGTCGTGCATCAGTTCACTTTCGTATTGGTCCAAGAACTGGTACTTCCATTCCTCAGGCCCTTCATCGGAAACATACAGTTTGGCATTTACACGATCGGCAAGCTCCCGGGCGCCCG
>JAUHZF010000089.1 GCA_030426145.1 Polyangia bacterium
CCAGGCCCTCGCCCAAGCCAAGCTGACCACCCTCTCGCCTGAGCTCGCCCCGCTCATCACGGTGAATGGCCAGACCATGATCGAGCGCTACCGCGGCGTGAACGCGATCACCATCGAGGGCATCCCCCACGACAGCTTCGTCGCACCTCGCGCGGCCAAGAGTGGAGCCCGCGCGCCCTGGGCCCTGCGCGGTGGGGTGCAGTCGCCCCTTCGTCGCATGGTGCGCATGCTCTCACCGTCCGTGGCCTTCGTTCTCTACGGGGGCAACGACGCGGCCTACTACTCGACCGATGCCGCGACCTTGGTCCGCATGTTCAAGGGTGATCTGGGGCGGGTCATCGACGCCTTGGAAGAAGAAGGCGTGGTTCCCATCCTCCATACCCTCGCCCGGCACGGAAACGCGCCCGGCGTAGACGACTGTGGCGAGCCCACGGGCACCAACGATTGGAAGCTCATGGTGCGCACCAACGCCCTCAGCCGCGCCATCATCGAGATGGCATGCGAGCGGGCGCTGCCCCTCATCGACCTGCGCGATGCGCTCGACACCGCCGATGCCGCCGGTCTGAGCGGCGACGCCACCCACCCTTCGGTACACGCCGATGGGAGTGGGCGCCTCGACGCGGCCGGACTCCGTTGCGGTCAGAACCTGCGGAACTACCTCACGCTTCGCATGCTCGCGCACCTTCAGCCCCTGCTGTAATCTGGGGCCAGCATGTCCGCCCCCCGGAGAGGCCCCCGCCGCGTCGCTGCGCTGCTCGCCGCGACCACCCTCGCCGGGTGCCTTTTCGACTTCGACAGCTACGATCCCCGCAAGCAGGCGTCGCCTTCGGATTGTCCCGCCGCCGGTGCCGAGGAGAGCTGCTACCCGGGACCATCCAACACCGAGGGGGTGGGCCTCTGCGTGGCGGGCTCGCGCACTTGCACCGCGTCGGGCTGGAGCGCATGCGAGGGGAGCGTGCTTCCCGTGTCCGAGGACTGCCTGAACGACGTCGACGACGACTGCGACGGCGACACCGACGACGATGACGACGACTGCAGCTGCCAGCCGGGCGAGCTGATCGCGTGCTACGACGGCGCGAGCGCTACCCTGGGCGTGGGCGCATGCCGGCGGGGACACCGCCCCTGCGAAGACCCTGGGGCGCAGTGCATCGGACAGGTGCTGCCGGTACTCGAAGCATGCGGCAATGGCATCGACGAAGACTGCGACGGCGAGGTCGACGAGGGTTGCGCGGTCGAGAGCGCCTGTTTCCACTCCGCGCCGGAACCCCAACGCCCGGTGGCCGCCGACGCCGGCGACTCCGGGAACGTGGTCTTCGGCGGTGAGTTCATGGGGGACCTCTCCCTCGGTGGATCCAACCTCGTGAGCACCGGCGATCGCGACATCTTCGTGGCCAAGTTCGGCAGTTCGGCCCAGCACATCTGGTCGCGGCGCTTCGGGGGGACGCTCACGGATACGTTGGAGAGCCTCGACGTCGGCGGCAACGGCGACGTTCTCCTGGCCGGGAGCTACACGGGATCGTGGCTCTTCGGCAGCACCATGTTGCCGGCCTATGGAACGAGCCGGCTCGCGGTGTGGCACCTCGACGCCGACGGCGACCCGACGACCGTA
Organism: Polyangia bacterium; assembly: GCA_030426145.1. Classification (GTDB taxonomy): domain Bacteria; phylum Myxococcota_A; class Polyangia; order Polyangiales; family Polyangiaceae; genus JAPYTK01. Next base: position 1,610 of record JAUHZF010000089.1, read on the forward strand.
CTGCTGCAAGGAAACTCGGGGGGCACCTCGATCGCCCTCGACGCCGTCGGACAGAACGCCGCCAACAGCTACGTCGTCGGAACCTACGCCAGCGTGCTCGAGCTCGGGGGAGAAGCGACGGGCAATCAGGGCGCCACCGATGGCTTCGTCGCTCGCTACAACCGCAACACCCTGGCCGTCGCGTGGCTTCGCACCGTGGGGGGCAGCGGAGAAGACGATGTCTCGCGCGTCACCTTCACCGCCACCGGTGACGTCGCCGTCGCGGGACAATTCTCAGGAGCGGCCGACCTCTTCGGTGTCCCCGTCAGCGCGGTTGGTTCCGCCGCCAACGCCTTCGTGGCTCGCCTATCCGACACCAATGGCAGCCCTGCCTTCGTGGAGCCATTCACGAGCACTGGGGTCGTGAAGATCTGGGGCATGGAGGCCTTTGGCGACGACCTCGTGGTGGTCGGCCACTACGGCGGGGCGTTGACCGTGGGCACGGAGACGCTGCCCACGGCCCAGGGTGTCGACCCCTTCGTGGTCCGCATGCGCGCATCGGACGGATCGGTGGTGTGGGCGCGCGCCCTCACGGAGCCAGCGGGAACACCGCCCGCCACCCAGCGGGCCACCGCGGTCTCGGTCGATCCGTCCGGTGACCGGATCTGGGTGAGCATCGCCATTCGCGGTGACCTCGAAGCGGACGGGCAGGTCGTGGTCGCCAGCGGTGACACATCCACGGCGCGCGACGACATCGTCCTCTGGCGCCTCGACGGCAACGGCAGCTCCGACCTCCTGCTCCACTTCGGCGACGCGCAGGATCAGGACACCTTCGCCCTCGCCACCATGCTCGACGGCCGGCTCTTCATGGGCGCCTCCGTGGCGGGTCACATCGACTTCGGCGCCGGCCCCCACACGGCTGGCCCCTTCGACCCTCAGGACGTATGCATCGCGCTCTTCCCAGCTCCGTGACCGCGCTGGTCGTAGCGCTTTGCGCCTGTACTGGAACGCCCGCGTCGACCTTGGGTAGTACCAGCGCGACGGCCGGCAGTGGAGGGGGAGGCGGAGGCACGGCATCGTCGAGCGCGACGACGACGGGCGGTGCTGGAGGGCACTACGCGACCCGCCTCGACGACACCGGACTCATCGCCCGGTATTACCTCGACACGGAAGAGTCGATGCCCCCGGTGGTCATCGACGCTGGCCTCGAAGGGCTCGACCTCGCCGTCACCCAGACGGACAACCTGTCCTTCGGGGGCGATGCCGGTCGCCGTGGGATGACCTGGGCCCACGCAGCCCAACTGGACGGCGCGTATCAGGAGGCCCCCTCCGCTCGCCTCACCGCCGCCTTCGACGGCACCCAAGCCATCACCTACGAAGCGGTGGCCTTGGTGGGCGAGAGCACCCCTTCGGGCGGACGCATCATCCACTTCGGCACCGACGTCAGCTCAGGCGTCGTCACGCTCCAGACCACCTCGGCCAGCGAGCTCGCAGTGGCAGTGCAGGGCACTGTCGTGCGCATCTTTCAATGGCCCTTCGCGACCCACGGACGAACCGTTCTGCACGTGGTGGTCGACCTAGGCGAGCCCGAGACCGAGCGCGTTCGCCTCTTCGCCAACGGCAGCCCGCTCGCACCTCGGTTCGCATCCCCGATCGCAGTCTCTCAGCTCAGCACAGAGGCCACCGACCGCCTCTGGCTCGGCAACCGTGACCAGGAGGGACGCTCCTTCATGGGCACCCTCGGCTACGCAGCCCTCTACGAAGGCGCGCTCGACGAGGACCTCATCGCGAACCACGCACGCATCCTGCTCGAAAACGACGATCAGCCCTGAATACGTTCCCATGGGTTCGCTGCACCTCGACTCGCCCCGGGGGCGGGGCGAGGACGAGTCGAGGCGCCGCGAACACCCCCCCTGTTCACTCCTTCCTCAATCACTCGGGGCCTTCAGAAGGCCCCTCCCCTCGCTGCGCGAGGGGGCCCTCCCCAAACGGCGTCGCTTCGCGACGATTTGTAGCGAATACACGCTCAGCCGCTTAGACACCGCCTCGTTGGGCGAAGAGATGGCAGAGCGCTTCGTGGTGCTGCTTCGCATCGCTTCGCCCGAGCTCGATGAGCCCGCGCGCGAAGTCGCCGTCGAAGAGCACGTAGCTCAGCAGGTCGGATTCTCGGCTCTCCGTGTCTTCGGCCAGGCGCTTCATGATCCGGCCCAGCATGCCCGGCACCTCGAACGACGGCTGGCGAACGTGCTCGGCGCAGAGGCGGCTGATGCTCTCGCTGGCCGAGATGAGAATCGTCTCGAGGCTGCGCAGGCCTCGGCCGGGGGGATAACCGAGCTCCTCGCTGATGATGTCGGCGAAGTCGGGACCGAAGCGACGCTCGCCGGCCTCGATGATGGCGTTGATCTTCCCGAGCCGATCGATGTCGTTGTCGAGCCGGTCGAGCAGAAGCGCGTTGAGGGTCTTGCCGAGAAGGAAGAAGGGGCTGGGGAAAGCGTCTTCGCGCCTGGCCTCTTCGACCGTCACCTCGCCCTTGGCGCGGTGATACTTCGGGTTGATGACGAGGATGTGGGTCGCGCCTAGCCGCCGCGCGGGCGAGATCGGCACGTTCTGGCGGAGCCCACCGTCGCAGTAGTGACGCCCGTCGATCCGCACGGCTGGGAACAGCATCGGCACCGCGGCCGAGGCCAAGATGTGCGCTGGGCGCAGGCGCACGGGCTTGGGCACCACCGTACCGGTCTCGGGCCAGGGCGCGGGATGGGCCCGTCGTCGCTGAACGAAGACCACCGTCCTGCCCGTCGCGACCTGAGTCGCAGACACCGTCACGCCGTGCAGCCTGCCCGCCCGGAGGTGGGTGTCGATGCGCTCGAAAGGCACGCTGTTGCTCAGCAGTCGCTCGAGCGGCCCAGCCTGGAAGAGCGAGGACTGAGGCTCCGGGGTGCGCCCGAGGAAACCACGCATGGCGTCGAGCCAGCCCCCGCTGACGGGGCGGAGGATCTCCGAGACCTTGAGGCTGGACCAAACGTTGTCGAGCCGAGCCACGCGCGAGCGCGGCTCGTCGGCGAAAGCCGCGAGACAGGAGATGTTGAGGGCGCCGACCGACGTGCCGCAGAGAATGTCGAAGATGATCTCGTGGCCCAGGTCCTTGGCGACCTCCGTCACCACGTACTCGAGGACACCAACCTCGTACGCGCCACGCGCGGCCCCCCCGGCCAGAACGAGCCCGACGCGTACCGCTTCCTCCGCCATGGAAGCATCATCGTGCGCCGAACAATTGCGAGCAAGAGGAGAGCCGCTGCCCGGTAGTGTATCCTGCGGTCATGCGATGGCTTCTCGGCGGATTATTGGCTGCAGCGACGACCCTGGCCTTTGCGGCCTGCGGCGCGAGCGGCGACGACACGACCTCGACCACCACCACCAGCGGCACCGGGACCGGCACCGGAGGGAGCGGTGGCAGCTCGAGTAGCGGCCTCGGCGGTGGGTTGAACCTCGGCGGCAACAACGCGGGCGGCGGAGGTCCCGGCCTAGGGTGCAGCGCCGACCTCCGCTACGTCATCGACGGCAACGGCGCCATTCAGCAAGACTGCTGGCCCGACCTCGGATGCTCCAACGGAATGTGCGTCGCACCGTGCGACGCCGCGGGCGAGAGCCGCGGGAGCGTGGGCTGCGACTTCATGGTCGCCACCCCACACTTCACCACCGTCATCCTGCCCCCATGTTTTGCGGTCTTCGTAGCCAACAACTGGCCCAAGGCCGCCAACCTCACCATCTCCCGCGGCGGCCAGACCTACGACGTATCCCAGTTCGGGCGCATCCCCAACGGAAGCAACAACGAAGCGAGCTGGGCTCCGGTCCCGTCTACGGGTCTACCGGCCGGTGAGGTTGCGGTGCTCTTCCTCTCGCAGGACCCCAACAGCGTGAACGGTGGCTCCCTCGCCTGCCCGGTCTCACCCGCCATCAGCCAGTCGGGCGGCACGGCCGTGTCGGCCAGCGGCGTGGGTGAGGCCTGGCGCATCACCTCTGATATCCCACTGAGCGCCTACGACATCCTGCCCTACGGCGGTGCCTCGTCGTTCCTCCCGAGCGCAGAGCTCATCCTCCCCACGACGGCCCTCGATACCAACTACATCGCGGCGACCCCGCCCCCCGGAAACGGTGGCCTCAACCAGCCCCCTTGGGGGCAGGTGATGGCGGTGGAGGACAACACCAGCATCAGCATTCTGCCTACGACCAACCTGCCCGTCGCGGGCACAGTGCCATCGGGGACGGCAAACCAGGCCCTCACGTTCAACCTCAACGCGGGCCAGTTCGTGCAGTGGGAGCTCACTGCGGGGCAGGAGATGGGCGGCAGCGTCATCCAGTCCGACAAACCCATCTCCTTCACCGGTGGCCACGCGTACATCTGCTACAGCTCCGCCACCTCCACCGGTGGTGGCTGTGACGCGGCCCACCAGATCATCCCCCCGATTCGGGCCCAGGGTTCGAGCTACGTCGTCGCCCCCCACCAGTCGCGCTCGACCAGCCCCGAGTCGGTGGTCTACCGTCTCGTGGGCGCCGTCGACGGCACCACGCTCACCTACGACCCGCCCGTGGCCGGCGCCCCGGCGACCCTCTCCGCGGGCCAGGTGGCGGACTTCGAGACCACGGGCTCGTTCACGGTCTCGAGCCAGGACGACGACCATCCCTTCTACGTTGGACAGACCATGTCCGGTTGCAACGTGACGGGCGGCGCGGGTTGCCAAGGCGACGAGGAGTTCGTGAACGTTCTCCCGCCGGCGCAGTTCCTGCGGAAGTACGTCTTCTTCACCGACCCGAGCTACGTCACGACCAATCTCGTGGTCACCCGGGTCAAGGGCAGCGACGGGACCTTCGACGACGTGACCATCGACTGCCTCGGCGTGATCGGGGGATGGCAGTCAGTAGGGACCAACGGCGACTACGAGGTCACCAGCGTCGACCTGCAGCGCGACAGCACCCCCGTGATGAGCTGCACCAACGGCAAACACGAGGCCACGAGTGAGGGGCAGTTCGGCATCACCGTCTGGGGTCTGTCTTCGGCCGCCTCCTACGGCTACCCCGCCGGTGGCAACGTGCAGACCATCAACGACGTCGTGGTTCCCCCCACCCCGAAGTGATCCTTCGACGTCCGGGGAGCCCCGCGGTACCCCACACGACATGAGCGCTCACGTCGTCGTCGTCGGGGCCGGCTTGACCGGCCTCACCCTCGCCTTTCGACTGCGCGAAGCCGGGCTCGACGTCACCATCGTCGAGCGACTCGAGCGCACGGGCGGACAGATCCACTCGGTCCGCGACGGCGGCGTAGTGGTCGAGCTCGGAGCGGAGGGCTTCGTGGCGCGAAGCGAGGCCTTGGTGAAGCTGAGCGAAGACGTCGGCGTCGGGGGCGCGCTCATCGATCAAGAGACGACCCTCACCTACGCCCTCGAGGATGGCGCGCTGCGCGCCCTGGCCGACGGTGAAGCGGCGCGCATCCTCGGCTTTCAGGTGAAGAAGGAGCAGCGCGGTCAGGGCATTCGCTCGCTCACCTCAGGCATGGGTCAGCTTCCCGAGAAGCTCACCGAGGTCTTGTCCGAGGGCATCACCTGGCGACGCGGCGAAGCGGTCGAGGCCATCCATCCCCGCAACGCGGGGTTGAACGTCACCATGGCGAGCGGTGACGTGCTCGAAGCCGATGCCGCAGTGGTCACGACGCCCACCCCTGCCGCCATCGCAATGCTCGGCGCCTTCGAAGCCGCAGCGCAGCTCTCGGTCGGGCGCCGGTTGTCGAACGCCTCGGCCACACTCGTCTACGACCGCGACCGCATCGCGCACCCCCTCGACGGAAGCGGCTTCATCGTCCCCGCCGCAGCCAAAGGACACGGCTTCCGCGCGTGCAGCTTCGTATCCACCAAGTTCGCCCGCGACCTCCCTCCCAACACCGCCATCCTGCGCGCCTTCTTTCGACCGACCGACGAAGACCTCACGTCGCGTGACGAGGCGTCGTGGATCGCACTCGCCGTCGAATGTGTCTCTCCCGTGCTGGGCATCGACGGCCCTCCGCGCCAGGCCTGGGCCAGCGCTTGGCCACGTGCCCTCCCCATCTACGATGACGCCTACCGCGGTGCCGTGGCGGCGGCCGAAGCCGCGCTCATCCCGGCTGGCGTTTGGCTCGCGGGCTCCCACTTCCACGGCGCCGGCATCGACGCCGCGGTGCTCTCCGCGGAGCGGGTCGCAGCCGCCATCATCGAGCGCACCTGACCCAACCCTCGGCTCTACATCGGCTTTCGGCTTGGCTCGTGCTCGTTGCTCACGACGAGCGCAGCTTGGAGATTATTCGTCGCGTGAAGGATTGCAATTTGATGAGTTCTCAAGTGTCTCTCCGTGGCTCGGTGCGGGGCCTACCCGCTACCTACGGTACGGGCCGACAACCCGTAGCCCACCCGAGGGGCTGAGCCACACCAACACACCACCTGGGCCAATCGAGGGCTTACCTGTGACGGAGATGCCTTGAACGAGGATCGAGGACTCTTGGTTGCCACCCCGATCGTAGATCGCAATCGCGTCGACCTCGGTTGCATCGGTACTGTTCAATAGGTAGATGCTTGTGTCCGAGACCGTGAAACGTGTGTGAATGTTCCCTCTGACCAGCAGGGTAGAACCTTGGCCAGAGGTCACTCGAAGAGCGTTCTCGCCAGAATCCTCTTCGTCGAGGACCAAGAAGTAGGTCGTGTCCCCGGCTACTTCAACAGCGTCGACGAACCCGGCAACGCTGGCGACGTCACTGGTTGCACCTCCCGAAGCCTGTCTGAGGGCATTCTTGGCGCCCCACAGGAGACTCCCCGAGTCGGTGACCGCAATGCCGCCCCAGAGGTCGTTGTCAGAGTAGAGAGTGCTCTTCAGTCCCGACGCCCTGGACACGGAAACGATGTCCAGGGCAGAAAGGAAGAGGAACGCCTCGGACGTCGTGGTCAGATCTCTTGGCGATGCGATCTCGCTTGCCAGGACTTCGACGGTGTTCGACTCGTCGGTCAACCGCAACAGTCGGCCGCTGTTTGGAGAATCCCCCATAGTCAGGAGGAGGGCGGCTTCGTCACCTCCTGGGGCCGTCCGATCGAGGGAGAACTCGCGGATATCCTCTGCCGGTTCGGAGGCGATCAGCGTGATCTGCTGCCCGCAGAGGTCGCTTCGGTACAAGTGCCAGCCGGGCTGCCCCTTGTCCTTAACACCCCAAACAATCGAGTTTCGTGTGACAACAGGACCGAACCCTATGGGATCGGCAATCACAACCTCCGGCGAGATATCGGAGAGAGTGACGGGGTCACAAGGCAGCTCAGAACATGGGGTGTAGCAGCTAGGGATACCGCCGCCCGCACCACCACCTGAGCCGGTAGACGAACCGCCGCTGGAGACGGTTACTGTGTCGCCGCAGCCGCAGAGAATCACAAGGGCGGAAGTGGCGAAGAGGGCCCCTTTAGAGCCGAAGCGCATGCGGGGAACCTAGCACACCAACCCCACCGCGCTTCCTGGTCAGCGGACCTCGAAGGTCATGCCAGCGCGACGGAGTCGATCGAGGAGCTGCGGTCCCATGGCCACCGCCGGCGTGAGCACGCCGCCCTCGCTGGTGAGGGGATCGCGGGCGAGGCAGAGCGCCGACTCGGACAGCATCTTGGCGGTTTCGCCGTAACCGGGGTCGTTGACGCCAACCACCTTGCCACGAAGAAAAGCCGCCGCGCCGTCTTTCGTCTCGACGGAACCGAACAGGTGGTGATTGAAGTAGCCTCGCTCACGTTCCTCGCGCGACGGGCCTTCACCCGGTGCGGGCAGATAACGCTCGCGGATGAGGTTGCGAATGGGGGGCACCGCGAGCCCCACCACCAATCCCGTGATCCCGGCCGAGATCCCCGTCGCGAGGGCGAGGCCCTTCGGCGAATAGGGCAACATCATCTTCTCGACGTATTCGAAGGCACGGCCATAGCGGAACTCGAGCAGCGCATTGGTGCGTCGCACCACGCGGGTGTTGATGGCGGCCATCACGAAGGGGGCCGTGAAACACGGGATCTCCGGGTCGTAGCTCACGCCCTTGGGATCGGATCCATCCGGGCCCTTTCGTTCCCCCTTGGGGTTGAGCCCATAGGGGTGGCCGAGGACGCGACGCACAGCCTTGTCCTGGGCCGCCTCCATGATCGTGAGCATGCTCGCCGCCGTGCCTCCGCTCAATCCACCCTTGGTGCGACCGATGTAGTTCTTCACGATACGACAGGGTCGGCCAAAGCGCTCGATGGCCGCCTCCTGCATCATGAAGGTGCCGAGGTCGGAGGGAATGGAGTCGTAGCCACAACAATGAACGATGCGCGCTCCGGTGCTCTTCGCTGTGGCGTGATGCAGATCGAGCATCTCTCGAATGAAGGGCGTCTCCCCGGTGAGGTCGCAGTAGCTGGTTCCCGCTTCCGCGCAGACCTCGACGAGCGTCTTGCCGTAGGTCATGTACGGCCCCACCGTCGTGCAGACCACCGCCGTCTCCGACGCGATGCGCGCGAGGGACGCGCGGTCGTGGCTGTCGCCTTCGAGAATGGGCAGCTCGGCGAAGCGCGGAGCGATGGCCGCGAGCTCGGCTCGGGTGGCTTCGAGCTTTTGCCGGTTTCGTCCTGCGATGGCCCACCGCAAGTCCTCAGGTGCGTGCCGCGCGAGATACTCGGCGGTGAGCTTGCCCGTGAAGCCGGTGGCTCCCCAGAGCACGATCTCGTAGGTGCGCCCTTGCCGCGTGTCGCTCATGGCCGCCGGTATGACATGGGCACCGGCCGCCGGCCATGGAGCGTCAGCTCTCGCCGGCGAGACGCCAGGCGCCGCCGTGCTCGAGGAGGTGATGTTGGGTCTCGAACCGTTCCCCCTCGGCCTTCACCCGTTCCCAGCTGCCGTCGGCGCACAGCCGACGAGCCTTGGCGTTGTCGCGCAGATGGAGGAAGAGGATGTCGTCTCGCAAGTGACGCTTGAGGCGCTCGTCCTCGACGGGGAAGATCGTTTCGACGCGACCATCGAGGTTACGGGTCATCATGTCGGCGCTGCCGCTCAGCAGCTCCTCCTCGCCGCCGTTGCGGAAGTAGTAGATGCGCGTGTGCTCGAGGAAGCGACCGACGATGCTGGTCACGTCGATGTTGTCGCTGAGGCCCGGCACGCGGGGTCGCAAGCAGCAGATGCCGCGGATCTGAAGGTCGATGCGAACCCCGGCCTGCGATGCGCGGTAGAGGGCGTTCATCACCTTCTTGTCGGTGAGCGAGTTCACCTTCCACACGATGCGCCCGTCGCCGTGCGCCTCGTGCTGCTCGATCTCCCGCTCGATGCGCTCGATGAGTCCCTTTCGCAGTGAATGGGGTGCGATGAGAAGCTTGCGGTAGTCCGTCTTGCGACTCATCCCGGTGAGGGCGTTGAAGAGGTCCTGCACGTCGTCGGCGGTGGCCGGGTCGCACGTGAAGTAGCCGAGGTCGGTGTAGATGCGGGCGGTGATCGGGTTGTAGTTGCCGGTCGCCATGTGCACGTAGCGCCGCATGCCGTCGCGCTCGCGTCGCACCACCAGGCAGAGCTTGGCGTGGGTCTTGAGGCCCACCACGCCGTACACCACGTGCACGCCGACGCGCTCGAGCGCACGTGCCCAGGTGATGTTGTTCTCCTCGTCGAAACGAGCTTTCAGCTCGACGAGCACCGCGACCTGCTTTCCGTTCTCGCGGGCCCGCATCAGAGCCTGAACGATGGGCGAGCCGGGTCCGACGCGGTAGAGGGTCTGCTTGATGGCGAGGACCTTGGGGTCTTCGGCCGCTTGACGGACGAAGTTCACGACGGGCTGAAAGCTGTCGTAGGGGTGGTAGAGCAGCACGTTCCGCTCTCTCAACACCGAGAAGATGCTCTCGCTCTCGTTGATGACCGCCGGCACCTTGGGGAGGAACGGCGTGTACTTGAGCTCCGGTCGCTCGAGCTTGGTGAGGCCGCGCAGATCCGAGACCCCGATCGGTCCCCGCGTGCGATAGACCTGGAAGGGCAGGAGCCGGAGGTTCTGCACGAGGATGTCCTCCACGTGGCTCGGCATGTCCTGATCGATCTCCAGCCGGATGGCGCTACCGAAGCGCCGCTGCTCGACCACCTCGCTCATGGCGAGCAGCAGATCGGCCGCCTCGTCCTCTTCGATCTCGAAGTCCGCGTCGCGCGTGACCCGGAACGGATAGGCCGCCACCACCTCGACGCCGGGGAAGAGGAGGTCGAGGTTGTTCTTGATGACCTCCTCCAGCCACACGAAGTGCGACGAGGTCTGGTCTTCGAAACCGAGGCGCTCGAGCTGTGCCGCACGCTCTTCGTCGGGCACCCGCAGCAGGCGGGGAAAGGACGCAGGCACCTTGAGCCTCGCAAACCGACGGCCGTGCTCCTCGTCGTGAAGCACGACGGCGAGGTTGATGCTGAGGTTCGAGATGTGCGGGAAGGGATGCCCAGGGTCGGACGCGAGCGGCGTGAGGACAGGGAAGATCTCCGACCGGAAGTAGCTCCGCAAGAGCGTGCGCTGTCGGCTCTTCAGCTGGTCGTAGCTGGTGACGTAGATGCCTTTTTCCTCGAGCTTGCCGAGTAGCTCGTCCATCCACAGCGACGTCGCCTGCGCCAGGGACGGGAGCAGCTGATACCGGATGGCCATGAGCTGCTCGGTGGGCGTCATGCCGTCGGGGGGGGCTTCGAGCACCCCGGACTCCATCTGCCGGCGCAGCCCCGAGACGCGGATCATGAAGAACTCGTCGAGGTTGCTCCCGAAGATCGACAGGAAGTTCACGCGCTCGAGCAGCGGCGTGTTTTCGTCGAGCGCCTCCTCGAGCACACGTTCGTTGAACTTGAGCCAGCTCAGCTCGCGGTTGATGAACTGCTCGGTGCCCTCGGCGGCCGGAGCGATGGGGAGGGGAACGGCGGTCATGGGGTGTGACAATGTACGCAGATTGCCAGGGCGTTTCCAGGGCCACGTGTTCGGTGTTAGGCCTGCGCGGCCATGATCTCCCTTCGCCCCGCGCGGCCGGCCGATGCCGAGACCATCTTCGGGCTCATCGAGGCGCTCGCGGTCTACGAGAAGGAGCCCGAGGCCGTGGTCTGCACGGCGCAAGAACTGCGGGATCAGATGGCGCAGGAGCCCCCGCCGTTCGAGTGCCTGATCGCCGAGCTCGACGGCGAGGCCGCGGGCTTCGCCCTGTTCTTCCACAACTACTCGACGTGGCGGGGGCGTCGTGGCCTCTACCTCGAAGACCTCTTCGTGCGACCCGAACACCGTAAGAAGGGGATCGGAAGACGCCTGCTGAGCGCCCTGGCCGCGGTCGCCGTCGAACGAGGATGCGCGAGGATGGAGTGGGCGGTATTGAATTGGAACGAGCTGGCCATCGACTTCTACCGAAGCCTGGGTGCCGGGCCGCTCGATGACTGGACCACCTTCCGCCTCACCGGGGCGCCCCTCGAGGCCCTCGCGAAGGACGGCGAGAAACCCGAGTAACCCCCATGCCTCGCTACTCCATCGACGACTGCGATCCCCCGGTCGAGTTCGTCGAGGTCGACAGCAACCCCGAACCCGCCATCCCAGAAGCGTTCCGGGGTCGGATCCTCATCCACACGGTGCACGACGGGGATTGCATCCCCGAAGCCTTCATCCGCAACGACGAGGGGGAGCACTACGTCGACCCCGAGCTCCTCGAGCGTCGCTTCGTGAAGGAGCGCGACTGGGGCGCCGACCTCGTCGCCCGCAGCATCGCCGAGGCCATGGGCCTGCGTGGCTTCGCCAGGGTGCGGCTGGCGCGCGTGCTCATGGACTTCAATCGCTTCCCCGGCTCGACCCCACACGACACGGGCGACTTCTCGCTCGAGCGACTCGCGATCAGCTACCCCTTCGCTCACCGCCTCGACCACGACCGCAAGACGACCCTGCTCGAGAGCTACTACGACCGCATGAGCTCCATGCTCGAGCGCGAGCTGGTCCACGACAAGCTCATCATGATCGCGGTCCACACCTACGACGAGCTCAACGCCAGCTCCACGCGCCGACCACACCTGAGCATCCTCAGCAGCGTGCTCGGCTATCAGCGCGACTCGCGCATGCCGTATGGGATCTTCGATCCGATGTATCCCGACGTGCTGGGTGAATCGACCTGTAGCCGCATCCTGCGAGACCGGGTTTCGCTCTCCCTCGAACGCCACCAGTTTCGGGTGAGCCACAACTACCCCTACTCCCTGCCCGCGGGCTGCCTGGAAGTGCGAGCCCAGGTGTGGCTCTTCTTCAAGTACCTGCGGGAGCGCTTCGAGAGCGAGCACGCCGAGACCCGTGAGGACCCCGCCTACATGTTGGTGTGGCGCATGCTGATGAACACCAACCTGCGGTACCAGGAGGGCGCAACGCTCTTCGGCTACCTGCACCGCTACCGTCGCGTGAAGAAGAAGGAGCGCGCCTCCTTCGAAGCGGCCGGGCGCGCCTACGCCCACATCGAGCGATTCCTCGAGCAGAGCAGCTGCCTTCGCGACTTCCGCCGCTCGCGCGATCGACCCAGCTCCCTCGGGCTCGAGGTCCGCAAAGATCTCGTCTGCACCCTCGACGAAGCGGGACAACCGCAGCCGCGTGGCGAGGAGCAGACCAACCGAGCCAAGATGATCGGGGAGGTCATCGCCAAGGCCGTCGGCACCTTCCTCGAAACCGATCGCCAGTATCTCTAGCCCCCATGAAGAAGCTCGCCGTCCTTCTCGCCCTGCTCGTCCTGCTCGTGGGTTGCAACGACGAGGCCCCCAAACCATCCCCCGTGACGAGTGCGGGCCCGGCCACGACGGCCATGCCCACGAGCGCGAGCGCGACCCCGGCGTCGACGGCGAGTGCGGCTCCCGCGGCCATGACCGCCGTGCCCATCGACGAGGCCGGCTTCAAGGCCCTACATCAGCTCAAGGCTGCCCAAGCCCCGGCCCCGAAGGGAGAGATGCTCACGCTGTCGGACGGGTCGAAGGCCTACCTCGCCCTCCCCGAGGGTGAGGCACCGTTCCCGGCACTGGTGGTGATTCACGAGTGGTGGGGTCTCAACGGCCACATCAAGCACTGGTCGGACCGGCTCGCCAACACCGGTTACGCCGCCCTCGCCGTGGACCTCTACGGCGGCAAGACCGCCGACAACCCCGACGACGCGATGACCCTCATGAAGGCCGTCGATGCCGAAGCGGCGAAGAAGACGCTGCTCGCAGCCCACGGCTGGCTGGGCACCGACCCCCGCGTGAAAGCGACGAAGCGGGGCGCCATCGGCTGGTGCTTCGGGGGAAAGTGGTCGCTCGAGCTGGCACTCGCCGCCCCCGACCTCGACGCGGCCGTCGTCTACTACGGGCACGTCGAGACCGATGCCGGTCGCCTCGCCGAGCTTCAGGCGCCCCTGCTGGCCATCTTCGGAACGCGCGACAAGTCGCTCAACCCCGACTTCGTGAAGAAGTTTTCGTTCGGACTGGAACAAGCGGGGGGCAAGGACTTCGAGGTCCTCTCCTACGAGGGTGACCACGCCTTCGCGAACCCTTCGAACGAGCGCTACGACGAAAAGGCGGCCGGACGAGCCTGGGACAAAGTCCAAGGGTTCCTGAAGAGCAAGTTGCGGCGCTGACGCGCGCGCGGTCAACGGCTAGGGTCGCCGGTCGTGTCCCGTCAGCTCGGATCACTGTTCCTGACGGCCGCCTTCGGCCCGCTTCAATCGGCCGGCATGTCCATCATGGCGCGCCGGGTCGAGGAGGGGCTCGTCCAGCTCACCGGGGCCGAGGTCATGGCCGCCCTTCAGCGCGGCATCGAAGCGGTCGCCAAGGCGACGGGGCTGCCCGCCGCACACGTGGCGCGCTACCTCCCCATGGCCGAGCTTCGCGACGTGGCCGCGGCCGTCAACGAGGGCCAGATCGAGTCGCTCGAACAGTGGCGACTGCATGCAGGGTGGGAGGGCCTGCTCGACGGCATCGCCGACCTCACCGTCGACGGCCGGACGCCCTCAGCCAGCATGTGCCTGCTGCGCCTCTCGAAGAAGATGCAGCTCGACAAGGCGCTGTCGATGCCGCTGCGCCAGCTGTCGGACGACCTCGACCGCTGGGAACAGCTCCTCCAAGCGTGTCGGAAGCAGATCGACGATGGCACAGCCCTCAAGCGCGCCTATCACCGGAAGCGTTTCGTGCTCCTCGGGGTGCTCGCGGCGCTCGCGCTCGGCTTCGCCGCGGTGATGGTCTGGGTGCTGAGGGTGCGCGGTGCGCGACAGCGCGTGGATGCCGCCATCGCGCAAGAGGACCCGTGCACGCGGATCGTCGAAGACGAAGACGATCTCGCCAAGGCGAGCGACCCACAGCGACAGGCCCTCGCAGAGGCGAAGGACGCCTGTGAGGCGCGGCTCGAGGCCGAGCGAAAGGCCGAGGAAGAACGCAAGCGCAAGGAAGAAGAAGCCCGGCAAAAGAGGCTCGCAGAAGAGCGAGCCAAGAAGCGGTGCGAAGACCTCGCGGCCGACATCGCGGCCGGGCGCCCCATCGAGGACGCGGAGATCAAAGGCGACACCAAGGCCCTTCTGCAGCGCATGACCGACCAGGCCCTCAAGCCGGACGACCTGCAGCTCAAGGCCAACACCTTCCCCTGCCCCGGCACCGCAGCCGAGCGTGCCATCGGACAGGCCTACGCGCGCGCCGCCCTGGCGAGTCTCGCGGGATGGATTAACAGCCGCACCCTCACCGAGGCATCCATCTCGCTCCTCGCCGCAGGGAAAGACGGACTGACCCACGAGCAGAAGGTGGCGATGTCGAACCACATCGAGAACCACGCCAAGAAGACCCTCATCGGCGGCAACGAAGAGCGTATCGCGCGCACGCTCGGGCTCTGCGAGCTCATCGTGAAGCTGGGTCAGCCCGAGCGGCAGTACTGCGACTCGACCCGCAAGCTACACGCACGCACCCACCCGAAGGAATGATCACCCTTGCGATCTGCGGCGCGTCCGCAATCATCAAGGTATGCCGTATCGGGACGAGGGGGAGGCGCTCGAGCAACGTGAAGCGAGCTTGGCCGAGGAGCTGGACCAGATCGACAGCGAGCTCGGTCACCTCCGACAACTGGAAGAGCGGCGCGACGACGTCCTGCGCGCGCTTGCCGACGTGCGCTCGGTTCGTCGCCAGCGGCGGGTGCCCTTGTCCAACCTCACTGCGGCGAGCCCCTGCGAGGTCACCTGGTCGGCCATGGACGGGGAGGGGCGCATCCGGCAGTGCGGACGCTGCGGAAAACGCGTGTACGACGTCGCGTCGCTTCCCCGCGCCGAAGCGCTCTCGCTGGTCATGGAGGACGCGCGCTTCAGCGACGTCGACGAAGCCCGTCGCTCGCTGCGCGTGCGTGCCGACGGCACCCTCATCGCGGGCGACTGCCCGCTCGGGGCGCACCGACAACGCCGCTCGAGGGCGGTCGTCGGGGGAGGCCTCGCCGCTCTCGGCCTGGCGACGTTGCTGAGTCATCCGGCCCACAACGGCGCCTGTCCGCATCACCACCACGCCGCGGTCGTGCCCCAAGGTGCTGTGGATGGCGCAGGCCCGGTGTGGGTCGAGCTCGACGACGAAGTCGAGGTGGAGACCCAGACGGAAGCGGATTGGAACCGCGTCGACCCCTACCAGCCCTACGACATGGATCGAGAGGTGCCGGAACAGAAGACGGACCGAGCCCAGAAGGACCAGGGTGGCGATACGCCGGCGGAGGCCCGGCGGCCGCCACCCTCTCCGGGCTCGCCCGACGACCGGTGATCGAGGGCTTAGACCCCTTGACCGGGCCTGGCACGAAGCGTGATACGCCCTCTGCCATGAACGCACTCCGAAGGAGCTGGCTCCCGCTGGTGCTCGCGATGGCGCTGACCAGCGCGTGCCGCGACCGACCGGCGCCACCACCCCCCGTGAGCCCGGCCGCGAGCGCCGAGCCCTGGCCCGCCGAGGCGGGGGCGCCCGTTCGATGGATCGTCGATGGCGATGGCCGGGAATGGGATGGAGCCGACGGCGTCGTCCGCGGGCGTGACGCAAGAGGCGACGCGCAGGGTCCGCTCGACGTGGTCGCCATCGCAGCCACCGCGCGCGACCGCCGACTCTTGATCCGCCTCGACATCGCAGAGGTGGCCAACCTGTACAGCGGCCCCCGCGACGGGGGAACGGCGGTGCTGCAGGTCAGCTCGGGTGGCGACCGGCTCGAGCTCGACCTACGCGCCCGTCGCCTCCGCCGCGGGGACGATCGGATCCGCCTCGCCGACGCAGGCCTGTGGGTGGCACCGGCCCACGCCGCAAAGACGTTCGAGCTCTCCTTCGACCTCGAGGCGCTCGACTGGAAACCCGGGTCCCGGGTCAGGGTAGGCGTCGGTGAAGGAGACAGCGTCGCCCCCATCGAGCTCAAGCTCCCCACCGCGGCGTCGTCCTCGTCGGAGCTGACCCTGACGAAGAAGGCTGACCACCTCCGCGTCGCCAGCTTCAACACCCTCGAACACGGCATCCTCGACCTGGAGCGAGGCGACGCTCAGCGGCGCCTGCTCGGTGCCATGGATCCCGATGTGGTGCTTTTGCAGGAGCTCGGACGGGCCTCGCCGAAGCATGCGGCTCAAGCCCTCGGCATGTCGCACGCCGTCGGCAAGAAGGTCGACCGCATCGTCGGCCATGCCGTCGTCTCTCGTTTCCCGCTCACGGAGCTGACGACGTCCGACGACCGCTTCGTCGCCGCCCTCGTGCAGAGCCCGACACCGGTGGTGGCCATCGCCGTCCACCTCAGCTGCTGCGGATACCTCGGCAGCGACCAGGACGGCCGCCGGTTGAAGCAAGCACGCGACCTCGCCAACTACATCCGTCGGGTCCGCGCTGGCGAGGTCTCAGGCTGCCCCGAGGGCGTGCCCGTCATCGTCGCCGGCGACTTCAACGACGTCGGCTCGCCCGCCCTTCGGGCCGAGGTGGCCTCGGCCTCGGTTCGACGCATTCCCCTCGCCCATCCCCGTTGGGCCTCCGCCCACACGTGGGGCACGCTGGGCGCCAAGTACCCCGCATCGATCCTCGACCACATGTTCGCGTCGGCCGATGCCGACTGGCAGAGCGGCTTCATCCTCGACACGGCCGAGCTCACCGACGCCGAGCTCACGTCGCTGCATCTGCAACGCACCGACAGCGCCGCCAGCGACCACCGCGTGCTCGTGGCCGACTTCCACCCGCACTGACGACGCCGCAGCGTCGCGGTTCGGGCGTCGCGACGACGCCGCGTCGTCAGCGACAGAATCGCTGCCAGGCTTCGGGCAGGGGCGCTTGGAGCATCTTCTCTGCGCCCTGTCGATCGAGCACCGCGAAGGTGAAGGCACCGCTGAAGGCCACCTCCTCGTCCTGAACCAG
Source organism: Polyangia bacterium (assembly GCA_030426145.1). GTDB lineage: Bacteria > Myxococcota_A > Polyangia > Polyangiales > Polyangiaceae > JAPYTK01. The sequence goes on from JAUHZF010000089.1 coordinate 18,965, forward strand.
CTCCACCTCGACATCGAGCAGTCGGCGGAGGTCGCGCGTGATGCGTCCGGTGCCCGTGATCTCGCGACCGATGCGCAGGGGTGCCTTCAGCCGACCCGACAGCGAGGCGGTGAACCCCATCCGCCCACGAAGACCGACCACCGTCCACGCCGCCAGCTCGTCGGCGAGGGTCGTGACGAGCCCTCCGTGCAGCACCCCGGGCGGCCCCTGATACTGCTCCCCCGGTGTGAAGCGGGTGCTGACGACGTCACCACGACGCTCGAAGGTGAGGTGCAGTCCGATGGGATGTTTCGGACTACAGCCGAAACAAGGCGAGCCTTCACCGAACACTTCGTGTGGATCGAGCAGCTCGACCTCGTCTTCCGTTGGATTCACCGCGCTCTTGTACCAAATGTGAGTGGATAAGATGGCGCTCGCCTGTCACCCTGTCGGCATATGAAGTGGCTTGTGCGAGGTTTGGGGCTCGCAAGCGTGGGAGCTCTGCTCCTCGCCTGCGGCGGCGGTGAGGTCGAGTTCGAAGGCACGGGCGGCAGCGGCGGCACCAGCGGCACCGGTGGCAACGACACCACCTCCGTGGGTGGCGGCAGCGGCGGCGGCGGCGGCTCCATCATCACCAACGGCGATCCCATCGAAGCGCCGGCCAACACTTGGACGTGGGTCGACTTCCCCGACGCCATGTGTCGCGACGGCTCCACCACCGGCATCGGCGTGAACCTCAATCCCGACTCCACCGAGGTCGCCATCTTCCTCATGGGCGGCGGCGCATGCTGGACCGGGCTCACCTGCGCCAACAACCCGTCGAGCTACGGAAGCTCTGACTTCAACGGGATGAACCTCTCGACCGGCATCTTCGATCGGACCAACCCCGACAACCCCGTCGCAGACTGGAACCTCATCTTCGTGCCCTACTGCACGGGCGACGTTCACGCGGGCAGCAACCCAGGCGCGATGGTGGCAGGCACGCCGCAGATGTTCGTCGGCTACGACAACATGAAGGCGTACCTCAACCGGATCGTGCCGACCTTCCCCAACGCGACCAAGGTCCTGCTCACGGGGTCGAGCGCGGGTGGTTTCGGCGCAGCGTCCACGAGCCATCTCGTGCAACGCACCTTCGGCAGTGTCGAGGTGGTCACGCTCGATGACGCCGGCCCGGCGATGCGCGGCGAATACCTAGCGCCCTGCCTCCAGGAGGCGTGGCGTGATGCTTGGGGGCTCGACAAGACCTTCCTCGGCGCCTGCGGCGACAACTGCCCCGACGACACCGACTTCCTCGTCGACTACGTGAAGTGGGTCAGCAGCGAGTATCCCACGCGACGGTCGGCCCTCCTGAGCGCCACCAGCGACCAGGTCATCCGCACCTTCTTCGGTCTCGGCGAGAACAACTGCGCATCGATCACCCCCATGTCGGCGCAGAAGTTCGAGCAGGGGCTCAATGCCTTCGCCGACGAGATGCAGGGCAACACCCAGTTCGGCATCTTCTACGCGCCGGGCTCCGTGCACACCTTCCTCGGGGGCAACGGCTTCTACGACACCGAGGTCAACAACGTGCGCATGGTCGACTTCGTCTCCGACCTCATCGACGGCTCGACGAGTCAGGTGCGCTGAACGAGCACGACGTCACGCAAATGAAAGAAGGGGCGACCCGGTTCCGGGCGCCCCTTCTTCGTTTGTCCGTCCGCGAGAGCCGTCAGTCGCGCGCCGCGAGGAAGATGCGGAGGATGTAGAAGAAGAGCATGGCGACGGAGGCGAAGAGCGACAAGGCCGCGCCGACGTAGCGGTCTTCGGGGTACTCGCGCATCACGTTGGACGTGTTGAACAGGATCGACGCGCCAGCCAAGCCGACCATCGCGACGCTGAACCAAACCCCGAGCGCGAAGTTGAAGATCCAGGCGGCGACGATGGCGACCAGCGCGAGCAAGCCGCCGAACATCACGAAGCTCCGCAGAAACGAGAAGTCCTTGCGCGTGTAGAACACGACGGCCGTGAGGGCGGCGAAGCCGAGAACGGTCACCATGCCTGCGCTTGGGATGGCGCTTGGCGCGACCACCGAGGCGACGGTGAGGATGGGCACGAAGATGAGCGCCTCGGCGAGCACGTAGCCCGCGAGCGCCAGGTACTGGGTCGAGAGGGATTCGGCGCGGTGCGCCGCGCCCGATGCCACCATGCCCGCGATGACGAAGGCCCCCATCACGATCATCCAGTTGCCTGCGAAGAGCTGGTAGATCGGGACGTTGAGTCCGGTCATGAACAACCCTGCCTCGATGCCCGCGAAGGCGAGGATGGCGACGAACAGGTGGTTGTAGGTTCGGACGATGAACTTCTCACGACCCGAGGCCTGGGTGCGGCCCCGCCCGGCGGCGACTGGATCGCGGAACTGCTGCTGGTAGCGTTGGTATTGGCTCATGGTGCGTACCCTTCACATAAGGTCGCTCAGGCCAAAGGTCCACCTCACCGGACGGGTGGGACAAAATGCCTCGGCCGAGCCGAGGCGCACGATGCGCCCCTCGGAAGCCCCCCAGGAGGAAGAAAAAGTCCCGCGAAGCCGATGCTCTACGTCGCTAGAGGAATTGGGCAAGTGGGAGCAATTCGGGCAACGAAAGGCTAGTGCCGTAGGTCACACCGGCTCCGCGGGTACGTCTGTGGTTCAGGCCGATACGACCTGCTGGGGTGCCGAGGCGCGCTTCCCCTCCCGAGCGGGAGCCTTCTGGTCGCTCCAGGTGGCGACGAGGTAGAGGACGATGCCGACGATCCCGACGACCGTGGCCTCGAGTCCCAGCACCGCGGGCATGCTCGCCCGAGAAAGCACGCAGCTGCCCGCCTGAACGGCGGCGACGGGGATGAGCATGGTGATGGTCTCACGGTACGAGCGCCCGGAAGCGATCCCGAGCAGCAGGACCAACCCGCCCACCGTAAGCGCACCATCGAGTCCCGGCAGCAAGTGCAGCGGGGCCCGGTGGGTCGCGTAGCCGTAGGCGAGGCCAACGACGCCAGCGACGGTGAGAGCGATGGCGATCATCAAGGACGATCGGATGTATTCAGCCTCGTCACGCACAAGAGCTTGCGACTGCACGCCTCGTGCCCAGGTAAGCGACTGAAATCACGGCGCCCCCCACAACCCGAGGCGACAGGACTGCGTGACTCCACGCAGATTCTGCAAACGAAGCGGGCCGCGGGTTTCGCGACGTTACGATCGCCCGGAGGTGTCCGTCTGGGGAGACCCGGGGGAGCCTCAGTGGGGTGATTCGGCGGCGACGTCGACCAACTGCGGCGCCGACGACGTCGAGACCTTGCGAATCCCGCGGCGTCCCGACCCGCCGAGGGCGAAGCGCAGCACGGCACCCATCACGTTGCGCTGGTTGTGTTCGCCCGTCTTCTTGAAGATCCGCTTCCAGTAGGTACGCACCGTACCGCTCTGCACGTCGAGGAGCTTGCAGATGGTCTCGTCCTCGTGACCCTGGGTGGCCGCGAGCAACACCTCGGTCTCACGCTCGGAAAGCCCGTGGTGGCTCGCAAAAGCCTCGGCCGGGCTCGGACGAACGCGGCCTCGATCGGATACCGCGGCGCGCTCGATGACGCGACGCAGGGTGTCGACCGCGACGGGCTTGGGCAGGAAAGCATCGCACTGTCCCATCAGCACGAGCGCGTGCTCGGCCGCGTAGTGGGCGCTCGTGACGATGACCCCCGGGCGGGTGCGCTGCCGGCGTAGCGGGCCGAGGAGCTCGGTGGCCTCACCATCGGGCAGCTTGATGTCGAGGATGACGACGTCGTAGCGACTCTTGCCGAGTCGACGACGGGCGCGGGCGAGGCTGTCGCACGCGTCCATGTTCCAGCCCCACATGCGAAACAGGCGCTCGTAGGAGCGCACGAGGCTGGCATTGTCTTCGACCACCAAGACGTCGAGCATCGGTCAACCCTTGCAACCGTAGTCGGTTCTTTGCATGAGAACACCGGGCAGATGTGTTCTCACCCTACAGAGGTGAATATGTAGAGTCTGTGCGGCCCTTTAACAAGGCACATCTGGGTCATTGTCCTAGGATGTGACTGGCACGGTCAGTGCAACCATCTGGGTACACCCCTTGTGGACGTCACCACCCCGTAGGGTCGCGACCCCGAGCCTTCGACATGTTTTCCAACGATCATCCCGTCATCGTCGCCACCGACTTCTCCGAGCAGGGCGACGAAGCCATCCGTCAAGCCAGCGTGTGGGCCGAGACCCGTCCGCTCGTCGCCGTGCACGCCATCGCGGACCCGACCCCCATGTTCGCCCCGATCGGCGAGATGCAGCGGTACGCCAAGATGATGAAGGACCTGCGTGCCAAGCGAGAGGATGTGCTCCGCACCCGCGTGGCCGACGTTCTTGGACGTGACGACGTGGCCACAGAGGTGCACATCGGCTCTCCCGCCGACGTGGTCCTCCGCATCGCGGTCGAGCAGCGGGCCGGGCTCGTGGTGGTCGGCGCGACGGGGCGCGGCAAGGTGGAAGCGATGCTCCTCGGCAGCACGGCCGATCAGGTGCTCCGCTCCGCCGACCGCCCGGTTCTCGTGGCCCGCACGTCGGGCGAGGGTCCCGTGGTCGCCGCCACCGACCTGTCGAAGACGGCGACCCCCTCGCTCGAAGCCGGTGTGGTCGCCAGTCGCCTCACCGGTCGCCCGCTCGTCGCACTCCATGCCCTCGACATCGCGCACCCGGTGCTGTCGGCCATCGAGCCGTCCATCGTGGTCGACGACCAGACTCGACAGCAGCTTCACGATGCTTGCCGCGAGGTCCTTCGGGCCAACCTCGAGCGGCTCGGCCACGAGGGCACACCCGCCGTCGAAGAAGGTGCCCCGAGTCGTGTCATCGCGAACCTCGCCGAAGAGAAAGATGCCAGCCTCGTGGTGGTGGCGACCCATGGCCGCACGGGCATGGCCCGCATTGCGCTCGGCAGCGTCGCCGCCGACGTGAGTCGGCGTGCCGGCTGCTCCGTCTTGGTGGTGAGGTCCACCCCATGATCCCCGGCGCAGCGGCTCGATGATCCGCTGGGCCCCCACCGACGCTCACGAGCGGCGGCTCGTCATCACGAGCGCGTCGATGCGGGTGGTTCTGGGCCTCGCCTGTCTCACGCTGCTGCCCCTCGCCTATCCACGCACGGCGGCCATTCGAACCTGGCTGGTGGTCTACGTGGCCATCAGCGCCGCGACCATGGTGCTCATCATCCGTCGTCTCGGCGGCATGCCTCGCACCATCGCATCCGGTATCTACGACATCGCCACGATCACCCTCGTGGTCCACTATGCAGGCTCGACCGAAACGGTGCTGCTCACCGTCTACGTCTTCGCCGCCATCCTCACCGTCATCGCCATCGGCCCCGGTATCGGCATGCTCATCGCCGTGGGCTCTTCCGGGGTCTTCGGCTTGCTCCTCGTGGCCGAGCAGATGGGTTGGACGCCGCTGGCCCCGACGGCCACCTCCCACGCGGCCGCCGCAACCTGGGCGGTGGTCACCTCGCTGACGGTGCTGTCGACGTCGGTGATCGCACGCCTCATGAAGCGTGTGCTCGACCACGAAGACGCGCTCGAACGAACCACCCACCGCCTCGAAGAGGTGAACCGCGAACTGGAAGAAGCCAACGCCAGGCTCGCGCAGCAGAGCGAGGTCGACCCCCTCACCGAGCTGTACAACCGGCGCTACATCATGAGCCGGCTCGAGCACGAGCTGGCGCGCGTACGCCGCGGGGCGCAGCTCGGCCTCGCCATGCTCGACCTCGATCGCTTCAAGCTCATCAACGACCGACATGGCCATCAACGCGGCGACGAGCTCCTGCAAGCCGTCGCCAGGTCACTACGCGATGCGGTGCGCGAGGTGGACATCGTCGGTCGTTACGGTGGCGACGAGATGGTCGTGGTCTTCGTCGACCCCGAACCCGCAGAGCTCGAGGCCGTGGCCCGGCGCCTCGTACGGGTGGTGCGTGACACGACCACGCCCTTCGACGAGGAGGCCGCGGTCACGGTGAGCATCGGCCTCGCGCTCGCCCATCTCGACGACGACGCCGCGAGCCTCATCGGCCGCGCCGACGACGCGACCTACGAGGCGAAGAAGGCCGGAGGCGATCGCGTCGTTCGCGCCGACGCTCAGGCGGATGACCCTGGGGCCATGGTCGGCGCCACGTAGTAGACCCAAAAGGCCACGACCTCGCGCGCCATGTAGAAGGGTAGCCGCACGAGTGTTCGCGTCTCGTCGGCAGGAACGGTGAAGGCCGCGACGCCTGCCTCCTCGAAGGCCAGCTTGACCCTGGGCAGGTGGTAGCCATGGCTGACCGCGACCACGCGCCGAATGTCGTGCGTCGCGGCCAGGCGCGCGACGTTGTGTGCGGTGCGACGCGTGTTCAGGCCATCGCGGTCGACCACCACGCGATCGAGCGAGAGTCCACATCGCTCCACCGCCAACCGGCGCATCGTCTCCGCCTCGTGCATGTCGCCATCCCCGGGTCCACCCGAGACCACGAGCCGAGGCGCGATGCCGTGTTGGACCAACGCACAACCGGTGAGCAGTCGGTCGGAGAGCGCGAGGGATGGCTGTCCGTCGGCGTAGACGCGGGCCCCGAAGACGACCACTGCATCGACCGGACGCCGGTAGTCGGTGGCCCCAAAGCAGACCATCTGGCCCAGGGCGAAGATCGTGGCTCCGAGCGCAGCCACCGTCACCGACACGAGGGGACGCGCCGGGTGTGCCGTCGTTCCCCGCAGCCCCATGCCGAGCGCCGCGAGTCCTGCCGCAACCACCGCCGACAGCGGGAAGGGCGCGTCGCTCGGGAGCGTGCCGGACGCGACCAGCGTCGAGACCACGAGCGCGTCCCGTACGGCGAAGGCAGCAAAGACCCAGATGACCACCGCGGTGAGCCGACGGCGCCAACGGCCCGCCTCGGGCCGCAACGCCCACGTGAGAACCAAGGCGGCGAAGGCGGCGCGGGCCACGAGCGCGAGCTGAGACGACAGCGGCCAGAGGCTCACCCACCACCCGCTCGACCAACCGGCCAGGTGACGATGGAGGTCGAGGAGCGCGAGACCGCCGAAGAGAAGGGCCAAGCCCCGCAATGCGTCCCGAAGCCGATGCACGTGCAAGCAACGTCCGGGTGGCCTCGTCGTATTCCTCTACCCCTGGTCGGGCTCGGCGAAGGTCACCTCGACGTGCTCGTAGCCGAGCGATTGGATGAGGCTGACCATCGTCTTTCGACCCTGGTCACGCGCGAGCTCGAGCAAACCGGCGCGTCGGGCCGCCTCGGTGAGGTCGTCGACCGCGAGTCTCCGGGCCTTGGTCTCGAGATCACCATCGCGTTCCGCCAGCACGTCCGTGTCGCGGTCGTAGACGTAGGTGTGCTTCTCATCCAGTACCGCGTCGAAGACTTCGGGGGCGGGTAGCACCACCTTCACGCGGCCTTTCTCCCGATCCACCTCCACATCGTCGTCTTCGAGCTTGCCGAGGTCGATCCCTGCCGTCACGTCGGCGGCCGCGACGAGCAGGATGGCGTCCTCGGCATCCATGAGCCCCATCAGGGCCTTCTGCTTCGACTTGAGGTCGATGACGCGCTCCATGTGGAACCGGGCCGTCTCCAGCCGCGCGAGGCGCTGGATGGCGGTCACGACGGCGGGGCTGCGGTAGAGCACCTGCGTCTTCGCGGGTGGAGCCTCGGGGGCGGTGAACCGCCCTGCGAGCGCGCCCCCGGCGACCCCCGCGAGCAAGAGGCTGCCGGCGACCAACATGCCGAAGGGTTGCATGCAGCCACGCCCACGTACGGGCGCGGCGGCGGGCTTGGGCTCGGAAGACGTCACGGTCGAAGCCTGAGCACTCCAGCGCGGGTGCGCCAGTCCTCGGCACGGCGCGAGCGGTTCCCCGCTGGTTCCCATGACGCCCCAGGTGTGCTCACTCCGAAGCGTTTTCAGGAGCTTACGACAGCCCTGGTTGCTAAATTGGGGATGGATGCGGGTTGTGTTTTGCACCCTCTGCCTTTGCCTCGTGGGCTGCTCTTCGGCGCCGCCGGCCCTGCTCGTACGCGCCGAGGCGGTCCCCACCGCATCCCCCCAGGATCGTTTCGTCGAGGCTGCCGCGAGGGGGGACTTCGGAGAGGTCGACCGGCGCCTGCTCGCGGCCGACGTCGCCATCGATGGCGTCGGCGCGGAGGGCATCACGGCCTTGCTCGCAGCCATCGACCGTGGCGAAGCCGCCATGACGAAGCGACTCCTCGATGGTGGGGCGTCGGTCGAGCGCGAAGCGGGCGGACGCCGCCCCCTCGTGGCGAGCGCGGACGCAGCCGTCGGCGCGGAGGCGATTGCGAAAGCGCTGCTCGCAGCCGGTGCCGATCCCAACCGCGCCGACCCGTCCGGTCGACGTGCCCTCACCGAGCACGCCCGACGGGGACACCTGAGCACCATCGATGCGCTGCTCGCCGCCGAGCGCGACTATGTCGACGAACATGGCGAGCCGCGCATGCTGGATTTCGACTGGCATGTCGGCGGGCAGGATGCCGAGATCAGCAACCTCAGCGTGTCCCATGAGGCGGTGGAGCCGGGCATGGTG
>JAUHZF010000090.1 GCA_030426145.1 Polyangia bacterium
AGTGATGAAAGCGCGACACGGCCATGGGCGGTCCGACGGTCCAGTCCGTCAGCTCACCCGTGGGGGAGATGGTCGCGATGTTGGTCGTGGGCTGGAGAAAGAAGTTCAGCCGCCGCCCCCCGGTCAGCACGAGCCGGTCCCCTACGATCGCCATTCCCTGGCCCGACATGACCTCGGGCAGGGGCGCAACGGACTGCCAAGCGCCGACGGCGCCGTGGTCCACCGTCGCCCGAAAGACCGTGCTCACGGGGCTGCTCCCGTCGAACCCGCCGGCCACGAAGAGGTGGGCCGCAGCCGCCCCCTCGACGATGAAGCTCACATGGTGGTCGGTCGCCTGCGGAAGCGCAGGCCCCGTGGCCCATGCCACGATCGCCGAGCGACACGCGCCATTCTCGAGGTGAGAGCCAGCCGGACAACCCGTGCCGCCCTCCCCTCCCCCCCCGGTGCTCGAGGTCGAGGAACCACCCGCCCCGCCCTGACCGTCCGATGACGCATCGCCACAGCCGAGGCCAAACGACAACGTGGTGGCGACCAGCGCCAATCCCATTTCAAGCTTCATGGGCACGCACCACAGCAACCTTCGGGCCACCATCCCAGCCCCCCTGAGCCCTCTGGGGCGACCCGAGGTGCGCCGAGCGTGCGCCGATTCACACCCGCGCTGTTCGCGGAGTAGCGCCTGGTTCGAGGTTCCGGGTTCGAGGTTCCAGGTTCGAGGTTCCAGGTTCGAGGTTCCAGGTTCCGGGTTCCAGGTTGTCGAGCACGAGCACGAGCACGAGCACGAGCACGAGCACGAGCACGAGCACGAGAACGAGAACGAGCACGAGCACGAGATCGAGACCGAGCACGAGATCGAGACCGAGGTCGAGCACGAGACCGAGACCGAGACCGAGTCGCTCTAGATCGCCGATGTCTCTTCGAGCTCTTTGGAAGCCGTCTCTGGCATCCACACGAGGATGAGCAGCAAGGCGAGCATCAGTGGGATCACCGTCACCTGTACCGCCGACCCCCAGCCCCAGCCTTCGGCGAGCAGGCCCACGGCGGATGGGGACAGCACGTAGCCGATGCGACCGAGGAGGTTGTTGGTCCAGGCAAAGGCGTCGCCGCGGAACTTCGTGGGGAAGAGCTCGGCGGTGTAGGCGTTGAGCACGGGAAGCACCGCGCTGGCGCCTACGATGCCGAAACAAAGGCCCAGCGTGAGCGGCCAGAACCCCTCGAGGCCGTAGGCGCCGAGGACCCCGAGCCCACCGGCAACCCAGATGATGATCGCCCCCACGCGGCGGCCGACGCGGTCGATGAGGGGTCCGGCGAGAAACACCAGCGGCATCCCGACGACCGCCGCGATGGGAATCGCCTTGCCCACGTCCCCGTCGGTGAAGCCCCGCTCGGCCACGGCAAACTCCTTCCAGAAGGAGATGGCGTTCTGGGTGCATGCGTAGGTGAGGCCCCAGATGAGCGCGAGCTGCAGCATGCGCCCGCGGTAGGGCGAGCTCCAGATGTCGAAGATGCTGCCTCCGGTCTCGCCCTGCTGCTTGGCTTCCTCGAAGCGTTTGCTCTCTTTGAGGCCTCGGCGTGCCGCTGCGAGCAGCACGAGCGGGATGATGCCGACGAAATAGACCGCGCGCCACGAGGTGAGGCCGTACGGAAGCTGCAGCTTCAGGATGATGGGTACGACCCCAGCACAAACGATGGATCCCAAGCTCGAGAAACCTTGGATGAGCCCCATCACCATGCCCCGCTTGGATGCGGGAAACTCTTCGGAAGCCAGCACCATGCTCGTGGCCCACTCCGCGATGAGAAAGATGCGTGCGAGGAACTGGAAGGCTGCGAAGGAGTAGGTGCCGGGCGCGAACCCGCTGAAGAAGGTGCAGAGGGTGTAACCCGCGATCGTGATCGTGAGCAGGCGCCGCCGCCCCCACTTGTCGGCGCGACGCACGAGGAGAAAGGCGACCACGGTGCCGAGATTGATGAACGAGAGCATGAAGCCGCCTTGCGACTGGCTCAGGCCGAGATCGGCACGGATGTTCGGCAGCACCTGCGTGAGCGCGAGGAAGTCGTAGCCCTCGAAGAAGGTCGCCACGCTCAGAAAGACGAAGAGCCGCTTCTGGTAGCCGCTCAGCTTGTCGGTGCTCGCCATGTCCCCCAGCTTCCCCCGGTCAGCGCGCCGCAGCCAGCGCCTCGGCGAGTCGGCGTCGGATCGAGGCGAGGTCTGCCGGACCATCGGTCCAAGCCGCTGCCGCGTCCGGGCCCACGCGTCGCGCGAGAAGCTCGGCCATCAGGATCTGCCCCGACGGTGAGAGGGACTCGGGGCGACTCGGCAAAGGCCCGAGGGCATCGCTCAAGGCCGCGTCGTCGGCGGTCAGGTCCGCCGCGAGGGCAAAGGCCACCCGGGCGTCGCTCTCGTCGGGGTTCGCCGACAGTCGCAGCCCCGCTTCTCTCAGGGCCAGCTCCGCCTCACCGATGAGAAGCGCGCGCGCCGCCAGCAGGCGATGGTCGAGGCGCGCGCGCCGCATGGCCCGCCGGGCCGCATCGAGCTCACCCTGTCGCAGGGCGCGGTCGACCTCCGCCCAGTCCCCTGTGTCGTGGGTGAGGTCGAGCGGCTTGGTCGCGTCGTCGAGCTCGGCCCGCGCGACCAGCGCATCGAGCCGCATTTCTGCGCGGGCCACCCAGACCGGATCATCGGTCGCGTCGCGAATGGCTTCCCAGACCCCGCGATGGTTGGGGTGCTGGACGGCTAGGGAGACGAGATAGCGAAAGGCCTCGTCGCTCTGGTCGCTCTTTCGGAGCGCATCGACGAGCAGGAGCACCGTCTCCACCCGTCGCGGCCGCTCGGCCACCGCACGGCGTGCCGCGGCGAGCGCCGAGGGCGCATCTCCTGCCGCCAGGGCGCACTCGGCACGGGCTCGCCAGAGCGGCTCGAAGCGAGGCGCCCGCTCCTCGGCCTCGACGAAGGCTTCCCGTGCGTCGCCCACCTCGCCCTGGGCGCAGCGGAGGGCGCCTACCCGCACCCAGGGCAAGACGCTGCCGGGGTCCCGTTCGGTGACCGAGCGATAGGCCACGAGCGCCCCGGGCACGTCGCCCCGCGCTTCACGATCGGCCGCCTCGATGTAAGCCGCGTAGGCCGACGCGTTCACGAAGCGCCCTTCCACGGGCACACCGTCGACGATGCGCACCACCTCGTGTCCTGTGCAACCCGAGAGGCACAGTGCGACGACGGTGAGCTTCGCGACGGCGCGCATCAGCTCATCTCTCGGCGCAGGCCCGGCGCCCCGAGACGCAACGAAACGGGGTTCAGATCGAGCTCGCCAGCCGCGGCGAGCAAGGTAGTGGGGGGCGGCACGGGCCCATAGTACACCGCCACGTCGCCACCTCCGGCCCCCGAGGGACCGAAGCACCCGCCGTGCGCACGCGCCACGCGATCGATGGCGGCCATGGCTTCGGTGACGATGGAGATGTCGGACGCCTCGCCGAGCGTGACGAAGGCGTCGAACTGCGCTGCGAGCGCGGCCACGAGGTCGTCGACCGTGGTCGCGGCCACTGCAGCCCTGGCTCCCTCGCCCGCTCGCTCGAGCTGCGCGTCGTAGCCGGCCTGATCGCGCGTGCGATAGTCGCGGAGCGCGGCCAGCATCTTGCGCGTCGAGGCCGAGACGGGACAGGCAAAGGTTTGGGTGTGCAAACCCTCCGGCAAGACGTGAGGGGTCACCTTCAAGGTCTCGTCGGCGAACTCACAACGGATGACGCCGCCGTAACACGCCGCCGCCACGTCGACGCCGCTGCCGCCGCCCTGCGCTGCGCGGTGCACGGCGAGCGCATCGGGAAAGATGACCTGCGCGAGCTGCTCGTCGGCGACATCGGGGTAACCGGCCACCGCCATCGACGCCGCGAGGATGGCGGCGCTGGAGCCCAAGCCCAGCTTGCGACCGTCGTCGCGAAGCGCGTCCGCGTCGAACCACGGTGCATCGCCCATGAGGTGCCGACGCTGAGCCTCCGCCACCTCTTCGGTGAGCACCGGGGGCGCCCTGCCGTCGTCGGAAGCGAAGGCGTAGCGGTCGACGGCGGCCACGAGGGCTGGTGCGCCTTCGAGAACCGCGTAGGCCCCACTGAGGACGAGCTTTCCGGGCGCCGATGCCTTCACTCGACCACCCGGGCACCTTCGCCGGGCGCAGCCACGATGACCCGCTTGACCCCCTCGATGGCCTCGACCCCGGCGCTGATGGCGGCCACGTCGTCGGCGCGGCAGAAGACCTTCACGTGGGGACCGGCATCGATGGTGAAGAAGGCAGGCGGTCCACCGCGGCGCAGCTGACGCACGGCGTGCATCGTACGCAGGGTGACGTCGTTCCAGTACAGAAGGCCGGGATCGGCGGCCATGGCGGTGGCGTGCATGGCGAGCGCGCTCTGCTCGAGCGCGGGTCCGAGGGCCGCGAGGTCGCGCGCCACCACCGCCGTCTTCACTCGCTCGTAGATGGCCGGGGCCGAGCTGACCCAAGCGTCGTAGAGCGGGCTGGTGGCTGCGGTGTGCTTCATGCCCTCGGTCGAGCCGACCTCTTTCTTCTCCTCGGTGGTGACGGCCACCACCAGGCGCAGGTCCCAGTGGTCGGGTCCCGCCAGTGGCACCGCAGGGAGGTGGGCCTGCGCCCCGACGCCCGCCGGAAGCTCGACGAAGCCGCCGAAGAGGCTACGCCCGGCCGATGCCGAGACCCGGCGTGCGATGCAGCTCAGCTGCGCGGCGGTGAGGTCGGTCTCGAGGGCGCCATTGGCAGCCGCGGCGAGGGCGGCGAAGGCCGACGCGCTCGAGGCCAAGCCCGCCGCGGTGGGAAAGTCGTTGGCGCTCACGACCGTCGCCCGAGGACGCTCACCATCGCGACCGCCCTCGTTCCACACCAGGTCGAGGAGCTGGGTGACGCGCGCCACGGGACGTCCGGTCGCTACCTCGCCGTCGAGCGTGAGCCGGTCCTCCGCGCCCCCGTCGAAGTGCACCTCAGTCCGCGTGGTCATGCCGGCGAGGGTGACGGACAGGCTGGGTACGGCAGGCAGGTTGTGCCCCTCGGGCAGCTTGCCCCAGTACTTGGCGAGGGCGATGTTGGGATGCGCGACGGCGGTGGCCTTCATGATGGGTCGGTCCTCTCGAGCTCCGCCGGGTCGACGGCGGTGACGAATCCTTGATAGCCGCGGTCCCCCCATGCGGCGACGATGGCAGCGGCCGCGGCAGCGTCGGCGGCCAGCGCGACGGCCGCCCCTCCGCCCCCAGCGCCGGTGAGCTTGGCGCCGAGCGCGCCGGCCTCGCGCGCGATGGCGCACAGCGCCTCGAGCTCCGGGGTGGAGACCATCCACCCGGCGAGGAGCATCTGGTTCATGTCCATCAGCTGCCCGAGCGCGACCATGTCGCCGCGCTCTAGAGCCCCGATGGCGTTGTCGACCACGGCGCGGATCCCCTCGAGTGACTTGTCGAAGGCCACAGGGTCGCGTTCGGCGAGGGCGGCCACGTTGGCCACCATCTCCTTGGTCGAGCCGCCATGACCCGTGAGACCGACGGCCAGGTGCAGGGGCGCGCCCAACGGAAGCGGCCCCGCCACGCCCGTCGATCGCACGAACCGGCGACAGCCCCCGCGCATGGCGGCGGCGACGTCGACCCCTGAAGGATTCCCGTGATAGACGCGCTCCCAGGCATCGGCGCGTGCGCGAACGCGCGCCTCGCGATCGCCGTCATCGTCGGTCAGGCCTTCGACGGCCCGCGCGATGGCGACCGCCGCCGCGGCCGAGAAACCGAGTCCCATCCCCGGGGGCAGGCTGCCTTCGACGCTCACGGTGAGGGCAGCGGGGGAAGGCGCGGCACCCAGCAAAGCAGAAAAGGCTTCCCCGAGCTCCTGGCCATCGCCGGTCGCGCACTGCCGGCTGCCGAGCAGATCGAGCCTCTGACCCGCCTCGGTGCGGTGGGCGTGCGCGCTCAGACCATGCGGCACCCCCAACACCACGGCCGGGACGTCGTAGACCACCGCGTGCTCACCGAAGAGGATCAGCTTGCCGCACGCCTGGCCCACGGCGGTCGTTGCGTCGGCGCTGCTGGTCGGCTCGGCCACGTGGGCGGCTTAGACCCAGACGCGGAGTGGATCAAACGCTTCGCGTCACCGGTAGGGGTTCGAGAGGTCGTTCCCCTCATCCGAACCGCTCGGTGGAGGCGGGGCCTTGGGCTCCGGCGCCGGTTCGGGAGGCGGCGGATCCGCCTTCGGCGCCGGGGTCACCGGCGGTGGCCGCGGCCGTACCACGTGGGGTCGAGGGTTGGCCGCCGTCTTGGGCTCGGGTGTGGGCTCGTTCGGCTCGTTCGGCTCATCGGGCTCGGCAGAAGGAGCTGGCGACGGCTCGTCGGGCTCGGGATCGGGGCGCGCGGCCGCCGCCTTCTTGGCACGAGGTGGCTCGTCCTGCGCCTCGACTCGGGTCGCGTTCTGGTCGTCGACGAGGTTGGTCGTCTTGAGCAGCAGCACCGCCGCGGTCAGGATGGCGAATAGCGCGGCCACGAGCAGTGGCCACCGGGATCGGCTCTTGGGAGGCTCGTGGACCACGGGCGCGGCCGTGGCGGCCATCGACACCACGGCGGGCTGGTCGGTCCGGATCCCCGGGCTGCTCGAATCGTAGATGTGGGTCTCGTCGTTCAGGTCGTCGGCGAGACTCGGCGCAGACGGCTGCGCTTCATGGCGTGGTGTCTCGCCTGCCGACACCAACGTGGAGGCCGGGGGTGGGCGCGACACCTTCTTCGGTGCTTCGGTTGCTTGCTCGGGTGGCCACGACCGCGTCGTGAGCGGCGGCGCGACCGCGCCGGTGCCCGCGGGCGGCGTTTCGACCGGGCCCTGCGACGGCAGCGCGGTGGATGGCAGCACGGTGGATGGCAGCGCGGTGGATGGCAGGCTGAGGCTGCTGGGCGGCGCACCGCTGCCGTCGCGCTTGGTGACCACGTTGCGTCTCTGCCGACTCGGCGGCGGCGGGCGCCCGCTCCCTTCACGAACCGTCGACGGTACGGGGCCGGGCCCGGGGCGGTCGCTCCCCTCGCGCTTCGTCGCGGGGAGCTGGGTCCCCGACTGGGGCGGCGGCCGCGTCTCGATCGCCGAGCGCTCGCGCCCAGCCCAGCCGTGGTCGGTCGTAGGCCCACGGGGGCCCACCGTGGTCGGCGTCGCCTGCAGCCAGGTTCGCACCGCGTCGCGCTGCTCGTCGGCGTCGGCGCCGTAGCGGTCCTTCATCAGGGCCTCGACCGTGCGGTGGGTGGCCACACCGATGTTGCCCTTGGCCGCTTCTTCGATGGCGTCTGCCATCTCCGCCGCGGTGCGGTAGCGCTCGGCCGGGTTGCGCGACAGGGCCTTGAGACACACCTCGTCGAGCGGCTTCGGGGTCTCCGGAGCGTACTTGGTAATGCTCGGCACCTTGTCGTGCAGCAAACGCTTGAGGGTCTGTGCCTCGGTTTTGCCCTTGAACAGTCGACGCTGAGAGAGCATCTCCCAGAGCACGACCCCCACGCTGAAGATGTCGGCCCGACGGTCGAATTCGTCGCCCTGGGTCTGCTCCGGCGCCATGTAGGCGAGCTTGCCCTTCATGGCGCCTTCGCGCGTGGTGTGAAGCCGAGCCCGGGCGCGAGCGATGCCGAAGTCGGTGATGCGCGTACAGCCGTCGAGCCCGATCAGGAGGTTCTGCGGGGAGCAGTCGCGGTGAACGACGTTGAGCGCTTCGCCCGTGTCGTCGCTGAGCTCGTGGGCCGCGTGCAGACCGCCGAGCGCATCGACCACCGTGCGCAGCAGCACCGGCGGCGGAAGGGGGTCGCCGACGACCGCGGCGTGGGTCATGAGCTTCGCGAGGGTGACCCCCTCGATGTACTCCATCACGAGGTAGTAACCGGTGTCGCTCGCCCCGATCTCGAGGATGGGCACCACGTTCTGGTGGTGAATGCTCGCCGCGATCCTCGCCTCGTCGAGGAACATGTCGATGAACTCTTGTTCCTTGGCGAGATGGGGATGCAGTCGCTTGATGGCGACCAGGCGCTGAAAGCCACCCACGCCCGCGCGGCGCGCGAGAAAGACGGAGGCCATGCCTCCCGAGGCGATCTCACCGATGAGCTGGTAGCGGCCGTCGAGCAGCTGCTTGTCGCCTTCCGGCAACAGGCTGAGTCGACCGACTGCGCTTTGCTCCCCCATGGATTCGTCCTCGTTTACGGTTCCCGCCCCTCAGAACCTTCCCTGAAGAATGACTCCAGATGGGTCTCCAGACCAGCCTCCGACGGAGGGCGCGATGGTGATGGCACTCTCCTCGGTCTCGTCGGGGTCACCGTCCCAATCAGTGAAGATGGCGAAGAGCACGGTGACGAGGGCTGCGCCGGCCGTCGCCCCGATGAAGACGTTGGTGCGCGTCTGCTTGGCCAGGCCGTCCTGGTATTCTTCGCAGTCGGTCCCCTGCCCCACGCACTCGCGCTCGACGACCTCGGTACCAGGGCTGTTGAGGGTGTCGATGCCGCTCCAGACGAGCGTGCCGCCCAGACCGGCGGTGACCACCATGCCCACCGCGAAGAAGGCAGGACTGATCCCACCCCCATCTTCGTCGGGCGTCTCGTTGGGGTCGGGGTCGCCGGGATCGGGTTCGACCGGGTTCGGTTGCGGCGCCGGGTCCGGCACCGGATCGGGCACCGGTGCAGGGTCGGGCGGCGTCTCCAGCGTGAGCTCCGTGGTCCCCCCAGCCTCCGCCTCGATCTTCTTGGAAACGTCGGTCCCATTGCCGAAGCTGACGCTCAGCTTGCGCTCGCCGGGCTCGAGAAAAATGGTCCAATTCTCGCGCTCACCACCGGGAACGGCCCGCTTTCCCACCGCGACGATGCACGCGGAGGCACAGGTGAGCTCGAGCTTGTGCAGCGTGGAGTCGGCGTCCGCGAGGGTCTCGTCGACCAACTCGGAGGTCGGTGGGTCGTCGGGGTAGCGAAGCTTGGCCTGGGCGGCGAGCGTCGCGGCACGTGCCTTCTGCCCCGCCTTCGACCGGGCACGAATCGCCATGCGGAGCGCCCGCGCCGTGGGCGCAAACTCGTCCGCG
Source organism: Polyangia bacterium (assembly GCA_030426145.1). Classification (GTDB taxonomy): domain Bacteria; phylum Myxococcota_A; class Polyangia; order Polyangiales; family Polyangiaceae; genus JAPYTK01. The sequence continues at coordinate 9,058 of JAUHZF010000090.1, forward strand.
GCCTCGAAATGCGACGCGGCGAGCTCCCACTTCTCCTCTCGGTAGTTGCGGGAGCCCTCGTCGAACTCGGCCTTGGCCTGCTGGATCTTGTCGGCCCCCTGGGCATATGCGCAGGGCATGGGCACGGGCGTCAGGGGGGCGACCCCCAGCCACGTTCCTCCGAAAAGAGCCGCTAGTAGTACCTTTCGCCACATGCTCGTCTGCTCCCCAAAGGGTCACCCCAGACGGGACGGCTGTCAACGCATCTGGATGGGTCCCTATAGCCTGGGGGTGTGGCGGGACGATGACGTGAGCGCTCGTCAGCCCATCTCGAGCCAGAGACGGTCCGGATTCTCGAGGTAGCGAATGATTTCGTAGGCGAAGGCCGCGCCCACGTGACCGTCGATGATCCGGTGGTCGAAGGAGAGCGAGAGCAGCATCACGTCGCCGATCACGATCTCCCCATCGCGTACGACGGGCTTCTTCTTGATCTGGTGCACGCCGAGGATGCCGACCTCGGGCATGTTGAGGATGGGGGTTGCGAACAACCCGCCTTCCGCCCCGAGCGACGTGATGGTGAAGGTCGAGCCCGAGAGGTCGTCCGGGGAGACCTTGCCCGTCTTGGTCGCCTCGGCGAGGCGGCCGATCTCGGATGCGATCTCGAGCAGGCTGCGACGATCGGCGTCCCGAACCACGGGCACCATCAGACCGCGCTCGGTCGAAGAGGCGATACCGATGTTGTAGTAGCGGCGGGTGACGATCTCCTGGGTGCTCTCGTCGAAGGCCGAGTTGAGCGACGGGTGACGCTTCAGGGCGGCCACCACCGCCTTCACGATGAAAGGCAGGAAGGTGAGCTTCACGCCCTTGTCGGCCGCGAGTGGCTTGAGCCGGGCGCGCATGGCCTTGAGCGCCGTCACGTCGCACTCCTCCACGAAGGTGAAGTGGGCGGCCGTGTGCTTCGAACGCGCCATCGACTCGAAGATTCGCTTCCGAACCCCCTTGAGCGGCGTGCGCTCCTCGAGCGCCTGCTGGGCGGCGACCGGGGCCTGCACGCGAATCGGCTCCGGCGCGCCGGCCGAGGGTGCGGCCACGGTCGGGGCCGGCGTCGGGGCGGCAGCTCCGGGGCTCGGCGCCGGTCCTTCGGCCTGTCGGCGCACGTCGTCCTTGGTGACCCGCCCCTTCTTCCCCGTGGGCGGGACCGTGTGCAGATCGACCCCGAGGTCGCGGGCGAGCTTGCGCGTGGCCGGCGTTGCGAGGGGTCGCTCGCTGTAGAAGCCGTCCCGCGACTTTGCAGGCGCTGGCGTCTCGCTTCGAGCCACGAGGCCGGTGCCAGGGAGTTCCTCGCGGATCTCGCCGACGGCGGTCGCCACCGGCTCCTTGCGCTTCGGCGCGGGGTCGGCGGCGGGCTCTGGCGCGGGTGCGGCTCCGTCGAGGCCGAGCACCACCAGGGTGGAGTGAACGGCGATGATCTCCCCTTCCCCACCGCCGAGCTCGAGCACGGTGCCGGCCTTGGGGGAGGTGATGGTCACGGTGGCCTTGTCGGTCATCACCTCGACCATCGGCTGGTCTTCGCCCACCACGTCGCCCGGCTTCACGAGCCAGGAGACGATCTCTCCCTCCATCACGCCTTCGCCGATGTCGGGGAGCTTGAAGTCGAACTTGCTCATGTTGTCCTCAGAAGCGGGCCGTCTCCACCAATGCGGGGAGGATGCGGTGAGACAGGGGCAGGTATTCCATCTCGAGGGTGTAGGGGAAGGGCGTGTCGAAGCCCGTCACGCGCCGAGGGGGCGCCTCGAGCCGGAGGAAGGCCTTCTCGTTGATGAGGGCCACGATCTCCGCGCCCAGGCCGCACGACTTGGGGGCCTCGTGCACCACCACCACCCGGCCGGTCTTCTCCACCGACGCGACGATGGTGTCGACGTCGAGCGGCCACAGGGTGCGGAGGTCGATGACCTCACAGTCGACCCCCTCGGCTTCGGCCTTGGCCGCCGCGTCGAGCGCTTCGTAGAGCATCGCGCCGTAGGTGATGACGGTGACGTCCTCACCTTCGCGGACCACGCGCGCCTTGCCGATCTCGACGGTGAAGTCGCCTTCTGGCACCTCGCCCCGGGCGGCCCGATAGATGCGCTTCGGCTCGAAGAACATCACCGGATCTTCGTCTCGAATCGAAGCGAGCAGCAGGCCCTTGGCATCTTCCGGCGTGGCCGGACAGACCACCTTGAGTCCCGCCACGTGGATGAACTGCGACTCGGGTGACTGTGAGTGGTAGTGGCCGCCGCGAATGCCTCCTCCGACCGGCGTCCGGATCACGATGGGACAGCCGTACTGGCCTCCGGAGCGATAGCGGTACTTCGCGATCTCGCTGACGATCTGGTCGTAGGCAGGGAAGATGAAGTCGGCGAACTGAATCTCCGGCACCGGCCGCATCCCGTAGAGGGCCATGCCTACGGCGGTGCCGATGATCCCGCCCTCGCTGAGAGGCGTGTCGATGACGCGCTCACCGCCGAAGGCGTCGAAGAGGCCCGCGGTGACGCGAAACACGCCTCCGACCTTGCCCACGTCCTCACCGAGCACGACCACCCGGTCGTCGCGTTCCATCTCGAGGCGCAGAGCGTCGTTGATCGCCTGCACCATGTTCATCTGCGGCATGTGTCGTGTCTCTCTTTGGGGTCGTCAGGCGTCGCGCTGATCGCGCAGGTGGCCGGGGAGGGTCACGAAGACGTCGTCGAACATCGTCGTGCGGGGCGGAGTCGGGGCCGCGCTCGCCGCGGCCACCGCTTGGTCGATCTCCTGCTGAAGGCTCTCGTCGAGCTCGGCCTGGGCCGCGTCGCTCCAGTGGCCGCGCAGGCCGAGGTAGTTACGGAGCCTCACCAAGGGGTCGAGACGGGCTCCTTCCGGACCGTCGAGGGGGTGCGCGAGCGCCTCGACGAGGGTGGTCCCCTCCCCTCGGGCCGCCCGCGCCACTGCGTGCCTGACCACGCGCAGCACCGCCAGCGGGTCGTTGCCGTCGCAGCGCACACCGGGCACGCCGTAGGCGATCCCCTTCTCGGCGAAGGTGTCGGTGATGGTCTCGGTCTCGGAGACCTGGGGCCAGTTGCTGTTGCGACAGAGCATCACCGCGGGCGTCTTGAACACGCCCGCGAAGTTCATCGCGTTGTGGAAGGGCCCGCTGCTCGTCGCGCGCTCACCGAAGTGGGCGAGCGCGACGACGTCGTCCTTGCGAATACGAGCCGCCCAAGCCAGCCCCACCGCGTGGGTGAGCTGCGTGCCCACGGGTGCGCTCGCACTCGCGATGCGAAGCGAACGTGCCGCGAACCCGCCCGGCATCTGTCGACCCTTCACCCCGTCGAGCGCGTTGCCGAAGAGGTGGTGGAAGAAGGCCTCCACCGAACCGCCCCGCGCCAGCGCGACGGTGGGCTCGCGATGCGTGGGGAAGATCCAGTCGTCGTCGCGAAGGGCCAGCGTCGACCCGATGGTCGTCGCCTCCTCGCCCGCCGACCCGTCGTAGGCTCCGATCCGACCTTCGTCGCGGAGCGCCGCGGCGCGGAGATCGCACGCCCGCGCGCGGGCCATCGCCCGGTAGAGGTCGACGACGAGCGCGTCGTCGAGCTCGGGGGCGTCCGAGACCAGCTCCCCGTCGGCGGAGAGCACACGGACGACGTCTTCACGCATCGCCTCGTCTGCCCCCCGCGTCGTGGTCCCCTGGTCGGCCTGGGTCCGCGTCGCGGTGGTCATGATCGGGCGCGAGACTAGTCACCCGGCCCCGTGTTTTCCAGTGCCGTTCCCGCCACCACGCAACCGGTGCGACGTGCCGTGGCTCGGGACGCGATCTAGACGCAGCGCGTCATCGGTCTCGGCTACTCGCCGAGGGCGGTTCGGGCCTGCTCGAAGGTCGACTCGACCTCGTCATCGGAGAGCCCGAAATGGCCCGCCAGCTTCTCGATGACGGTGCGCTCGGTGGCATCGACGCCGCCGGACACCCACGCCATGAGCGCTGCGATGCGAAGCACCTCGAGTTTGTGCTCGGGCGCCTGAACCACGCTCGAGACCATCTGAACGCGACGATCCACGCCGTCTTCATCGAGGAGATCGGCGAGGTCGGAGACGAGTGCGTGCACGTCCTGGGCTTGAACGGTGTTGGCGCAAGACTCGTGCACGACCTTCACGAAGGTCTCCCGCTCCGCCTCATCGAACTCCCCATCGGCATTCGCCACGAGGAAGGCGGCCTCGACCACCGCTTCGAACAGCGAGGCGGCGCGAGGATCGAAACCGGTGGGAATGGTCGCCTCCGCTCCGGAGGGCTTTCGCGCGTAGGAAGCGGCGGCCTGACTCAGGATCGACTTCTGATTCTTACCGTTCTGCGACGGTTCTCCCTGCGCGATGCTGGACACTACGCGGGCGAGCAGGCTTTCGCCATCTGCGGCCATGGGCTGACTCTAGCGGAAATCAACCCCGAGCGAAGCGCAAAAAACGGCGCTCTGGGCGAGCCTTCGCCTCACTGCGCTCACCGTCGAAGAAGGCGGTCTGCGGGCACGAAGCTGCCGTCCTCATCGCGTCGATCCGCGACGAGTCGTGAGGCGAGATGGGCTTCGGTGAGGTCCGTGGTGCCATGCTCGCGCTGCACCCGTGCCGCCTCGGTCCGGGCGCGCTCGACGCGCTCGGCCACCATACGCTCGGCTTCGGCATCGTCGGCCTCGGGTCCGAGCAAGACCGAGCGCACGAACACCTCGGCCGCCTTGTAGCTCGAACGCACGAGCGGTCCGCTCGCGACGTAGGCAAAGCCCATGGCCTGCCCTTCTTTGCGGTAGGCCTCGAAGGTCTCGGGGGTGACGAAGCGGTCGACGGCCGCGTGCTTCGGCGACGGGCGGAGGTACTGGCCGAGGGTCACGATGTCGACGCCCGCGTCCCGAAGGTCGCGCATGCAGGTCAGCACCTCCTCGTCCGTCTCGCCGATGCCCACCATGATCGAGCTCTTGGTGAGCCGCTCCGGCGCACGCTCCTTGGCGTGACGCAGAACCTCGAGGGTCTGGTCGTAGCCGCAGCGCGCGTCACGAATGGCGCGCGTCTGCGAACGCACGACCTCGATGTTGTGCGCGAAGACGTGGGGCGCAGCATCGACGACCGTATCGACCGAGCTCATGTGGCCACGAAAGTCGCCCACGAGGGTCTCGATCAGGATGTCGCTGCGCAGCTCCTTGAGGCGCTCCACGGTGGCCGCCACCTGGCCCGCTCCGCCGTCGAGAAGGTCGTCGCGGTTGACCATGGTCATGACGACGTAGGTGAGCCCCATCGACGCGATCGCCCGCGCGACGTGCTCTGGCTCGCGCGGGTCGACGGCACCGCGAGGGTTGCCCGTGTTGACGGCGCAGAACCGGCATCCACGGGTGCAGACGTCCCCGAGCAGCATCACCGTGGCGGTCCCCTCCCGCCAGCACTCCCCGACGTTCGGGCACCGAGCCTCTTCACACACCGTGTAGAGGTCGAGCTTGCGAAGGGTCTTCTTCAGGCCGTGATAGGTGTCTCCACCCGGCGCGCGGACCTTGAGCCATGGAGGCTTGGGCGAGAAACGTCGCTCCATGCCGGGCGTGTAGCAGGTTCCGTCCGTTCCGCCCACCGATGGCTCGTGGGCGCTACTTCGGTCCCCCGGCGATCTCACCCGGATGGTGCACCCCACGCTCGGTCACGATCGCGGTGATCATGCGGGCCGGGGTCACGTCGAAGGCGGGGTTGTAGAGCCGCACCCCTTCCGGGACGATCTGTGTGCCCCCGATGTGGCTCAGCTCCTTGGCTTTGCGCTCCTCGATGGGGATTTCGGCGCCCGTGGGCGTGTCGAGGTCGATCGTGCTCCAGGGTGCCGCGACGTAGAATGGCACGCCATGCTCCCGCGCGATGCAGGCGATGGAGAAGGTCCCGATCTTGTTGGCGACGTCGCCATTGCGGGCGATGCGGTCGGCCCCGACGACGACGGCGGCGATCTTTCCCGCGGCCATGCAGTGGGCCACCATCGAATCTCCGATCACCGTGACGCCGATGCGGTCGGCGTGTAGCTCCCACGCGGTGAGGCGTGCGCCTTGGAGATAGGGGCGCGTCTCGGTCGCCATCACGCGAAGCTCCTTGCCGGCCTCGATCCCACCCCGAATCACCCCGAGCGCCGTGCCGTAGCCGCCCGTCGCGAGCGCGCCTGCGTTGCAGTGGGTGAGGATCGTTCCCTTGGATGGCAGTCGCGTCGCTCCATGGCGACCCATGGCCCGACACGACGCCACGTCGTCGCGGTGGATGGTGCGCGCGAGCTGGGCCATCTGTTGGGCTCGGATGGGCCCCGGCTCGGCTTTGTGCTCATCGGCCAGCTTCACGCAGCGCCGCACAGCCCATGCGAGGTTCACCGCCGTCGGCCTCGTCGCGTTCAGGGTCTCGCCGGCCGCACGCAGCCACGACACGTAGGCGTCGCCGGCCTTGTCTCGTGCCTCGCGCGCCGCGAGCGACATGCCGTAGGCCGCGGTGATGCCGATGGCGGGCGCGCCCCGAACGACCATGTCGCGGATCGCGACCGCCGCCCCGGACACGTTCGTGTACGTGAGGTAGACCTCCTCCGCAGGCAGGCGCCGCTGGTCCATGACGAAGAGCTTGCTGTCGTCACGGCTCAGCTCCGCCGCCGAGTAGTCCGCGCCGCTGAGCGGCGTGGCGCCCTTCCAAGGAGGATCGGCCATGCCGCAATCTGTCCGAGGCGACGCGCAGGTCCAAGTCCGAAAGCGCAAAAAGTAGCCACGAAAAAAAAGCACAAAAAAAAGCGGAGACGACTCGGTTTCCCGAGTCGCCTCCGCTGGAGTTCCACTTGCGCGCGACGATGCCGGTCATCGCCATCACGACACTATTTCAGCCGCTGCACGCCATCTGCCGTTTCGGTCCTAGGGCTCTCACCCGTTGGCCGCATCGGCATCATCTGTCGAAGCCTGAAGGACATCAGCCCGTCGGTTGGAGTTTCGCGCCTCCTCGCTCGTCGTCGCCCGCGCCGTCCCACCGCCCTTTCGGGTCGGTCTTCGTGCGCGCTCGTCGCCGAGCATCCGCTGGCCGTGGTGCACCTATTCGCCGCACCAGCTTCTCGTTGGGTGACCGTTGCTCCTGAGATTTCCCCAGCAGTCCCTCTCACGCGCCCCCGCGGGGGGCTGCAACTGAGAGCGTCCCGTCGTCTGCCCTCTACCTCGCGCCTCCAGCTGGCCGAAACCAACCTCGCCACGAAGCGAGAACATCCGCAGAGCCGACCCCCCGCACCTTTTCGGCTGGAGGAGCCTCCGCTTCACCTTCTCGATCTGACGTCTCCTGTCGCTCCTGCTGTGTCGTCGCCCAGTCTTCCGAACCTGTTTCCAGGGACCAGACGACCACCGCTCATTCGAGCTCTCCACACGATCCAGTCGACCAAGGCCGACCTGCCACGCGGGAGGGGTCGCTCGAAGAGCCACCGCCGAGCCAGGCTCGCTTCATCATCCGCCGTATTAGGGCCGATGCTTACCCGAGCCGAGACGCCTGTCGCGAGCTCCGAACTTCTGCCTTTTCAGGCAGAGAGCCACTTCACGTCGCCGCATTTGAACCACACGAGCCACGCTAACGTCGCGCCGTTTCGCCTCCGTCTCCCACTTGCCGCGTCACCGACAAGCCGAATCCCTCGGCTATCCCGACCCGTGAAACGCCCCACTCCCACGCCGTCCCTTGCGGGACCGACCTCCACGGGGCCGAAACCTCGTGAACGTCACCTGGGAAGAGAGCGCAGCCCGAGAGGGGCAGACACCCTTCACTCACAACTGCATATCCATCATTACTTTCGAGCACTCTCGACGTTGACCACGCTCCTCCGGCCGAAGCCGACGCCGATGAGCTGGAGCAAGCCCCGGGCTCATCGTGGACAATCTCGTCCTCTGCACTGCCCGAGACGAGCCCGGGAAGGCTGAGGTCGTGACCGCCTGGAGTGACGAACGCGGTTGGCGCCGCTTCGTCAACGGTGGTCGACACGTTCTCGTCTGGCGCTCGACGCGCCACCTTCCGAGCCGCTCGGAACCGAATGCTCGGTGCCTGTTCGCCCGGAGGGCCAACCATCGTGGTCTTCAGCGCCTGCCCCCTCCTCGCCCGGTCCCCTGTCGGGGTCCGAGGTCGGAACCGCCGCGTCGATCCCCCGAGGGGGTTTCGTCGCGACATGAGAGCCGATGGTCATTTCGCGAGGCTGGCCTGTTCGACCCTGGACTCCTTTTGGGAGCCTCACCTCGCACGAGATCGTGCTCGCACGACATCTTCGCCGCCGGGACGCCCACGCTGATGTGCTTCCCAGGGGCCGAGCTCCTCCGCATCGACGACGCACCAACGTCGTCCGCTTCCAAGCTCGAGATGTCTACGCCATTGTCAAAGAGCCGAGAGCACCGCTCACGAGGCCCTAAACCGCAACTTCGCTCAGCCCCTCCGAAGAGGCACCGGGGAAGCGGCGTCGTTCTCGCGCCGGACCGAAGCCGCGGCATTCGAACGAGCAGTACTGACGTGCGCTGGGGTGCGACCAGGTCCGTTGTGGCCTCGCCTTCACCCCCGCCTCTCACGCCCGACGTGAGTGACGGATTTACCCAGAGCTGAACCAGTACTGACACTCCTTGTCGTCGTTGGGTCGACCCAAGGCTGGAACCACCTTGGACCGTGACGAGCGGGTGTGGACAACCGGAGTTGGCCACCTCGTCCTCCCTCGGGGCAAAGCCCGTCACGGGGAGCATCCTCGGACCGAGCCGACCCCGCATTCGTGAGAATGTGCCCCGGAGGGCGTCGAGGACGGCAGAACTCAACCGTGGGGGGTGCCCCGCGAAGGGCTGGCCCCTCCGATTTCGTTCGGAGTGCCTTCCGTCAGGGACGTCCGGACGGGCAAACCCGCCGGGTGGAGTTTCGAGCCCGTGGTCGCCCACGAACTTTTGACTCCGACGCCTTTTTTCTCCAGGTGCCGACCACGATGGGTTGACAGGAGCCGCTCAGCTTCGCACTGAGAGGTTCCGACTATCCTGGATACACCAGTCCTCCGAGGAGCCCTGACCGGCCACCCTCTTCGTTCTGGCGTCGACCGTCCACCCGAGGTGCTGACGGCCGCAGCGTCGCCACTGACTTCTGCGTTTGGGGTGCCCCGCGACGCGATGTGCCGCGGAACTTCCGAGAGAGAAAGTTCACCAAACCGCCATTCTTTGCAAACAAAAAAGCCCACCCACCGGGTGGTTTTTTGTGCCCCCACGGTTACCCCCAACTTATCCACAACTTCATGGAATGATTAGGCCTTTTCTCCACAGGCAAATTCCACAAGAAGAACTACCCTCCAGATCGCCGTCACGCCGTCGTCACACGCGGCGCGCACTCCCAACGCGATGTCAGCCACCGATTCGTCACCCTCCAACCGCCTCGCGGACCACGACGTCGACAGCCTCGGTTCGTACCTCCACGAGCGAACCAGCTGCGGGCTCGAGCGCGCGCGACGTGCGGCCGCCAAGGCCCTCCGCGCCGCGTTCGGGACCGATGCCGTCGGAGACTGCAGGTGGACCGACGCCGCCCTCATCGAAGCGGGGATCGGCCAATGGGCGCGGCCCCATCTGTTGACCTTCGATCCTTCACTGAGCCTCGCGCTCGCGGAGCGCGCACCGTCCGAAGACGGCACCGAACGCCTCCTCCTGCGAACCCACGACGATCAGCTCATCGAGTCCGTGCTCATCCCCGCCGAGAAGGGGCGCAAGCGGGCACGCATGACCCTCTGCATCTCGAGCCAGGTGGGGTGCGCGCGCGCCTGCGCCTTCTGCGAGACCGGATCCCACGGCATGGTGCGACAGCTCGCGGCCCGAGAGATCGTCGATCAGTTCAGGATCGCGCAGCGCATCTGTGAGGCCGATCGTCCGGTCGACAGACGTGCCGAGGCACCGACCCCGACCCCGCCGAAGCGTGGCACCAGCGCCAATACGCTCCCCGCCGCGCTCAGGCCGATCTCCAACATCGTCTTCATGGGCATGGGCGAACCGATGGACAACCTGCCTCGGGTACGCGACGCCATCGCCCTCCTCACCACCCCTCAGGCCTTTGCCTTCGCGCCGTCCCGCATCACGGTGAGCACCGTGGGCCATGCCGACAAGCTGGCGACCTTCTTCGAGAGCACCCGTGCCGAGCTGGCCATCAGCATCAACGCACCCGACGACACGAGACGGAGTCGGATCATGCCCATCAACGATCGCTACGACATGGCGACGCTCAGGCGTGTGCTGCTCGAAGTGATGCCGAAGGGACGCCGGGTGCTCTTCCAGTACGCGCTCTTCGCCGACTTCAACGATAGCCTCGACGACGCCGATCTCCTCGCGGACTACGTGCACGGCATTCCTTGCCGCGTGAACGTCATCCCGGCGAACCCCGGCCCCGACCCCAGCCTCACGACCCCTGCCCCCGAACGCGTCGACGCCTTCGTGGCGCGGCTCGCCGAGCGCGGGGTCACCACCCTCGTGCGACGCCCGCGCGGACGTGACGTCGGCGGCGCCTGTGGTCAGCTCGCGGGAAGCCGCCGGGAACAGCTCGTACCGCTCAAGCGGAGCAAGCCGGAGTCGCCATGAAGGCCGGCGCACCCGAGCTGGCGCTGAAGATCGTGGCGGAGCGGCTGATCGCTCGCGCCGGCCGGCGCCGTGTTTGGCTGGCCCCCGAGCTGCCCGCTTCTCTGGTCGCCGTCGACGTGAACCGCGTCGACACCCCCGCCTTGGCCGAGATGGCGCTCGTACGCGCGCCACGGATCGGCCCGCGCGGCGAGATCTTGGGTCCCCCCGATGGCGTCGGCCTGCCGACGAAGGTCTGGGCCTGGTTCGAGCCCTCGGAGGGCGACTGCATCCTCGGAGAGGTCGAAGGCCATCGGCGGGGGCGCGCGTCGAGGCTCTTCTCTCCCCAGGGATTTCTCGAGGTCCGACCTGCGGGGCTGGTCGTCGTCGAGCTCGCGAAGGGCGTCTCGGCCCGCGACCTCCAGGCTTGTAGCCACCCACCGCTCCTCATCGATCCAGGGGTCGACGAAATGGGGTTTTCGCCGCGGGCCGACGGCCCTCATGATGGGGACCATGGCGTGGCCTGAAAAGACCGGTCCCAGCACCGACGCGAGCGAGAAGCGAACCCTCGGCGAAGGGATCTTCCAGCTCTGCGCAGGCTGCGGGGCGACGCTCACCGCCGAACAGCTCGAGGCAAACTTTCGCGTCTGCGCCCAGTGCGGCCACCACCATCGCCTCACGGCCGACCGGTGGCGCGCTCTGCTCTGCGACGATGGCAAGCTCGACCGCTGGGCCGAAGAGCTCGCTCCTACCGACCCCCTCGAGTTCAGCGACGGCAAGTCCTACACCGACAGGATCGCCTCTGCGCAGAAGAAGACGGGCACCAACGATGCCATCGAGATCGGGCGGGCCAAGCTGCACGGCCGGGACATCGCCTACGGCGCATTCATCTTCAGCTTCATGGGGGGAAGCATGGGCTCGGTCGTGGGGGAGAAAGTCACCATCCTCTTCGAGCGCGCTCTCGAGGAGAAGCTGCCGGTGGTGCTGCTCCAGGCTTCGGGCGGCGCCCGCATGCAAGAAGGCATTCTGTCGCTGATGCAGATGGCCAAAAGCGTCGCCGCGCTCGAGCGGCTTCGGGCCGCCAAGATCCCCTACATCTCTTGCCTCCTGCATCCGACCACCGGTGGCGTGGCGGCCAGCTTCGCCTTCCTCGGTGACGTGAATCTCGCGGAACAGAAGGCGCTCATCGGCTTCGCGGGTCCACGCGTGATCGAGAACACCATTCGCCAGCGCCTGCCCGAGGGCTTTCAGCGCGCGGAGTTTCTCCTCGACCACGGCATGGTCGACTGCGTGCTGAGCCGCCTCGAGATGAAGGACACCATCGACCGCGTCCTCGGTCACCTTCAGCGATGACGAAGCTCCCGGAGCTGAAGCGCGAATTGCTCGCGCGCAGTGGACGGGGCGCCAAGTACGGGCTCGAGCGGCTTCGCACCGCCCTCGAACCGCTCGGCCACCCGGAACGTGGACTTCCCGTGGTTCACATCGCGGGAACCAACGGCAAAGGCAGCGTCTGCGCGATGACCGAAGCGGTCGCGCGAGAAGCCGGCCTGCGCACGGGTACCTTCACATCTCCCCATCTCTGTCGACTCGACGAGCGAATCCGGATCGACGGCGCCCCCATCGAGGAGGCCGCCTTCGAAGCGGCCCTCGGCGAGGTGCTGCACCCATCGGTTCCCTTCGTGACCTTCTTCGAGGCCATCGCCATGACGGCCATGGTCGCCATGCGCGCGGCCGAGGTCGACCTCGCGATCTTCGAGGTGGGCCTGGGGGGACGGCTCGATGCGACCAACGTGTTGGAGGGCTCTTGGGCGACCGCCATCGTCTCGATCGGTCTCGATCACACCGGCATCCTCGGCACCGACCTCGCTGACATCGCGCGTGAGAAAGCGGGCATCTTCCGCGAGGGCACCCCGGCCGTGCTCGGCGTCATGGACACAAAGGCCGAAGCTGGCGCCCGCGACGTGGCCACGACGGTCGGCGCCACCCCGGTGTGGGCCTGTGGCCAGGACATCGGCTTCGACGACGAGGGTTTCACCTTGCCCGGTGGCCAGCGCGTCGCGGTACCTCAGCTCGGCCTGAAGGGTCGACACCAACGCGCCAATGCCGCCGTCGTGGCCGGCCTCGCGGCGGCGGTGGACCGACGACGTGGCAGCGACGACCTGACGAGAGCGCTGCCCACCGGACTCGCCGGCGCCACCTGGCCTGGCCGCCTCGAAGTGCTCGAGCACGAGGGCCGCCGCATCATCCTCGACTGCGCGCACAACCCCGCGGGGGCGGCGACGTTGCGCGACGCCCTGGCCGGCCCCCTCGCCTTCGACCGTGACCGGGGCACGCTCCTGTTCGGGTCGATGGGCGACAAAGCATGGCCGGCGATGCTCGATACCATCGCGCCTGCATTCGAGACGCGCGTCTACGCGCGCCCCATCGAGGCCTTGGCGGGCCGGCTCCCCGCCGACCTCGGCCTCTTGTCTGCGCGCTTCGCGGGCCACGCGACCTCGACCCCCGAAGCGGGGCTCGCCCGCGCGCTGGCCCTCACGCCACGGGGTGGAACACTCGTCGTCGCCGGTTCCATCTTTCTCGTCGGCGCGGTGCGCGCAGAGCTTCTCGGCATCACGCGAGACGTCTCGGTACCGCTGTGATACCCGCGCCATCATGAGCCAGGCACGCAAGCTCTTCGGGACCGACGGCATTCGTGGCGCCGCCAACCACTACCCCATGACCCCCGAGGTGGCGATGCGCCTCGGGCGCGCCATCACCCACGTGGCGAAGCGCGATGCCAAGGACCACCGGGTCCGCATCGTGATCGGCAAGGACACCCGTCTGAGCTGCTACATGCTCGAGACGGCGATCGCCTCCGGGATCTGCTCCATGGGCGGACGCGTGATGCTCTGCGGCCCCTTCCCCACCCCCGGTGTGGCCAACATCACGGTGAGCATGCGTGCCGACGCGGGCGTGGTGATCAGCGCCAGCCACAATCCCTACGGGGACAACGGCATCAAGATCTTCGGCCACGACGGCTACAAGCTCCCCGACGCCACGGAAGCCGAGCTCGAGTCGCTCATCCTCGGCGACGAGCTCGACAAGATCCGCCCCGACGGCGCCGGCATCGGCGAGGCCCTTCGAATCGAAGACGCGAAGGGTCGCTACGTCGTCTTCTGCAAGGCCACCTTTCCCGATCATCTCACCCTCGACGGGATCCGCATCGTGGTCGACGCGGCCCACGGTGCGGCCTACCGCGTGGCGCCCTCGGTCTTCACCGAGCTGGGCGCTCAGGTCTTCCCGCTCGGCGTGACCCCCAACGGCCGCAACATCAACAAGACTGGTGCACTGCACCCCAAGCACATGGCCAAGGAGGTCCTGCGACGTAAGGCCCACCTCGGCATCGCCCTCGACGGAGACGCCGACCGCGTCATCATCGTCGATGAGAAGGGCAACGAGGTCGACGGCGACGCCATCATGGCCCTCTGCGCGACCCGCATGCTGCAGAAGCGCAAGCTCCCGAAGAAGACGCTGGTGACCACCGTCATGAGCAACCTCGGACTCGAGCGCTCCATCACCGGCGCCGGCGGCAAGATGGTCCGCACCCCGGTCGGCGACCGTTATGTGGTCGAGCGCATGCGCAAGAGCGGCTTCGGCTTCGGCGGCGAGCAGTCGGGCCACCTCATCTTCCTCGACCACGCCACCACCGGCGACGGCATCGTCGCCGCACTTCAGGTCCTGTCGATCTTGGTCGAAGAGCAGCGCCCGCTCAGCGAGCTGTGGACCGGCGTGATGGAGCGTGTCCCGCAGGTCTTGGTCAACGAACGCTTCGAGAGCCGCAAGCCGCTGAAGCAGATGCCGAAGACCTTGGACGCCGTGAAGAAGCTCGAGGCCAAGCTCGGCAAGACCGGCCGAATCGTCATCCGCTGGAGCGGCACCGAGCCCAAGCTTCGCGTCATGGTCGAAGGCGACGACGAGAAGAAGATCCTCCGCTTCGCCAACGAGATCGTCGCGGCGTCCAAGAAGGACATGGCCTAGGTCCTCTCGAGGTTCGAGGTTCGAGGTTCGAGGTTCGAGGTTCGAGGTTCGAGCTTCGAGGTTCGAGGTTCGAGGTTCGAGGTTCGAGGTTCGAGGTTCGAGGTTCGAGACCGAGGACGAAATCGAGCCCGAGGACGAGAACGAGCCCGAGGACGAGACCGAGGACGAGCCCGAGACCGAGACCGAGACCGAGCTTCAGCGGGTGCAGGCTATCCAGCGTGCGATCTGCGCTTCGGGTTCATCGGCCATGACCAGGTCCGTCACGACAGCCGCGGCCCCGGCGCCGGCTTCGAGCACGAGGCGGGCTCTCTCGGGGGTGAGGCCGCCGATGGCCACGACGGGGCGCCCGGCGCGTGCCACCCAGTCGCGGAGGGTGTCCAGGCCTTGCGGCGCCCATTTCATCTTCTTGAGCTTGGTGGCCCAGATCGGGCCCAGGGCCACGTAGTCGGGGTCGACGGCGAGGGCCGTGTCGAGCTCGGCCCCGTCGTGGGTGCTCACCCCCAGCGCGACGCCCGCCTCGGCGATGGCCGCGGGGTCGGCTTTTGCGAGGTCCTCCTGCCCGAGGTGAACCCAGGGAGCTCCGAGCTCGATGGCGAGCTCCCAATGGTCGTTCACCACCAACGAAGCCCCGGCCGCGCGCGTGGTCGCGAGCGCTTCCGTCACCTCCCGCCGGACGTTGGCGAGCGACGGGTCCTTCACCCTGAGCTGGACGAAGCGGGCTCCGGCGCGGACCACGCGCCCGACCCAAGCGGCGTCGGGCATCACCGGGTAGAACCGGCTCGGTAGGGGCGTCATGCGTCGCGCCGCCAGAAGGGGGTGTCGGCCAGCGGCGTCGATCGTTGCGCCACGTCGATGGCGGGAATGATCCCGGCCCGGTAGGCGGCGCGACCGGCCTCGACCGCGCGCGCGAAGGCGAGCGCCATCACCGCAGGTTCACGGGCTCGAGCCACCGCCGTATTCAAGAGCACGCCGTCGTAGCCCATCTCCATGGCCTGAGCCGCGTGCGAAGGGGCGCCGAGCCCTGCGTCGACCACGAGCTGGGTATCGGGGAAGCGCTCGCGCATGAGACGCAGTCCGTAGGTGTTGTTGAGTCCACGACCCGATCCGATGGGGGCTCCCCAGGGCATGAGCGCGGCGCAGCCCGCATCGAGCAGGCGCTCGCCAAGCACGAGATCCTCGGTCGTGTAGGGAAGAACCACGAAGCCACGCTTCGTGAGCTCGGCCGCAGCCTCGGGCAACGCAAAGGGGTCCGGTTGCAGGGTGTGTTCGTCACCGGTGATCTCGAGCTTGAGCCACGGCGTCTCGAACACCTCACGCGCCATCTCCGCCGTCGTGATCGCCTCGTCGACGCTGCGGCAACCCGCGGTGTTGGGCAGCACACGGACGTCGAGCTGTCGGACCTGCTCCCAGAAGGCCTGCCCCGACTTCTCGCGCGCGTTCTCGCGCCGCAACGAAACGGTGATGATCTGCACCCCGCTCCGAACGACCGCGTCCTGCATCGCCCGGGGCGATGGGTAGCGGGCCGTGCCGAGCATCATTCGGCTCGTGAAGACCTCACCCCCGAGCTTCCAGTCGTCGTTCTCCACCATCACCCTCCCGCCATCGGGGCCACGACCTCGACCTCGTCGCCCTCGGTGATGACGTGCTCGGAATAGGCACGCCGAGGCACGAAAGCTCCGTTCACGGCCACCGCGAGCTTACCGCTCAGCCCCTCCCCCTCGAGGAGGCTGGCCACCGTCACCATCGCCGGCAACTCCCGTTGCTCTCCATTGACGTAGACCTTCACGTTCCCCCGTTGGATGCCCCGACCGACCGCACGACCTCGGCCGCCAGAGACGGGCTCATGAGGTAGCCGTGTCGGAAGAGGCCGTTGACCGATAGCACGCCCGACGCGTGACGATGCACCGCGGGTCGATTGTCGGGATAAGCGGGTCGCAGCCCGCTGCGCAGCGCGATGATCTCGGCCTCGACGAAACCGGGATGCAGGAGCGTGGCCGCCGAGAGCAGATGTAGGGCCGAGCCCACCGTCACCTCACCTTCGTCCCCACTCTCCACCATGGTGGCCCCTACCGCGAAGACGCCGCCGCCGTGGGGAACGACGTAGAGCGGGATCCGGGGGTGCATCAGGCGCACACAGTGCTCGAGGGTGACGTCGGGTGCCCGTAGGAAAGCGATCTCACCGCGTACCGGCCGCAGCTCGGGCTCGGCGGCAGCCATGCCCCGGCAGTCGACCACCACCCCGTCCCCCGCCGGCGCCGTGGTCGTGCAGAGCTCGACCTCGCTCGCGCGCAGCGCCTCGGCCAGTGCATTCAACGCGACCTTCGGCTCGAGGAAGGCCTCGCCGGGCACGTGCAGACCGCCTTCGAAGCGCGCTCCCAGAGTCGGCTCGCGGCTCCGGAGTGCCGCTCGGTTCAGCCGTTCGAAGCACCCTGGAACTCGCTCGAGGTCGTGCTCGAAACGGGCGAGCACATCGCGGTCCGCGTGGTGGGCCACGACGAGGGTTCCGCGCGCGGGGCACGAGAAGCCCAGCGCCTCCGCCCGCGCCCTCCACCACGCCACCCCCATGCGTGCGTCTTCGAGCTGGTCGAGCGCGAGATGGTCGAGCTCGCTGAACGGGGCGAGCATGCCCCCCGCGAGCGTGCTCACGCCACGCCCAGGGATCCCGCCCGGGTCGCAGATTCGAACGCGGTATCCCGCTTCCACGAGCGCGGTGGCGCACACGAGGCCGGCGACCCCGGCCCCCAGCACCGTCACCGTCTGGCTCACAGGGCCTGTCGCATGAAGAGGTCCTCGAGCGTCTCGCGACGAGGCAGCATCTCGACCACCCTCGCTTCGTGGTCGAGGGCCGCGCGCAGCACGCTTGCGGGGTCACCCTTGACCTCGAGCAAGGTGACTTCGCCGCGATCGTGGAGGTCGTAGCCCATGTCTTCGAGCACGCCACGAAGCGCATCCCCCACCCCGGCCAGCGTGACCTCGGTGTGGCGCACGTCGCCCGCGAGGAGCTCGCTCATGGGCCCGGCCACCACGACTTCGCCCTTGCGCAGGATCACCACGTGGTCACAGAGCGCCTCGACGTCGGCGAGGATGTGGGATGAGAAGAAGATGGTGCGCCCGGCGTCGCGCTCTTCGAAGATGATGTCACGAACCTGCTTTCGCCCCACCGGGTCGAGACCGCTCATGGGCTCGTCGAGGATGAGCATCTCGGGCTCCGCGATCATGGCGGCACCGAGCGCCGAGCGCTGGAGCATGCCCTTCGACAACTGCCTCACCTGCCGGTCGGCGGCGTAGAGCACGCCCGTGCGGTCGAGCACCTCCTCCGCGCGCTTGTGGAGATGTTTGCCCGACATCCCCGACAGGCGGCCGCTCATCTCCACGAACTCACGCGGCGTGAGGGAAGGAAAGACGTAGGGGTTCTCCGGGAGGAACCCGATGCGGCGCCGTGCGGCCTGAGCCCCCATGGGGTACCCGAACATCGTGGCTTCACCACCCGTGGGCGCGATGAGGCCGAGCAGCATCTTGATCGTCGTGGTCTTCCCAGACCCGTTGGGACCGAGAAAGCCGACGATCTCGCCGCGGTGAACCTCGAAGCTCACCCCGCGCACCGCATCAAAGATGCCGTTGCGGGTCGGGAACTTCACCCAGAGGTTTTCAATATCCAGAAGTGTGCTCATGAGCTGCTATCCTTCGGATCAAGCACATCGCGCAAACCATCGCCCAGAAGGTTGAAGGCCAGCGAAACGGCAAA
>JAUHZF010000091.1 GCA_030426145.1 Polyangia bacterium
CGTTTCCCGCTCGCGGCCGACAACGCAGTCTACGACGCTTTCGAAGTCCGCGACGGCGAGGGCCAGGTCGTCGACGCCACGGTGGAGGCGGGACACGCGGTGTGGACGGCCCACTTCACGCCCGAGCAAGAGCAGGCCTTCACCGTGAGCTACCGCTCGCGGGGCACCAAGTCGTGGGCCTATGGTGCCTCGAGCGGCGCGCAGAAGATCCGCGACTTCGAACTCCGTCTCGCGGTCGACGAAGCCGACATCGATTTCCCAGCCGGCACCATTTCACCGACCGAGCATCAGGCGCAAGAAGGCCAATGGTCGGGCAAGTGGGCCTTCGGCAGCCTCGTCACGAGCGCGCCCATCGGTCTCGAGCTCCCGCAGCGACTCAACCCAGGTCCCCTGGTCGCGAAGATCACCTTCTTCGCGCCGGTGAGTCTGCTGTTCTTCTTCTTCGTGGTCGCCGTATTGGCGGCAGCACGCCGGAAGAGCTTGCACCCCATGCACTACTTCTTGCTCGGCTGCGCCTTCTTCGCCTTCCACCTGCTCTTCGCCTACACCGTCGACCACGTCGAGGTGGGCACGGCCTTCGGCATCTCGGCCCTGGTGAGCACGGTGCTCGTGGTCTCCTACGCCCGCCTCTTCACCGGCTGGCGCTTCGCCCTGGTGGAGATCGGCATCAGCCAGCTGCTCTACCTGGTGCTCTTCTCGTTCACCTTCTTCTTCGAAGGCTTCACCGGCCTCGCCGTCACCATCGGCGCCATTGCGACCCTCTTCGTGATCATGCAGATCACCGGCCGCATCGACTGGAACGACACCTTCATCAGCCGCCCCAAGCCCCCCGGCCCCCCCGGCGATCACATGGCTCCAACCCCCTACTACGGAGCAGCCCCAGCCTACGTACCCCCCGCTAGGGAGCCAGTCGCGCCATGAAGATGTCGAGCCCTTCGGCAGTGTCGATCGCTTCGCCGCCGAAGGTCGCTTCACCCGAAGTCCAACCCGTCACTACGGCGGAGCCGTCGGGGGCGATGGATACGTCTTCCACGCGGTGGTCGTTCGAAGGGCCGGCAAGGGCTCGCGACCACAGCGCGGTGCCATCTGGCGCGAGTTTCGTGATGAACCCATCCTCACCGCCCGCGGTCTGCAGCGGCCCCAGACCGAAGTCGATGGAGCCTGTGTAGTACCCGGTGAAGTAGATGTTGCCAGATGCATCAACGGCTACTTTGCGACCGTACTGGTCGTTGAAGTTGCCGTAGTTGCGTGCCCACAGGAGGTTGCCGAGGGCATCAAAAGACATCACGAGCACATCGGTGCCGCCAGCACTGGCCAACTCTACGCC
Source organism: Polyangia bacterium (assembly GCA_030426145.1). Classification (GTDB taxonomy): domain Bacteria; phylum Myxococcota_A; class Polyangia; order Polyangiales; family Polyangiaceae; genus JAPYTK01. Next base: position 1,328 of record JAUHZF010000091.1, read on the forward strand.
GTCGAGAGAGAGCGTCCCGTCGAAGTGCCCGACCGCCACGATGTTGTCATCGCCATCGGATGCCAGGTCGTCAATGCGGACCGACGCGCTCTCGCCGACGGAGCGCGACCAGAGATGATTGCCATCTGCATCGTACTTGACCATGAAAACGTCCCGGTCGCCTTGTGGGGTCAACACGCCCCCTCCGAAGTCGAGCTCGGCGTCGAAGACCCCAACCGCGACGAGTTGAGCGGATAGCGTCGTGGTCATCGCGAAGACGGTCTCACTCCCGAGGCCTCCGGTGATCTTCTTCCACGCGAGATTCCCGCTGCTGTCGTACTTGACGATGAAGCCGTCGCCTGAGCCTTGTACAGATACGGTTCCGTCGCCGTAGTTTGCCTCCGTCGCCTGGAAGCCCCCCAGGTAGGTCGAACCGTCGTTCGAAATGGTCAGGTTGAATACGATGGCGGCCCCCGCGGTCGTGAGGTTGCGCAGCCAAGCGAGGCTCCCCGTCGGAGTGAATGCGGCAATGTAGGACGTTCCACCTGGGGGAGCGGTGACGGACTGCCCGAGAACCGAGATGGTCCCGCCATACACTCCGGAGGCACGCGATGCTCCGTCCGCATTGGCCGCGAAAGCGATGAGCGACGCACCACCATTGGGATCGCTGAAGTTTCGAGTCCACGTAGGCTGGAAATCCGAACCGATAAGGCCAACCATGGTGCTGTAGTTGTTGTTGGGCGCAGGGTGATCACCACCCCAGGCAAACAGACCGTTGTAGCCTGCCCCGACCGCGATGGTGCCGCTCGTGGTGACGCCATGTCCGATGACGTACTGGTCACCTGCTGACCCAACAACCTGCGAGGACAGCACGGTTCCCATCGCGCAACTTCCACTTCCATCACATCGGCCGTCGGCACAGGTGTCGTCCTGCGCTCCCGCCAATACAGGGACGCACTGGCCCTCGTGACCTTCGACGCCGCAGCTCACGCACACGCCGTCGCAGGTGCTCGAGGCGCAGCAGAAGCCATCGATACAGCTCCCCTCGTCGCAGTCGTCGGGGGACTGGCATGAAGAGCCGATCCCGTTGTTCGCCACACCTCCGCCGCCTCCGCTGTCGTCGTCATCATCCCCGACATCACAGGTCAGTGTGTCTTCGCAGGGGGTAGAGCAGGCGGCACCTGCGAGCAGGAGCGCGAGGGAGGAGACGAGCACAAACGCGAGAAGCCGGCGAGACATGAGCGCATGCTAGCCGGCTTCAGGAGCGGGGTATGTCCCCCGGGACGTGGTCAGGGGGCGCAGAGGAACGGCACGCCGGGGTCCATCGTGCAGGTCATGCTGAGGAGGAGGCAGCATTCGCCCGCGGCGCACTGGGACGTCGAGGTGCACGCCATGCCGCCGCCGGAGCTGCTGCTACCGATGCTTCCGATGAGGGAGCCGGAGCTTCCGATGAGGGAGCCGGAGCTTCCGATGAGGGAGCCGCTGGAGCCGACGAGCGAGGCGGAGCTGCTCTGGCCGACGGTGGTGGTGGCGCTGGTTGCGGTGCCGGCGGTGACGGTGGTGCCCATCATGCCGCCGCCGCCGGAGGTGGCCACGGAGGTGTTGTTGGTGGTGGCGCCGCTGTCGTCCATGCCGCCGACACCATCCATGCCGCCGACACTGATCGCGCCGCCGTTGCCGCCGTCATCCTCTTCGCCAAACGGGACATCGGTACCGGTGGCGCAGGCGCCCAGAGCGATGCCGAAGGCGAGGAGCGTCCACCCAAAACGCACCTGCTTCATACAAGAGGAGCCTATATCATCAGGTGTAGGACCTGGGGAAGGGGCTTCGTCACAAAAGGCGACTCTTCTGCTCACTTGAACAGGTTGTCCCTCAATGGGCGATACGGTCGTATAGGGGGTGCTCGGACGGTGTTTGGGCGGTAGGCGCCGCGACACGGCAGGGTATGGAAGCGGTGCAACCTGAGGTAGCGTGCTAAGTCTGCGCTCTGGGCTCGAAGCACGAGCCCGTCTTCGGTTCTTGGCGACTTCTCCCTTGGTAGGTTCGGTATGCGTGGTTTTGGCAGTTTGAGTGTTTGGTCTTCCCTCGGCGTCGTGGCTCTGGCCTCCGCCGTCACCCTCGGCACCGCCGCTTGCGGCGACAGCGAGAGCACCGGCGGCTCGGGTGGTACCGCGAGCACCGGCAGCGATACGGGCGGCAGCACCACCAGCGGCATGGGGGGGATGTCGACCTCCACGGGTACCGGCGCTGGCCCTTCGTGTGAGACGCCCGATCCAGCGCACATCGGCAACGAGTTCGCGCCCGGCACCATTACGGCTCTGCTCCTCGACCAGGATGGAGTGGCTGCCGCCGACGCAAAGGTTCAGCTTTGCGGAACCGACCTGTGCATCGTCGACAGCAGCGCGGGGACGGACGGATCGGTGAGCATGGCCGGGGGCGTCGACACCACCATCGACCCTGCCATCAAGTACGGCAAGGGCGGTGCGAAGTTCGCGAAGTTTGCGGCGCTGGTCGAGTCGGCAAACCAGGACTTTGGGACCATCAACATCATCAAGATGCCCTCGACGGGAGCGGCCCTGGCGGACGGCGCCAACACCTCTGCCGAGGTCACTGTGACGCTCGAGGCCGGAACCGACATCAAGACCGAGCTCGATCTTCAAGGCGACGACCTTCTCTTCCGCGCGGCGGTGATTTCACTCAGCGCCAACCCGACCCTCGTCTTCCCCGCCATCGACGACACGCTCAACCTAGAGATGTTGGTCGCGGTCTCGCCGCAAGACACCTTGCTATGCCCTGGGGCCGACCTCTCGTTCCCCAACACCGAGAGCTGGGCCGACGGAGCCGATGTGGAGATCTACATCCACGGGACGCGCACCTTCCGCCACTACGCCCCGTACGGCGGCTGGGCGAAGATCGCCGAGGCCACCGTCAACGGGAACCGCGTCGAGCTGAAGGCCGGCGAGAGCGTCGAGACCTTGGGCGTCTTCGGTGCTCGCCTGAAGCCCTGAGCGCGCACACGCATCGCTCGGAGAGGCTCGGTTCCCATGGCGGGGGCTGGGCCTCTCGGCCTTTGTGGGTCAGCCGCGCGCTTCGAGGCGTTCGAGCACGGCGCGGGGGCGCATGGTCGATTTGTAGACGTAGAGCTCGCCCGCTTCGCCGTCGTCGAGCACGGCTTCGCTCACGCGGAGGTGCTTGCCCGCGGCGAGGATGATGCGGCTGGGGAAGCCGCCCTTGCGGATGGTCTCGACGCGCTGCCACACCGCTTCGCGGCTCCAGAAACCGAACGCCTCGAAGAAGACCTCTTCGCCGGTCTCGGTGTTCTCGAAGATGAGGTCGGGCACGCACACGACCTCGCCGGGAAGGGCCACGATGTCGTCGTTTTCGCGCACGTTCCACGGCGACTTGAGCTTGCGGAAGCCGTCGGTGAACTTGTTGAGCTCGGGGGCCACGCCGCTGATGGCGCGGCCGTAGGGCACGAGACCCTCGTCGGGGCCCAGCTCGAAGGTGAGCGGGTCTTTGGTCTTGCCCCACAGCACGTCGGCGCGCAGACGCCAGCGGGTGCAGCGCAACACCGCAGGAAGAAACATGGCGAGCTTGAGCCCGTACTTCTGCACCGCGGAGAACAGCGAGAAGGGGCCGTCGAGCTCGACGAGGTACTTGCCGTCGCCGAGGTTGCGAACGCGGTGCATCAGCCCGTGGAAGCGCGCGGCGCGGAAGAGCTGCCGTACGCGTCCCGGCTCTTCGCTCTCGAGGGCGATCACCACCCGCACCGCGCGCAACAACACGCCCTGCGCCAGAGCCACGTCGTAGCGGTCGAGCAGCTCGGCACCATTGAGACGCTTCACCTTCTCGAGGGTCTCGGCGCCCTTGAGGTCGGCGAAGAGGCGGGCCTCGATGTCGTCGGGCGACATCTCAAGCGCGGCGCCGGCTTCGGTGAGGATGGTGTCGCGGTCGAAGGCGCCCATCGCGTCGAGCTCGCGCCGGTGGGCTGCGGCCCGCAGAAACACCTCGTGCCGCACCTCGATGGGGTCGCGGCCTTCGGGCAGGCCGAAGTCACAGCGGTCGAGCAGCAGCTTGCGAAGACCCTGCTGCACCATGCGGTCGCGCGCTGCACACGGCACCTCGTCGAGGGCGGCCTCGACCTCTTCCCGGGTTCTGCCGACGTTGCCGCTGAGGGTGTTCACCAGACCTTCGGCCACTGGGAGCAGACGCGGCTTGTTCTTGGTGCCGAGGTAGCGCGGCTTGAGGGTGCCCTTCTGGCGCCGCACGCGAAGCAGGTCACTGGTAAGCACGGTGCTCCCTCCGCTTCTGGCTGGTCCACTCCTCGTTGGTGCCGGCGCTGACCAGCTCGTAGAGCACGGCACGCTTGCCCTTGCGCTTGCGCAGCACGCGACCGAGGCGCTGCACGTGCTCGCGCACCGAGCCGCTGCCCGACAAGACCACGGCCACGTTGGCCTCGGGCACGTTGACGCCTTCGTTGAGCACCTTGCTCGTGACCACGCAGTTGAGCCGGCCCGCGTTGAAGGCCTCGAGGATCTCCGAGCGCTCTTTGACCTTCGTCTGGTGGGTGATGGCCGGCACCAAGAACCGACGCGCGATGTCGTAGACGGTGGCGTTGTCTTCGGTGAAGACGATGGTGCGGTCGTTGCGGTGCGCGTGCAGGAGGCGCTTCAGGGTGGCGAGCTTGTTCTCCGCCGCGAGCGCGAGCTGGCGTTGGCGACGGTAGGCTTGAAAGGCGCGGCGTCCTTCTTCGCTCTGCGACGAGCGCATGATGAAGTCTTGCCAGCCGCCGGGGGAGCCCATGTGGATGCCCGCGCTGCGCAGGTAGTTGATGTAGATCCCGCGCTCTTCTTCGTAAGCCTGGCGCTCGTGCTCGGTGAGGCGCACCTCGAGGCGCTGCGTTTCGTACTGACTGAGGTAGTCGCCGGAGAGCTCGTCGATGGCCTTCTGGTAGACGACGGGCCCGATGAGCTCGGCGTAGAGCGCTTCGCCTCCGTCGGTGCGCTCGGGGGTGGCGGTGAGGCCGAGACGGAAGGGCGCCATGCAGGCCCGGGCGGCCATGGCGTAGGAGGGGCCCGGCAGGTGGTGGCACTCGTCGAAGACCACGAGCCCGAAGCGGTTGCCGAGCCGATCCATGTGGATGTGGGCCGAGTCGTAGGTGGTGACGGTGATGTCGGTCACCTCGTGGTAGCCACCGCCGACGATGCCGATGGGGTAGCTGAAGGCGGCCTCGAGCAGGTCGTACCACTGGTTCAACAGGTCGAGCGTGGGCACGACCACGAGGGTGCTTCGCGGGCGCCGGTCCATGGCCATGGTGGCCACGAAGGTTTTGCCGCTGCCCGTGGGCAACACGATGACACCCTGGCCGCGGGCCTTCTCCCAGGCGTCGAGCGCTTCGGCTTGGTAAGGAAACGGCTTCTGCCGCACCACCTGGCTGGGATCGAGCCGTGCGTAGCCGCAGGCCTGGTCGTCGTAGGCCAGGTCGTGTTTGCGCAGCCACATGACGACGTCGGCGTAGCTCACCGCGGGCACGCGGAAACAGGCCGTGCGGTCGTCCCACACCATGTGGGGCGCACCACGGGCGTCGTCGGTGTCGAGGAATCCCCGGTCGAGGCCCTCCACGCGCACCGTGCCGCCTTCGAATGCCAGCGTCACTTGCATCTTCTTCTCACCCCTTATGTCGAACGGGCGGGGTTCGACCAGCGATGTTTTTCTTCGGCAAGCGGCGAAAAGCGGGCTCGCCCTGGACGAGGCGGGAGCGGACGGCGAAGCTAGAGCCATGTCGAAGTCCCTCGCCCCCGGGTACATCATCGCCTCACCGCCGCTCGGTGATCCGAACTTCGACCGGACCGTGGTGCTGCTCGCCGTGCACAACGAAGACGGCGCCCTGGGCTTCGTGATCAACCGACCGGCCCCCATGAACCTGGGCGAGCTGCTCGAGCAGGCCGAGTACCCGCCGCCCCACGACGATCCCACCAAGATCTGGATCGGCGGACCGGTGCAGCCGCAATCGGGCTGGGTCATCGGCGAAGACCCGCGCCTGAACGTGGATGGCTCGATCCACGTGGTCGGCGACATTCACGTCAGCTCCAGCCGCGAGGCCTTCGACAACATCGCCGACGACCTCGAAAAGGGCAGCCTCATCGAGCGCCAGCTCGTGTGCATCGGCTACAGCGGCTGGGCCCCGCAGCAACTCGAAGGCGAGATCGCCCGCGGCGCCTGGCTGCCGGTACCCTTCGACGACGGCATCCTCTTCGACGTGCCGCACCACGAGCGCTGGGAGAGGGCCTACGCCCTGCTGGGGCTGAACCCGACCCAGTTCATCACCACCGGCACCATCGGCGAAGCCTGAACGTCGGCACTCACCGCGGGAGGCGGTCGTGCCACAGGAGCATCTCGACGGTGCCGCTGTCGCGCAGGAAGGGCTGGTTGTGCATGCCCGGGGGGATGATGAGCTCGTGGGTGAGCCCGTTCTCTTTCAGGTACCGGGCGAGCGCTTCGTGGTGGGTCTTGAACGGGTCGCCGCTGCTGGTCTCGAGGTGGAGGGGCTTGGCGCCTTCTTTCTCGGCGAGCGCCTTCAGTCGGTCGGCGTAGCCCTTCACGCGGTGCAGGCCCAAGGCGCCCTGTACGCTGCCCCAGGCGTGGAAGTGGGCGCTCTTGCGCAGGAAGACCTCCATGCTCGCGTAGCCACCCAGCGAGCAACCATCCAAGAACACGCGGTCGGCCAGCTTCACCTCGGCCTCGACCTCACGGCGCGCGCGGGGGATGACCTCACCCACGAGCCAGTCGGCGTACATGTCGAGCGTGCGCTCGCGGCCCCGCTTCGCCTTGTAGATGTTGGGCGTGTACGGGCAAGCCACGGCCAAACCCCGGAAGGGCTGCGCCTTCAGCATCGTGTTCACCTCCACCAACCTCTCGTCGGTCCAGTGGCGGCTCTTCTTGCTGAGACGCTCGATCGGTGGCTCGCAGAGGCGGTCGTAGCAGCTGCCGAGACCGTAGCGCTCGACCCACGCGTAGGCCCCGAGTCGTTCGTCGTGGGTCTCGCCGAGCCCATGCAGCGCCACCAACAGCGGCACCGGGCCGCGGGGCGCCTTCGGGATCAGCAGCGTGAACCGCGCGCCGATGCCCTCCTCCCCCGGCACCTTCAGGTCCTTCAGCGTCCAGTGCGCCGAGGTGGGGGCCGCTTCCGCCGCGCCCATCCCCCAGGCCCAGGCGGCGGCGCCCGCGAGAAGGCTGCGACGTCGCATCACGCCCCGAAGGTGTCAGCCGACGTGGCAAATGTCGACCTCCCGGCCCAAAGCCGACGTCGCACCCAAGAACCCGCGGGGGACTCGTTGCTTGCCTCAGCGCCTTGGGTTAGCGTCACGCCCGCTCCGCCGGCCCCCCATTCTTTCGGGGCCACGGCGGCGAGAGGAACGAATGAGTCAGCCCGCACTGCTCGGTAGAGGTCTCAAGGTTCGGGGGCGCGTTCGCGGCGAGAACGACCTCCGCGTAGAAGGAACCATCGAAGGCGACGTCGTCGTGACGGGCTCCCTCGACCTCGGCCCCGAGGGTACCGTAACTGGTGGAATTTCAGCCGCCTCGGCCACCGTGGCCGGCCGCCTCGAAGGCGACATCGACGCGCAGGGACCCGTGGCGATCGCCGCTTCGGGCTCGGTGGTCGGCGATGTGCGCGCCACCGAGGTGAGCCTCGAAGAGGGCGGCATCCTCCGCGGCCGTATCGACGCGGATTTCGAGCTACCGGAGGCGCTCCGCTGAGCGGACCGCCCCTCTAGGAGAACACGTGGCAGCAACCGTCATTGGACAAGGCATCACCATCGAAGGCGAGGTCACCTCGGAGGACGAGGTCGTCGTCTCCGGGGTCCTCCGTGGCACCCTCACCGTCGAGGGGCCCGTCACCGTCGAGAGCGACGGCGTGGTGGAGGCCGACATCGGCGCTCACACCGTCGCCATCGGAGGCGCCGTGACCGGCAACGTCACCGCCAGCGAGCGCGTCGACCTGCTCGCCGGGGGCCGCCTCGTGGGCGACGTGAAGGCCGCGCGCCTCACGATCGCCGACGGCGCGAGCTTCAAGGGCAACGTCGACATGGACGTGTGAGCATGAGCGATTCGATCATCAGCGCCGGCTGCACCATCGTCGGCAAAGTCAGCGCCGACACCGACCTGGTCGTGGAAGGTCATGTCGACGGTCAGCTCAGCTCGACCGGCAACGTCGTCATCGGCGCGGGTGCCACCGTGAAGAGCGACGTCACCGCCGAGCGCATCGAGGTCTCGGGTGCGGTGAAGGGCGACCTCCGCGGTCGTGACTCGCTGCTTCTCGAAGATGGTGCCCGCGTGGTGGGCGACGTCACCGCGCCCACGATCGGGATCCGTCCCGGGGCGTTGATGCGCGGCAAGGTGGAGACCGACGCGCCGAGCGCCACGCCGACCCGTACCGCCGCAGTGCGCCGCCCGGCCCCGCGCGAGGAGCCCAAGCCCGCGGCCAAGCCGGCGGCGAAGAAGACCACCGCCAAGAAGACGGCCCGCAAGGCGCCCTCGCCCGTGATGCCGAAGGCCGGTCGCACCGGCAAGAAGGCCGCGACCAAGAAGCGAGCCCCATCGAAGCGCGCGACCAAGAAGACGACGCGCAAGAAGGCGCCCGCGCCCGTGGTGCCCGCGCTGAAGAAGAGGACCAAGAAGACCAGCAAGCGCCGCGCGCGCTGAGCCTGGGTTACAATCGATCGCTGTGGCCCGTTCGAGAAAAGAGCGCACCGAAAAGGCACGCCCAGCGCTGCTGAGTCTGCTGCGTCAACGGTCCTTTCGTCGCGAGCGCGTGATGCTCGCCTCCGGCAAGGAGAGCGACTGGTTCATCGACTGCAAGCCGTCGGTGCTCACGGCAGAAGGTCACGCCCTCGCGGCCGAGCTCATGCTCGACGCCCTGCGGCACCTTCCCCGCTGTGAGGCGGTGGCCGGGGTCGCCGTGGGTGGTTGCCCGCTGGCGAGCGCGGTCTCGATGCTGAGCTACCAGCGCAACCGGTCTCTCGACGCGCTCTACGTGCGCAAAGAGGCCAAGGGGCACGGGACCAAGAAGCTCATCGAGGGCACGCTCACCCCGGGCCTCAAGGTCGTGATGCTCGAAGACGTCATCACCACGGGCGGCTCGACGGCGCGGGCCGTGACGCAGCTTCGCGAGGCGGGGGCTGAGGTCGTGGGCGTGGTCGCGCTCGTCGACCGCCTCGAAGGCGGGGTCGAAAACCTCCAGCGCGAAGGGCTGGAGGTCTTCACCGTCTACACCCGCAACGACTTCATGGCGCCCGACGTCGTGCTCACCAGCACGCTGTCGGACACCAACTTCGAATAGCCCCCTCAGCCCTTCAGGGCTTCGGCGGCCGCGGCGCAGGTCTTGTCGATGTCGTCCTCGGTGAGGGCGACGCTGAGGAACGCAGCCTCGAACTTGGACGGCGGCCAGTACACGCCGCGCTCGAGCAGCCCGCGGTGGAAGCGGTTGAAGTGCTCGGTGTTGGTGGCCGCGGAGTCCGCGAAGTTGCGCACAGGTCCCTCGCTGAAGAAGAGGGTGATCATCGAGCCCACGCGCTGCACGCAGTGCGAGAGCCCCGCGTCGGTGGCGGCTTTCTTCAGCCCCTCTTCGAGCCGAGCGCCGAGGGCTTCGAGCTTGGTGTAGACCTCGTCGTTCAGCAGCCCGAGCGTGGCCTTGCCTGCGGCCACCGCGACCGGGTTCCCGCTCAGCGTGCCGGCCTGGTAGACGGGTCCGAGCGGCGCGACCACCTCCATCACCTCGCGGCGTCCGCCATAGACGGCCATGGGCATGCCTCCGCCGACGACCTTGCCGAGCGCGACCAGATCGGGCGTGACCCCGTAGCGTTCGATGGCGCCGCCCTTGGCTACGCGGAAGCCGCACATGACCTCGTCGAAGATCGACACCGCGCCGTGCTTCTTGCAGAGCCCGACGATGTCCTCGAGGAAGCCCGGCTCGGGCGGGATGCAGCCCATGTTGCCCGCGACGGGCTCGACGATGACGGTGGCGATCTCGCTGCCGCGATCGGCGAAGAGCTTCTGCAGGGCGTCGCGGTCGTTGTAGGTGAGCGTGAGGGTGGTGGCGGCGGTGCCCGCGGGAACGCCGCCGGAGTCGGGCTCGCCGAAGGTGGCGGCACCGCTGCCCGCCTTGACCAAGAGGTGGTCGGCGTGGCCGTGGTAGCAGCCGTCGAACTTCACCAGCAGGTCGCGCTTCGAAAATCCGCGTGCGACCCGGATGGCGCTCATGGTCGCTTCGGTGCCGCTGTTCACGCAGCGCATCAGCTCCACCGACGGGTAGAACTTCTGCACCAGCTCGGCGAACTCGACCTCGGCTGCCGTCGGGGCGCCGAACGAGAGCCCGTCTTCGATCCGCGCCTTCACCGCATCGAGCACCTCACGCCGCGCGTGCCCCACGATGGCCGGGCCCCAGGTGCAGACGTAGTCGATGAGCTCGTTGTCGTCCTCGTCGAAGAGTCGAGCGCCCTGGGCACGGCGGATGAACGGGGGGTGTCCGCCCACGGCCCGAAACGCACGCACGGGGCTGTTCACGCCCCCCGGAATCACCTTCTGCGCCCGCTCGAGCCAGGCCTCGCTCTTCGCAATGTCCATGACCCGATCCTTAACGCACCCGCGCCGCCGATGGCAGCAGGGAGGCTAGGATGCGCGTGAGACGCGGGCGGGTTCGGTCGCGTTTCGCGAAGCTCGGGCGGGGCGGGGGCGAACGCGCATCTTCAGGCCGGGGCCCTTGGGCCGCAGGGTGACGGACGGGGCGACCTCGAGGCGTTGCTCGGGGAGGAGCTCGAGGTGGTAGCGCTGCATGATGGTCACCAGGAGCAGCGTGGCCTCCATGGTGGCGAAGTGGTTGCCGATGCACACCCGCGGACCGCCGCCGAAGGGGAAGAAGGCGTAGCGCGGAAGGGACTTCATCTCCGGCGCGAGCCACCGGTCGGGATCGAAGGCCTCGGGGTTGGGGTAGTAGCGGGGGTCGCGGTGCACGATCCATTGCGAGAACAGCAGCTGTGCACCCTTGGGGATCTGGTGGCCGCCGAGCTCGACGTCTTCGAGGGCGGCGCGACCGGTGGTCCATGCCGGCGGGTACAGACGGAGCCCCTCCTTGAGCACACGATCGGCGTAGGGAAGCTGCTTCAGGTCGTCCTGCGTCACGCTGCGACCGTCGAGTACGCCGTCGAGCTCGGCCAGGAGCGTTCGTTCGACTTCGGGGTACTTGCTGATGAGGTAGATCGTGTGGGCGAGGTTGAGCGCCGTGGTCTCGTGTCCCGCGAGGAAGAGGGTGACGGCCTCGTCGCGCAGCTGTTGGTCCGTCATGCCCTGACCGCCGTCATCGCAGGCGGCGATGAGCGTGCTGAGGAGGTCGTCGCCGAGCCCCTCTGCGCGTTTGCGCGCGATCATGCGATAGACGACCTCGTCGATCTGCTGCACCGCACGCCGGAGCCGGATGTTCCGTGGCGTAGGCACCTGGGTCGGAACGCGAAACACGGCTTCGGGGCTGTTGGCGTAGTACTCGTTGATGGTCTCCATCGCGGTGTGCACGCGCTCGATGTCGCGCGCGTCGAGCCCGGTTCCGAAGAGCACCCGAGCCACGACCTCCATCGTGAGGCGAGACATCTCGTCGTGGATGTTGATCACCTCGTCGGCACGCCAATGCAGCTCACTCTGCACCACGTCGACCATGGTGTCGGCGTAGCTGCGAATGCGTCGCGGGGTGAACGCCTGGGCCATGAGCTTGCGCTGGCGCTTCCAGAGATCGCCGTCGCTGGTGAGAAGGCCGAGTCCCAGGGTGTAGACCAGGATCTCGATGTACGCATCGCGCCCCATCACCTTGGCTTTTCGTACCAAGGCCTCCTCGATGTGGTCGGGGTGGTTGATGAGATAGAAATCGGTGTTGAGCACCTTGATGCGAACGACGTCGCCGTATTCGTCGGTGTTGCGACGAAGAAAGCCGAGCGAGTCGGACGAAAAGCGCACGAGGTTGCGGAGGCCGAAGCGGCCGGGCGGTCCGGGGGTGGGGATCATCGCGAGCTCTCTCCATCGGGGGCGGCGACCCGCTTCAGCAGGCCGACGATCAGGGTGGCGGTGGCAGTGACGTCTTCGTCGTCCATGGCGTCGTCCCATCGGTCGGCGAGCCAGCGGTCGCCGGTTTCGAGGAGGGACAGAAGGGTTTCGACGAGCAGGTCACGGGGCAGATCGGTTCGCACCGCCTCCACGCCTCGACCCTGCTCCGCGAGCGCGTCGACGAAGGCCCGCAGGCGATCGTGGTGCGCCTGCACGATGGGGTGCTTGGCGCTCGGCCCGGTGGCGCGGGCGATGTCGAAGGTGAGCGCGGCGTTGCGCGGATCACGCAGCATGAAGCGGAGGCTGCGCTCGTACATCGTGTGGCACGCGGCCCAGAAGGCCTTCGCATCGTCGGCCTCGAAGGGGAAACCGATCTCGCCGAGCCACTGGGCGAGGCAGCCTTCGACCACGGTCTGGAACAGGTCGTCCTTGTCCGCGAAGTAGTAGTACATCGCGCCCTTGCTGATCCCCGCGCGCTCGATGACGCGGTTGTAGGAGGCGCCATCGAAGCCGTGCTCGGCGATCTCCTGCGCCGCGGCGTCGAGGATCGAGTGCTTGCGCGCCTCGTCGAGCTTTTCGAATCGGGGAAGGGGCATCTTGTACCACCTGGTACGACCACTGGGTTCGACCGGGTGGTCTAAGAATAGGTTCAGCCGTCCCCACGTCAAGGCGATCCGTCGCCAACAACGCCTACTGAGCTCGCATCACTTTGAAATGATGGAACTCCGCCGACTCCGCGGCGTCGGTCCAGCTACGGCTTGGGCGCTTCTTTGGCCTTCAGCGCCTTGGGGCTGAAGACCTGGATGCTCGCCCCGTCGCCCCCGCTGACGGCGGGCCAAACCGCGAGCTCCGCGAGGTCGTCTTCGCCGGGTTCGGGCGCCAGGGCGTAGACGCTGATGTCGCCCTCTTTGCGCAAGCCGACGAGCGACTGGTTGGCGATCGCGATGACCTCGGTGCGGGGGCGTTTGGTGTCGAGCACGGCGAGGCCGAGCACCCCGCTCTCGAAGTTGGCGTCGATCTCCACCACGTCGCCGAGGCTCGTCTTCAAGACCATGCTGGAGCACTGCGCGACGTGGCCGCGCTTGAGCAGGATCTTGCGCTGGGTCGCGTCCATGCCCGCGAACACGTTCGTCGTGCCGCCGGCCTCCTTGCAGGCCTTCTCGAACTCGGGTCGCTTCATGCCGAAGCGGACCCAGCCGATGCTGTCCTTCTTGAAGTCCTCGAGTCCGGGGCGACGTTCGAGCGGCCACGCCTCGTCGAGGGGCAGCGGCTTGTCGAGGGTGTAGGCGCGGCTGGCGATGATGCTGCGGCAGCGGCCCCCCTCCTTCTCGGAGCACATCGTGTAGAGCAGCGTCGCGCGGCGGCGCGCGTCGACACTCAGGTGCAGACAGCTCAGCACCTTGGCGCCCACGTGGCGGCTCGACGTGCCGTCGACGCAGAGCTCGAGCCCACCGTCGCGCTCGACGGTCTTGCGGTCCTGCGACTCGACCGGCGCTGCGCCCATGAGGCCCTTCTCGGCGTTGACCAGCTCTTCTTGCAGTCGACCCCGAAGCGACGTCGACGTCCCCTTGGCCACGAACAGCGGGTACTCGATGCGCACCGCCGTCATGCCGCCGGCCTGGCTTCGCAGTGCCTGCACTTCGACCTCGGTCGCGTCGGGTCGGAACTTGCGCATCCCCGCCCCGAGTCGTTCGAGCTCCTTGTCGCGCCACGGGGTGAAGTCGACCGGTGCCTTCAGGGTCACACCCTTCACCTTCACGTCTTTGGTCTGCCCCAAGGGCACCGCCGTGGCCGTGGTGGCGGCCGTGGTCGTCGCGGTGGTGGTGGCGGTCGGAGCCGGTCCACCCTTGGGAGGGTGGCCCTCACAGCCACAGAGGGTCACCAGGAGGGCGATGGCTGCAGCGGGGCGAACGTCGAGCATGCGCCGCTTATCGCGGCGGCGCGGCCGGGCTTCAAGCCTGCGGCGTCACGATCTCGGTGGCGTGTCGAGTCGCTCCCACGCCTTGCTCTCGATGAAGACTCGCACCAGCTCCCCGTCGATGTGGTTCTGCTTCACCTCCATGTGGAGGATGTCGCAGGCCCGCGTGAGGGGCACGGCGCGCTTGTAGGGACGGTCGGCCGCGGTGAGCGCATCGAAGATGTCGCTCACGCTCATCATCTTGGCCTGGAGCGGGATCTCGCTCGCATGAAGACGATGCGGATAGCCCGTGCCGTCGAGCCGCTCGTGATGCGCGCCCGCGATCTGCGCGACGCGGCGGAACTTGCGTCCCCAGGGGATGGTGCGGAGGAACTCGTAGGTGTGCGAGACGTGGCTGCGGATCTCGTCGTACTCGATCGAGGTGAGGGTTCCGCGTGGCACGCTCAAGCACTCGACCTCTCCCGTGGTGAGGAGCGGGTGCACGCCGCCGTTTTCGTCGACGTAGGTCTGGCGCGAGATCTCCTCGATCATCGCGAAGTCACCCCCGCTCAACACCTTGGGCTCGTTGGCCTCGGTGATGGTCGAGAAGAAGGCACGCAGTTGCTCGCGGCGTTCGCCCAGCTCGGCGTCGATGGCGGCGAGGTCGCTCTGACCCGCGCCTCTCTCCATCGCCTCGACCTTGCGCTTGAGGATCTCCACCTCGAGCGAGCGGAGCGCGATGCCGAAGCGCTGACGGATGATCTGCAGATCGTGGGGGTAGAGCTTCTTGGCTTTGACCAGAACCTCCTCACGCACGCCGATCTTGCCGAAGTCGTGCAGCAGCGACGCGTATTCGAGCTCGCGGATGTCGTCGCGGGTGAAGCTGACGTCGCGATAGGTACCCGCATCGAGTCGCTCGAGCGCCATCGCCAGCCCCACCGTCATGTCGGCCACCCGGATCGAGTGACCGCTCGTGGTGGGGTCGCGTTGCTCGATCGCCTCCACGCTCGCCCGCACGAAGCCTTCGAGCATCAGCTCTTGCTCCGCGTAGAGGATGGCGTTCTCGAGCGCGATCCCGGCCAGTGAACCCAGCGTGGACAGGAGGTCGACACTGCGCTTGTCGAAGGGGATGACACCTTCGAGCTCGTCGAGATCGATGAGCTTGGACGAGGGCTCCTTCTTGCGGTTGATGAGCTGCAGCACGCCGATAACGTCACCCTGTCGCGACAGCAGCGGCGTGGTGAGCACGCTCTTGGTGCGGTAGCCGATCTTCTCGTCGAAGCTGCGGTCGAAACCGAAGGGCGAGTCGGGCTCGAGTTTGTAGACGTCGGCGATGTTGAGCGGGGTGCGATGCAGGGCCGCGTAGCCCGCCATCGACCGCTCGCTCACCGGGATGGTGAACTCGCTCGCGTCAAAGGTGACCGAGTCATTCTGCGAGAGCTTGAAGTGCAGCGTGCGGCGAGCGATGTCGGGGTCGTCACCCTCGACCACGTAGATGCTGCCCGCGTCGGCCCCGGTGATGAAGCGGCACTTCTCCAGGATGAGCGCGAGCAGCTTGTCGATGTCGCGTTCGGTGGTGATGGCCTGGGCGATCTCGAAGAACTCGCCGATCTCGTAGCGGTAACGGTTGACCCACTCGCCGCGCTTCTCGGCCCGTTGCCGCGCGTCGAGCAGCTCGAAGCCGTTGTGGATGGCGACGTAGAGCTCGTCGACCGTCGGCTCGGCGGACAGGGTGCAGCACAGGCCGCGGTTGAGGGCCTCGTCGAGGCCCCGTGCGGATGGGGTGCCGAGCAAGATCAGGCTCGCGCGGGCATCGGCGAAGTGGCTGGCGAAGGGCTTGAAGATCCCGCGCGCGAGGTCCCAGCCCTCGGCCGGAGCGACCAGGACGACCCGGTCGCTCCGCCGTACCGCGAGCAGCATCGGATGAGGCCGGGTGACCCGGTCGTCGGCCAAGCGGCCATCGGCCTTCAGCTGCTCGGTCAGGCCTGCCAGAACCGACAATACCGTCTCCGCTACGACCGCTTCGTCGGCTCCCACTAGCTCTCCTCGGGCTCGTCTCCCCCGCCCAGGAGGTCTTCGACCGTTTGGGGCTCGTCTTCGGGGTTGGGGTTGGGGGTAGCCATGCGCTCGGTCGCGTCGCGCCCTGCGCGCTTCAACCTGAAGCCGCGCTCTTGGGCCGCCTTCCTCTCGGCGTCACGCTTCTCGTAGGCGACGACGATGCGCTGTACGAGCGGGTGGCGCACCACGTCGACCTCGGTGAAGCGACAGATGGCGATGCCCTCGATGTCGGCGAGCAGCTGCGTCGCCTCGGCGAGACCGCTCGTGGCATTGCCCGGAAGGTCGACCTGAGTCACGTCGCCAGTGACCACGCAACGCGACTCGTAGCCGAGTCGGGTGAGGAACATACGCATCTGCTCGCTCGTCGAGTTCTGCGCTTCGTCGAGGATGACGAAACAATCGTTGAGCGTGCGTCCGCGCATGAAGGCCAGCGGTGCGACCTCGATCTGCCCGCGCTTGATGAGCCCGTCGACCTTGTCGTGGGACATCATGTCGTCGAGCGCGTCGTACAGTGGCCGCAGGTACGGGTTCACCTTCTCTTCGAGGTCGCCGGGCAAGAAGCCGAGGCGCTCGCCCGCTTCGACGGCGGGACGGGTGAGGATGATGCGGCGCACCTTCTTGGCGAGCAAGGCCTGCACCGCCATCGCCATCGCCAGGTAGGTCTTGCCCGTTCCCGCGGGACCGATGCCGAAGGTGAGGTCGTGCGACTTGAGCGCCCGCAGGTACATCTTCTGCGCGAGGCCGCGCGCCTTGATGGGCCGGCCGCGTGCGTTGTTGAGGATGACCTCCGAGTAGATCTCGCGCAGGTGGAGCTCGTGGTCTTCACGCAGGGCATGCACCGCGCGGGCATGGTCGTGCCCGTCGAGACGCACGCCTTCCTTGGACAGCTCGTCGAGCTGCTCGAAGAAGCGAAGCGCGAAGGCCACGTCGTCGGCGTCACCACCGAGGTGGACGATGTTGCCGCGTGAGCCGAGTTCGACCCCGAGGTGTTTCTCGAGGGCCTTGAGGTTGTTGTGGCCAGGACCAGCGAGGTGCGTGAGTGAACGGGGGTCGCTCAGCTCGACCTCGGCCGTGACTGAAGGGCCGGCTGCCATAGGGTTTAAGCTCTCGTAATCCTTCCTTGACCGCGGTGGGTGCGGGTGAAAGCGTAGCGCCCACGCCGCACATCGCCGGGAGATTCTACACGCATGCGCAAGGTCACCATCGGTCTATCTGCATCCCTCTCGCTGCTGTTGACCTTCGATGCGGCCGCCCAGCCTGCTCCAACGCCTGCCCCTACGCCCCCGCCGGCGGCACCACCCGCAGAACCTGCACCCGCCCCTGCGCCTACCCCACCACCCGCTGCGCCTTCCCCTGCGGCTCCCGCGCCGCCTTCGCCGGCGGTCCCTGCGCCGCCTCCGAGCGCCGGTGCCAAGACCGACGGGCTCCCGCCGCCGCCCCTGGCACCGCCGCCCCTGTTTCCGTCGCAGCTCGAAGATGCGGAAGAAGAGCCGCTGATCGGTTTCTCGAACGGCCGCCTCTTCCTTCGCGACGCGCACGACACCTTTCGCCTCTACCCGGGGGGACGTCTGCGGACCGATTTCACCTGGGCTCCGGGGGCCGCCGACATCACCTCGGCTCAGGGGGCGCGCTTCCTCAAGCCGAGCTTCCTCGTGCGCCGGGTTCGGCTCAAGCTGAGCGGTGAGATCCTCGAACGCATCGCGTTCACGGCCGGGGCCGAGCTCGGTGGACAGCGCATCGGCGAGACCGTCTACACCGGTGACGACACCGTCCGCTTCGCGCCGGCCAATGCGCACGACGGACGCTTCCGACCTGCCGATGTGACCATCAGCTACCGGTTTCGGCCGTGGCTCAACCTCACGCTCGGCAACCAGAATCTGCCGTTCTCCATGTCGAACCGTACCCGTGAGTACGCGACCACATTCATGGAGCGCAACGTCGCCATTCGCGGCTTTGCCGTGCCCTACACAAAAGACCTCGGCCTCACGCTGTGGGGCGACGTGCTTCCCGAAGACCTCCTCTCCTACGAGGTCGGCGTCTTCGGCGGCGACGGTCCCGATCGCCCCTTCGTGGACGACCGCGCCGACTTCGTGGGGCGTGTCTTCGCGCGTCCGCTATCGACCCTCGGCGAGGGTGTCTTCTGGGACGAGACGCAGATCGGGATCAGCGCGCGCCACGGGCAGCGCAATCAGGACGACGTTCTCTACGACGCGCCGACCATCGCCACCAACCACGGCTACGTGCTCTGGCAGCCGGGTTACGTCGACAGCAATGGTCGCGTCACGAAGGTCATTCCCTCGGGCGCGGAGAACGCCATCGGTGGCGAGCTTCGGGTCCCTGTTCGGGCGCCCAACGGCGCCGTCTTCGACCTACGCGGCGAAGCCTACTACCTGAACAAGAACACCCGCGAGGCCATCGCCGGTTTCGAGGCCACCAACACCGAACGCTTCGGGCGTCTCAATGGCACGAGCTGGTACGCCGAGCTCAGCTATTGGGGCTGCTGCACCGATCAGCTCGTGACCGGTCGGCCCGGCACGTGGCGTCCCTATACCGTCAACCCGAAAGAAGACACGCCATTGCTTCGGGGGTTGCACATCAGCATCCTCGCGGGAGGCGTTCACGCCAACTACCGAGGCGCGAGCCGAGACGGTTCCGTGCCCGACGCCAACACCCCCGATAGTGACATCACCGTGTACCAATTCGGTGGGGGCGCGCAGTTCTGGTTCGGACACAACTTCCGAGCCGCCGTGAACTACTTCGCCTACTTCGCACCCAAGGCCGGACAGCCCACGGAGAACCAGGCGTTCGTACCCGACAATCTGGTGGTGACCGATGGATTCCGCGGGGGCGGCGAGGTGTTGCACGAGCTCGGGGTCCGCACCGCGGTGACGTTCTGATCAGTTGACGTTGTGCACGACGCAATCGGCATCGATTTTGAGTTGCCGTTGTTCTCCCGTGTACATCGTCCAGTAGAAGGTCTTGGTTTGGTCCGCCTGCATGAGGACGGCAACCATGGGCCGCCAGTGCTGGTTCGGCACGCGTTCTCCCACGATGGTGAGCACTCTCTCGTACGGGCAATGACGTTTGGGCACGGCAGGCGGCGCGGGTGCGTCTGTTTTCTCAGTCGGCTGCTCACGAACCGTAGCGCCGTCCGGGGTGACGACCACCGATAGGTTCATCTTTGCTCCCACGAAGATGAACGTCTCCGCCCGATAGCTCTTGCTGAGCTTCCGCTCGACCGTCAGCCCGCTCACGATGATGGTCGTCAGCACTGCATCCGGGTCCGTCTTGCGTGCGATCCTCTCGGCGGCGGCTCGGCGCTCGAAGGGCTCGATGGCGTCGTGGGGGAGCTTTAGGCTTCCGTCGCAACGATCGCCAGCACACTGGATGTCCGAGTCCGTGGCGTCCTCCTCCGCCCGAGAAGGGCGGTCCGTGCGCCGCCCCATAAAAATCCCGAGGCCCAGCCCGGCTGCGAGCAAGCCCGTGGCCAAGAGCGCGGGCCACAGCCGTCGACGGGGGCGCGGCTCGGCAGCCTCGCCGTCGTAGGGAGACGCCGGGGCAAGGGTGCTTGCGCTGGTGGCGAGGGACGTTGCCGCAGCGGCGCTCGCGGTCTCGAAGGGAGACGCGGTGGCGAGGGTGTCGGCGCTCTCCAATGGCGTGAGCGCTCTTGGGGTCGTGGCGCCGAAACGGTGAAGTGTTCGCTGGGCCCAAGCCCGACCCATCGGGCTGGCGTGGGGCGCGAGGGCGCGGGCGAGCTCGGCGAGGTTGGGAAAGCGGTCGTCGGGGGCCTTGGCGAGGCAGCGTGCGATGACGCCTTCGAGGGGGCTGGGCGTCGGCAGGCGGGGGACGTCGGCGGTGAAGACCTGCTGGCAGAGGTCGACCAGGGTCTGCGCCTCGAAGGGCGGCCGGCCGGAGAGCAGCTCGTAGAGCACGGCGCCGAGGGCCCAGATGTCGATGCGATGGTCGACCTTGCCGCTGTCGAGGAGCTGCTCGGGCGCCATGTAGGCGGGGGAGCCGAGGAGCTCACCGGTGCGGGTGAGCACGGAGGTTTGGTGCTCGCCCCGCAGGACCTTCACGATGCCGAAGTCGAGCACCTTGAGTTGGGGGCCGAGCGGCGTGAGCGCGATGAACAGGTTGGAGGGCTTGAGGTCGCGGTGAACGAGTCCGGCGAGGTGGGCTTCGGCGAGGATGTCGATCGCCGCGAGCAGCAGGTCGACGGCTTCGGTGGGGTCCAAGGTCCCTTCGCGGGCGAGGCGGTCGTCGAGGTCTTCGCCCTCGAGCAGCTCCATCGCGATGTAGGGGGTGCCATCCTCGAGCACGCCGGCGTCGTAGACGGCACAGACGCCCGTGGGGTCGAGCTGGGCGGTGATCCTCGCCTCGCGTTGGAAGCGGTGCTGGTCGATCCGCCCCCCCGCGTTGAGCATGAGCTTGAGGGCGACCGGGGTGTCGGTGCGTAGCTGCACCGACGGCGTGATGGGCCACGCACGAAGCACGACACCCATGCCTCCGCGGCCCAGCTCGCCGTGCACGCGATAACGGCCGGCGAGGATGGTGCCGGCGGGCCACTCTGTCTCCTCGTCGCTCACCCCCCCCAAGCATAGTGCGGCCACGCGACGACGTCGGGGCGACGTTGACGGAGCCAGGGGTCGGAGCACTACCCTGACGAGACATGACGCAGACGACGCAGGGTGGCCCCTATCCCCAAACCCCCGCGACACCCGACGTGATCAACTTCGGCCTCGGGCAACCATCCCCGAGCTTGTTGCCGATGGCCGAGGTGGCAGCCGCCGCCACCGAGCAGCTCGTCGAAGCGGGGCCGTTGTTGCTTCAGTACGGAAGGGGGCCGGGCTACGAGGCGTTCCTCGAGGCGCTGGCGGGCTTCCTCACCGAGGGCTACGGGCATGCGGTGCGCCCGGACGAGCTCGCGGTGACGGGCGGCACGTCGATGGCGCTGGCGCTCGTCAGTCAGCTTCTCGGTGGTGCGGGCGATCGGGTCCTATGCGGTGACCCGACCTATTTCCTCGCCCATGGGATCTTCGCAACGCATCGTTTGGCGATCGAGGGCGTGCCCGTCGACGACGAGGGCCTCGACGTCGACGCGCTCGAAGCGAAGCTCGCCGAGGGGCCCGTCGCCTTCGTCTACTGCATCCCGACGTTTCAGAACCCGCGCGGGGTCTGCCTGTCCGACGCGCGCGCTGCCCGGCTCATCGACCTCGCTGAGCGCCACGACTTCATCGTCGTCGCCGACGAGCCGTACAACCTGCTGCACTTCGGGGCCCGGCCGACGTGTCTGATGGCGCACGATCACGGCCGAGGTCGTGTGCTCTCGCTCGGCAGCTTCTCGAAGATCCTCGGGCCGGGCTTGCGCCTGGGTTGGGTTCACTGCGCGCCCCCGCTGCGGCAACGGTTCCTCTCCCATGGCGCGATTCGAAGCGGAGGCTGTCTCAACCCGCTCGTTGCCCGCATCGTGCATGGGCCGATGGCCGACGGCACCCTCACCCGTCACGTCGCGGGGCTACGCGAGGTGCTCGGGCGCCGCGCACAGCGCTTGTCGGCGGCGCTCGATGGCGCCGGCCTGCCCCATCACCGGCCGGAGGGAGGCTACTTCACGTGGGTCGACCTCGGCGAAGGCGCCGACACCACGGCGCTGCTCGAGCGCGCCAAGGACGAGCTCGGCGTGGGCTATTGCCCGGGTCAGCGATGCGCCGTCGATGCCGACCTACGTCGCTACCTCCGTCTCGCTTTCGCCTTCTACGACGAGGCGGAGCTCGCTCGCGGGGTCGAGCGGTTGGCTCGGGTCGCCGAGCTCTCCCCGGGCTGAGCCAACCGGGGGACCGACGATCCGAGCCTGGATCACCCAGACGCCGGGGTGACATGGCGTGTCCCTCTTCTCTGCGCCCCATGTGTTTGAAATGAAACGCGTGGGTACGTGTCGAGGAATGTAGGCGCCCGGCACCGTCCTTGCCTCCATCCTGTGTTCTATGCACCAGAGGGCACTGGCGTGGATGGGAGGGCTGCTCGGTCTCCTCGCGGGCTGCAACATGATCACCGGCGCCGATGGCGTCACGTTCTACGACGACGACGGTGTCGGCGGCCCCACCGACACCACCCCTAGCGACGCCCCGGATCCGATCGTGTTCGGGGAGCCGCGACTGCCCGAGGACCTCGGCTTCCTCACCGCGGCCGAGGGGGTGACCCTCTCGCGCATCACGCTCAACCAAGGCGTGCAGCGTGAGCTCATGGTCGACGGCGAAGCGGTTGGCGATACCGTGCCGGTCATCGCGGGCCGGCCGGGACTGCTCCGACTTCACTACGCGACCGATGCTGCCTACGAGGGGAGCATCGTCATTGCTCGGCTCTACATCGACGAGGAGCCGCCGCTCGAGACGGCCACCGTGCTCGCCGGCTCCAGCAGCGATGGCGACCTCGAGAGCACCATCAACTTCGACCTCACCGAGGCCGACATCACCCTCGGTAGCCGCTTCCGCGTCGAGCTCTTGCAGGCGGGGCGACCCGACAGCACCGACAACCCCGGCGCCACCTTCCCGAACGAAGGGGACGCGAGCTTCGAGGCCGAGACCGGCGGCGCCCTCAACGTGGTCATCGTGCCCATCGAGTACAACGGCGACGGCAGCGGCCGCATGCCCGACACCTCATCGCAGCAGCTCGCGCTGTACGAGGAGATGTTCTACGCGCTCTACCCAACGGCCACGTTCAACCTGAGTGTGCACGCGCCGATGGTGTGGAACCAAAACGTGGCCGCACGTGGCGACACCTGGTCGAACCTGTTGAGCGCGGTGGCCGACCTCCGCCAGTCGGAGAACGCCGACTTCGACACCTACTACTACGGCGTGTTCCAGCCCGCGGCGTCGGTGAGCACCTTCTGCTCGGACGGCTGCTACTACGGTCTCGGCTACGTGGCTGGCGACGACAGCGACTACGGCAAGGCCTCCATCGGGCTCGGTTATTCGGGTCGCAGGTTCGTGGAGACCGCCATGCACGAGGTCGGTCACAATCACGGCCGTTCGCACACGCCATGTGGTGGCCCGAGCAACCCCGACCCGGCCTACCCCCACGCCAACGCGCGCATCGGACGCTGGGGCTACAACATCCTCACGGGGGAGCTGCATTCGCCCGACGGCGAGCGCCGTGACTGGATGAGCTACTGCGATCCGACCTGGATGAGCGACTACAGCTTTCGCGAGGTGTTCGAGCGCCTCACGCTCGTGAACGCGGCCGCCGACTTCCAGGTGCCCCCATCGCAGCAGAACCTGAGCTGGCGACGCATCGAGGTTCGTGGCGGCCACGCCGACACGCGAGCGCCCATCACGCTACGGCGCCCGCCCGCGGGAGCCGCCGTGCCCGTCACGGTCGAGACCAACGGCGGCCAGGTGGGCGCAACCGCTCGCTACCTGCCCTACGACCACATCGACGGGGGCGTGCTCTTCGTGCCGCCCACCGCTTCGGGTATGGTCTCGGCCCAGGTCGGTGGCGCGTCCTTCCAGGTCTACTTGCCCTGAGCTGACGTTCGCAGCGGGGCCGTACGAACTTGGCCCGACTCGGCTGCCCTTGGTACCGCCGAGGGCATGCGACAAGGCGTAGCCCTCTTTGCTGCGGCGGCCGTGGTGGCCGCGACGCTGCCGTTCCTTCGGGATCAGGATGCGTCGATCGCAAGCGTGCTGAGCAAGGCGAAGATCGCCGTGACCGGCCCCGATGAGGGCAGCGCGTCCAGCACCGTCGATCCGCCGCCGCTCACCGACGTCGAGCTCGCCCACATCGACGACCGCCGTGATGTGATCACCGCGCCCGCCCACGGGCGCCGCACGGCCGAGCTCACCCTCGACCCCATGTACCAGCGAGCCGCGACGAGCATCCTGCGCCGCGGCGAGGTCTACGAGGCGGCCATCGTGATGACGGAGGTCAAGACGGGACGGGTTCTCGTGTGGGCCAGCTACAACCACGGTCGTCCTCGCGACCTGGCGAGCGCGCCCATCGGTCCTTCGGCCTCGCTGTTCAAGATCGTGACCGGTTCTGCGCTGGTGGAGGCGGGGGTCCCCCTCAACCAGAAGCACTGTTACCGCGGCGGCAAGAGCGGGATCACCGCCCGCCTCCTCGAGCCCGACGAGCGACGCGACAAGTACTGCGCGACCCTCGGCATGGCCATGGGGCGCAGCCTCAACGTGGTCTTCGGGCGCCTCGCGAAGCAGCATCTCGACCAGGACAAGCTCGAGGGGGTCGCACGTCGGCTCGGCTACGGCCTCGACATCCCCTTCGACGTGCCGATCAAGCCGAGCGAGATCGAGATGCCGGAGGACGAGCTGGAGTTCGCGCGTACGGCGGCGGGCTTCTGGCACACGACCCTGTCCCCGTTCCAAGCGACCAACCTCGCCCTCACCGTGGCGAGCGGAGGCGAGATGGTGCGCCAGCGTGTGGTGTCGCGGGTGCTCGAAGAGGACGGCACGGTCATCTACGAGGCGCCCACCGAGCGCGAGGTCTTCAAGCGGGTGCTCGACGAGCGAACCGCCTGGGCCGTCGCTCGCATGATGGAGCAGACGGTGGCCAACGGCACCAGCTTCAAGACGTTCCACGACCGCGCGGGTCGGCCCTTCATCCCCGACGTACGCATCGCGGGCAAGACGGGCACGCTCGAGGAGAAGAAGACCGGCACCCTCATCACCTGGTGGGCTGGTTTTGCCCCCGCCGACGAGCCGGAGGTGGCCATCAGCGCCGTCGTGCTCAACCGCGGCGCCTGGCACATCAAGGGCACCCACGTGGCCTCGGACATGCTCCGGATCTACTTCGCCGACCACGGCCGCAAGGGTGTGCGCTTCCCGCCGGGGCTGCGCGGGCTCAAGCGCAGGAACAAGACGGCCGTTGATCAGGACGACAAGCGCGAGACGCGGAGCGAGGCGAAGCCCGCAGACGGCGCCAAGGGGTGACACGCCCCAACACGGGACACGGAGGGGAGACGACGATGAAGCGGGTCAAACTGGGAATCAGCTGACGTTCGGTGCGCCGTCCCCAGCGGGGGTGGCGGCATCCGACGTGAAACAAGCGCGGCAGCGTGGCTCGTACTTGTCTGCGCCGCCCACGAGCACGGTGGTGGCATCGAGGTCGGGTCGCAGGCGCTGCGAGCGCGACGCGTCACGGCCACAGACGGTGCAGACGGCGCGTACCTTGGTGACCTCCTCCGCGATGGCCATGAGCTCGGGGATGGGGGGGAACGGACGCGCGCGATAGTCCTGGTCGAGGCCGGCGAGGATGACCCGACGACCTTGGTTGGCGAGCTCGTCCGCCACGTCGACGATGCCCCGGTCGAAGAACTGAGCTTCGTCGACCGCCACCACCTGGGTCGCTTCATCGACCCGGGACAGGATGCTCTCGCTGTTGGCCACGGCGACCGCATCGATGGCGATGGCGCCGTGGCTCACGATGCGCGTGGTGTCGTAGCGGTCGTCGATGCGCGGTTTGAACGCCTGAATCGACTGTCGCGCGAAGACCGCGCGCTTCACCCGACGGATGAGCTCTTCGGTCTTTCCGCTGAACATCGAGCCACAGATCACTTCGATCCGGCCCTCACGCGCCCGGAGTCCGTCGTCGCGCATCCCGAGTGCATACACCAAGCAGGGCCCCGGCCTGAATGCCCCCGCGCACCAGACCCTGGACGGGTGTTTACCTCGGGCCCTTGCGTCGAGGGCTAGATCTAGGAAAACACACGAGTCGCGATCCAATTCCACCTAGGCACAAGTCGGGGCTGTGCCTGGCGAGGATCGCCGTGCTACTATCATGTCGTGCAGGTCGTTCTCCGAAAGATCGGACGAGGTGGACGGACCATCACGGGGAGGCTCGTTCGGGCCCCTCGCAAAGGGTCAGTCATCGTTATCGAGTTTTCGGACGGCATGCACGAGTACGTCACCACGCCAGTGAAGCGGGTTCTCAAGCTCGCCGGTGGTGAGATCTTCTACATCGAGACCATGAACTCGCGGTACCGACTCGAAGTCCGCACCCGCGAGTTCATG
>JAUHZF010000499.1 GCA_030426145.1 Polyangia bacterium
CCGACCAGCGGCGCCAACCGCCGCGGGGGGAGCACCCATACGAGGAACCCCGGACCTCGGCGGCGCAGCCGACGACACTCATCCTGAAACTCCCGTCTGCATAACGACCGGGAGTTGAGCTGCAAGGACGAAGGGAGGCTCGGAGGGAGCCTGCGACCGGAGAGCCGACCGCCGGCCTTGTCTGCCTCCAACGACATGTTATGCCGCTTCGCAGGCACCCTCACCTTGGTAGGACTACGCGCTTAGCCTCTCCGTCCCACTCTCGAAGTGTCGTCAAGTAGGGGACGCCTGTCAGGTCGAGATCGTCTTCCATCGAGAGCTGGGCAACCGAGTGCGCCCCACGAAGGCCCCGTGGCATCATCCTACCGAGCCCCTTCCAGCCAGGGCGCTGCAGGCGTCCGTTCATAGCTCGCCGAAGGGCGCTCGCAAGTACATCGACAATCCGTAGCCCCGTCAGCATGTGAGATTGCGCGAAGCGCAAGTCTTTCATGATCAGGGCAAGGTCCAGAAGCTCGACCGTCGGGTCTCCCGCATCAATGTGGGGTCGAAGCCGTGGTGGGACTTCCGCCCCACGCGCGACGAAGCGAGAGAAGTGGCGGTAGTCTGCCCCGTCTTGAGGGGTGACCATTGGTTCTACGACCGAAGCAGCCTCAAGCATTGGGAACCCGACGTCGGTCCAAGTACGCTCATAAGCGGTCACTGCATGGTCCTTCGCATCAACTCGCCAACAGAAGCGTCCCAGCGTGCGCGGGATGCGAGCAGCGTAGTAGAGCGTAGCGACGTGGAGTACGTCGCGGACGACTCGGTTGAGCACGTGTAGCTGCGTGTAGAGGGGAAGAGACAGCCGCGCTACGCGCTCTGAAAGGCTGGAGCGTCGGGCCACTGCTGAGGGAGAAGGAAACTTCACCGGGGCATCCCGAATGATGGCGATCTGCTCTTCCTGGTGCCTGCGGATTCCGGCCTCGGAATGGCGCCCCATGTCGATGGCCGCAGCGATCAATAGGACGTCGAATCGTCGAACGGTCGCGAGAACCCGAGACATCTGACTCTCGTCGAGCTTGCTACCCTTTAGCTCGGCGCCCGACGCTACCCAGCCTCTGGTTAGGCGGCGAAATTTCCTGAAGAGAGTCTTGGAGAAGGGCTCCGGAACCACCAGCGCGGTCACGCAGGAGACGAGATGGTCTCGCTTTGCGGTTTCGAAGTTCCCGGATTCGTCGATGAAGATGTACATGCGCGTCGAGCAGGGCTGTCGGCATAACGACCGGGAGTTGAGCTGCAAGGACGAAGGGAGGTCCGGAGGGCGCTTGCGCCCGGAGGTCCGACCGCCGGCCTTGTCTGCCTCCAACGACATGTTATCCGGCCAGGCGCTCCCCTTCCCGAACTTCGACCTCACAAGGACTCAGGCTTGCCACGCTTCGTAGATATCGATGCGCGCTCCACAATTCGGACAAGGACCGGTCCCGCCGAGCATGGCGAGCTCCGCTTCGAGTCGGCCCTGGTGTCCACCGAGTCGCACCACGAACTCGTCCATCCAAGCGAGGTCCGCGTTTCGTGAGAGCCCCGCGTTGACAGTCCACGGGACCACAAGGCTAGAAGCTCCCCCGAAAGAGATGTTGTGACGGGCCAGCGTCGCAGGACGAGCGGCAAGGTCCATCTCGAGGTGGGTGTTGCAGCTTGGACAGAACAGCTCTGCGGCTTCGTTCAGAAGGCTTACGAGGCGACGCGCGGCGCGTGGCTTTCCGGACAGCGCTGCGACCGTCTGAAGCGCAGCCACGGCATCCTCGTAGGTATCTCGTGAGTCGAGCCCCTCAACCGCGAGGGCGAGACCGCGCTCTAACGCGGCGTGGTACGCGGCTCGTAGGTCGTCCGGAATCTGCGGTGGGGCGACAGCGCTCGCCACCACGCCGACGAAGTGCAGGTGCTCGAGAGAGTCCGAAACCGATAGCGCTTCGGCGGCAGCAACGACGTGCGGCACCGCCGCGTACGCGGAGGTCGTTGCGGAACCCTGATGCGCAACCACGCCATGCAGGTCATCGAGTGCCTGGCGCGCGTCCCCAGACACGAGCGACTTCAGCATCCCGGGGACATCGGCCGCAGGTCCGTACGCGTGGCGTAGCTCTGCCCAACGGGGCGACTCTAACGAGAGCATCGGTGCCAGTTTAGAAGAGGTCCGGATAACGACCGGGAGTTGAGCTGCAAGGTCCCGAGCAACCACGTTTGTAGGTGGCGACCACGCTCTTCGAGGGCCTTGTCAGCCTCCAACGACATGTTATCCCGCGACCGCCGGATGCTTCCACCGCAGACGTCGACGTCCCAGGCCACTCCTTCTCGCCTCCTGACGATGGAGTCGCGGGCTCCCGGACTCGTGCGCACATCGGGGTCTACGCGCACCGAGCGGCCGGAGTCGTTCCAGTCACGACCGGCGCCAAGAACCGCCAAACCGCCGAATCAAAACCGTGTCGAACCAACGTCCTCGGAGTGCGGTGGCTTTCGATGCGTCGCAGTGCACGCGTTCGATGCAACGGGGCGCCGCCTCTCCCTCTCGTACACAGCGACAGCCATCGTCGCGTCGGCGCCGCGGTGCACGAGCCCGGCCAGCGCCGGACCCGCTTCTGGCGGCGCCCGCCTCGGGCATCGTCGCAGAGCACGCGTTCAAACGAACGACCAACGAACAGTCTGCGCCATCCCACGCAGGCTCCTCGAGCGACGCCGACGTCACAGAGCACGCGTTCTGATGGCGGCATTCCCCGGTTCAAGAGAGTCGGCCACTCGAGGGAGCACGCATTCTGAAGCTGCGCCGCCAGCTCGCGAGGTGTGGCACAGCCACCCGTACGCAGACTCCGCATGCGAAGGTGACCTCACCAGAGCACGCGTTCCGACCAGCGGCATCGCCCGTTTCGGGGCAAGACACCAGACGAAGGACCACGAGTCCCGCCGGCGAAGCCGACGGAACTCACTCGGACAATCCCGTCGGGATAACGACCGGGAGTTGAGCTGCGAGGTCCCGAGCCAGGCGCTTCAAGGAAAGCACCACCCTCTCACGAGGGAGCTCGTCTGCCTCCAACGACATGTTATGCGGCAGTTTCCTGAGCGCGAAGGCTCAAGTGCTCTGCTCCGCCGCTTCGGCCATCGAATTCAAATCGCTCTGCGACGCGGCCATCTCTGGAGCGCGACGCACACGAGTAGCAGCGGCGGCGCCTGGGAGAGCAACCTCCCGAGCAGGGTGGCGTGCGGGAGAGCGACCACCCGAGCCTGCGGCGGTGACCATCGGTTTCCCGCCTGGCGATACGCTTGGGACAGGCCGAGCAGCTCGCCAGACCGGCGCCGCGCCTACGAGCACAACGGCAGGGCCAACCATCACGTCGTGCGAGAGGCGCCGCAGCGCCAACCGCAAACAAGCTGACATGCGTTTACCCGCGCTGCTTCACCTAGGACCACGCCACCTCGGTGGAACCGCTCCGGGGAGTGCAGCGCTCCCCGGTGCCTCGAGGAACCACCGCGAGAGAGAGCAGACTGGGAACCACCTCGGCGGCGGCCACGCGAACAGTCTGGGACGAGCAGCCCGATGCGGAGCTCGCGTGGACGTAGGAGTTCACGTCGACGGCGTCGAAGAGCCCGCAGGGCTCAGCCATCCTCAAATCCAATACGCAGCCGCGTCCCCCGCATCTCCTGCGGCGAGTGTCCGCATAACGACCGGGAGTTGAGCTGCGAGGACGAAGGGAGGCTCGGAGGGCGCTTGCGCCCGGAGAGCCGACCGCCGGCCTCGTCTGCCTCCAACGACATGTTATCCGGCCGCGGGCGGCCTAGGAGGCAGAAGGACCTGGAGGGTTGATGACGCTGCCATGAGTTCGACGAAGTCGCTCACTCGCATCCACGGCTCAGCGACGATGGCTCCGCGCAGGTTACGGCCCTCGCGCTGAATCCTGGATATGCAGCGCCGGAGTTCGACGACATCGACGTCACCCGCAGGGGTGGCTGGGATGGCCGGTCCCTTTCCACGCGTTGAGCACCCCGTCGCGATACGCTTCCGCGCGACGAGAATGTCGACGCTGCCTAGGGTCACCTCAAGCCGAACGCCTGGCGCGACGCTACATCCTTCGATGAAAGCCTCGAACTCGGGGAGATATCTCACGTCATCTCGCCCGGTAACAAAGGGGACGCCGCGCAAGGTTCCGTCTTCTGATGCCGATGCGATGAACACATGGTCAACACCAAGGGCCTCCATTCGGGAGACAAGCTCCCCCACTTGGAGGAGTGGAGTGCGGTCGCTCGCAAGGATGACCAGCTTGAGGGGGTCCGCCGGGCCGCTAACGCGGTACGCCTCGCGGTGCTCTCGAATCAGGTCCTCGATTGGACGCGGCGCAGAATCGCGTAGCGCGCGTTCAAGGTCCTCAAGACGCGGAGAGCCTTGTAAGAAGCGGAGCTTGTGGGCGCACTCGATGCAACGAGACTCCTCCGAAGGGATACGCATCGCGAAGAGCTCCCCGTGCAGCGGCGCCGCGCCTGGAACATCCGGCAGTTGCTCAATTCCGTCCGTCGGGAGTGCGGAGGCCACGCGCCACGAGCCATCGTGGAAGCTCACCGGGACCAGGCCGACAAGGCACGCGAGGCCAAGCCAGAGGGCTCCGTTAGTTCCACGATGTAGAGGCACCCCTTGAATCTACACGACGAGCAGCAACAGGGTCCGGATAACGACCGGGAGTTGAGCTGCGAGGACGAAGGGAGGACCAGAGGGAGCCTGCGACCGGAGGTCCGACCGCCGGCCTCGTCTGCCTCCAACGACATGTTATGCGGCAGACTGGACCGCAGCTACTCACGCGTGCGGGCACACTTCGGCTTCAGTCCCCACCGATGAAGGATGGCCAGGTAGACCGCGACAATGTAGCGAGCCGGAACGTCGTACTGATGGAGCGCATCGTCCGTAAGGAGACAAAGCCTACAACTACGACCAAAGACGACGCCGGTGTCACGAATGGACTCACGGGGGAGCTCAATCTGACGGAACGCCAGTGCTAGCCGCAGGCGTCCCGGCGAGACTTCGATGGCCTTCAGGCGGTTTCGCGTATCGAGCCAGTACCCTGGCAGGAATACGAGAAGCGAAACGACCGCGAGGTAGGGACCTAGCCAGAACGAGAGCGCAAGCGGGACACCCAGAACCGGAAGGGCAAGAAGATGGTACCCGCGAAGCCAACGCCGTAGCTCTCGGTCTGGGACGGGCATGGGCGGCAAGTTCCCCATAACCAGCTCAGACGCTCGACTGAACTGTTCTGTGCCGAGGTCGAGTCGAACCACCGTGTCCCCCGAACGGCCCTTGATGTCCAAACGTCCAAAGATGCCCCGCGGGACGACGGCGTCTACTTCGTCCCAAGGAAGCGCGGGGCCACCTACGTTGCGGATAGAGGTGCTTGAAACCTCAACGCCCGCAGTCTCGGGACGTACTGCCGACGGTAAGAGCTCACGTAGCAAGATGAAGCTGCCGACCGCGTTCCCGACAGCCACAGCCCACAGCGTGACCCCATGCAAAGGTCCCGAATCGAAGCTGAGCCATGTCGCCAGCCTGGGGTCCGAGAGCCCGACTGGGACGAGGCAGATTCCGAGTAGACCGATGAGACTCGCTCCCAGCACCCCGAACCGGGCCAAGGCGACAGCTCGGCGATCAAGCCCGAAGCGGAGCCACTCGGAATTCGGCCTTGACGAGGTCACCTACGCAAACCTACGCAGGCCTTCAGCGACGTCCAGCGTTTCTCGCAAGCGCGATGTCCGCATAACGACCGGGAGTTGAGCTGCGAGGACGAAGGGAGGCTCGGAAGGAGCTTGCGA
>JAUHZF010000092.1 GCA_030426145.1 Polyangia bacterium
GCTCACACTGCATGAACACGCAGTTGTCGAGGGTGGCGCCGTCGAACTGGGCCCGCTCGAGCTTGGCCTCGATGAAGGCGCCGCGTTCGAGCTTGGCGCCACTGAAGCTCACGTTGCCCCCCTTGTTGCGGATGATCGAGAGCATGACCATGTCGATCCCGGCAAAGCTGGCGTCGCTGATGTCGCAGTCGAAGATGCGGAGGCCTTCGCCCGTGGCGCCATCCAAGCGCACCCTCTCCATGCTGAGCATCGAGAGCTCGGTCCCGTCGAGCTTGGCGCCGCGGAGGTCGGCATCCTGCAGCTGAGCGCGTTGGATACGGGCCTTCGTGAGGTCGGCATCCTTGGCGACGAGACCCTTCAGGTCGGCACTCATCGCGTTGACCTCGCACAGGGTGGCCCCGGTGACGTTCAGGCCGGCCAACTTGCACCCGGACAGATCGGCGCCCGAGAGGTCTGCCCCCGACAGGTCGGCGTTCTCGAGACTGGTGAGACGCATGCGCGCGCCCGCGAGCTTGGCCCCTGCGAGGTTGCGGCCGCGCAGATCGAGACCTTCGATCACCAGGTTGCTCAGGTCGTCACCGGCCGCAACCCTGGCTACGAGCTCATCGGGGGTCATCGTTTCTCCTCCTCGTAGACGGCCCGCTCGAGGTTGGCCCCGCTGAAGTCGCAGTCCGGTCCGCGCGCATCGATGAGCTTGGCGTCGTACAGGTTCGCCTTCACGAAGAGCGTCTTTCCTAGCTTCGCGCGCGAGAGGTCGGCCGCGTGCAGGTTGCTCCGCGTGAAGTCGGTTCGCCGGAGCTTGCAGCGATAGAAGCGACTCTCCCGAAGGTTGGCCCCCTCGAAGCGGGCACCGTCGAGGTTGGACTTGGTGAAGTGTGCCTTCTGAATGTCGGCCCCTGCGAGGTCGGCATCCTCGAGCTCCGCCCCGAGCCACACGCTCTCGGTCAGCTTCGCGGCGAAGAAACTCGCGCCACGAAGGTCGGACTCACTGAACACCGCCTGACTGAGCTGGGCCTCGTCGAATCGGCTCCGCGCCAGCTTCGCCTCGCGAAAGCGGCATGCGGCAAACTCCGCCCCGATGAAGCGCGCCCCTTCGAGCAGAGCCTTCTCGAACTGCGAATGCTGCAGCTTCAGGCCCCGTGCCTCCATGCCCTCGAGATGCGCCTCGGTGAAGTTGACGACCTCTCCCCGCGCCCCGTCGAGCTTGGTCCCGGCGAACCGTGCCCCTTCGAAGTAGGCGCCATCGAGAACCGTCTCGTCCATGCTCGCCCCATCGAAGGTGGCGTAAGCGGCATTGACGCGTGCGAGGTTCGCACCGGTCATGAAGGCCCGTGAGAAGTCGGCCTTGAAGAGCATCGCCCCATCGAGGCTGGCTCCGGTCAGGTCGGCCCCGACGAACTTGGTGCGAATACACACGCAGCCTTCGAGCTTGGCGCCACGGAGATTCGCGCCCGACAAGTCCTTGTCCGTGAGGTCCTGCCCCGACAGGTCTGCGTCCGGCCCCGGCGCCCCCGCGCTGATGTCGCGCATGGTGGGGTCCATCTCGACCAAACGCGGGTCGGACAGGCGCTCCTCCATGATGGCGAGGCCCTCGGGCGGCTCCAGGCCTGGCCGCAGCCGCTGCTTCATCTCCGCGACCTGTTGTCGCACCAGCTCGAACTGCGGGCGAAGAAACACACGCGGCTTGATGCTCGGATAGGCCGGAATCGCAGGCGGCGGCTCGTCGGGAATCCCCTTCTCCCGCGCCGCCGCCGCCTCATCGACCTTCGCGAGCAGCTCCTGCGCTTCCTCGCCGCGTTGCTCGATGGCGGCCCAGTTCTGCTTGAGCTTCTCCTGAAGCTCTGGGGGAACGGGCAGTCCCTGATCCATCAGCTTGGCCGTGAGGGGGTCGACGTCGTCCCGCCGCTCGGGATTGTCGATCTCCTCCTTCATGCGCAGGACCCCCGACGGGTCGGCCGCATAGGCCGCGAGCTGCGCCTCGTAGCGCTCCGTCGCGCCCGGCGCCTCGTCCATCGACTCGGTGACCACCATCAGGAAGGCGACGTCCTCGAGATCTATCTCACGTACCGGTGTCAGGCCTCGCCATGTGAGCGTGATCGTCTCCTCGTCGCCATCGAACATGACTGTGTCGAGGTTGACCTTCACCTCTCGGCGCGCGCCCTCGTCATCCTGCAGGAACACACGAGGACGAACCCCGGGCAAACGCGTGTCGAGTTCCGGGTGGGTCGCGAAGAGGTTCTTGGCCACCACGCGCTCGTCGCCCTTCAGATACCCTCCCGGGATCCACTGGTCGGCGGGCGCCGCCATGAAGTACGTCCAATCGAAGTCTTCGGGATGAAACGGCGCGCGCTTACGCGCGTAGTCGCCGCCGTACTTCTCGCCCCGCTTGCTGTTGCGGGTGGGCCAAGACGGGTTCACGACCCCCAGGGTGGTCGCGACGGGGCGGGCCTCGCGGCTCGTCGCGTAGTCGCCCTCCAGCTCGAGGTTGGGCAGCCGGCCGTCCTCGAGGCCGATGCCCACGGGGTTCGTCAGGCTCTCGGGGCCGCCGAAGCCGCGTCGGTAGTCGATGGGCATCTCATCGAAGAGCGCGGGTCGACTCGGTTTGCCCTCGGGGAGCCATCGGCGATCGCCGCTCACGCGCACCGACTTGGTCCAGTTGCCCACCGCGAGCGTGACGATCGTCTGCTCCACCCGACTCGGCAGGTGACAACTCCCGCACACGTAGACCTCGGCCCGCGGCTTGTACTCGGCGAAGTCCGTGGGTCGAAGCAGCACCCCCGAGCGCTCTTCATCGTCATCACCGTAGACGTCCGCGTCGAGCTTGCCCTGGCACAACACCTCGATGCCCTCGGGCTCGACCAAGCGGCCCTCTTCATCGAGGTGATACGTCCCGCGAATGAGCACCGAGAGTTCCGCCTGCGGTGGCTCCCGCGAGGTGACGACATAGCCCTGCAGCAGGCCCGTTTCATTGAGGATGCGCATGACTCAATTGACCCACTGAATCCCGGTGTCCTTCTGCACCTTCGGGAACTCGAACTTGATGCCCTCGGCCTTGATGCGCAGCGGCGCGATGCGAAACTCGTTGTAGCTGACCGTCGCTTTGCCCATGTCGAGGTGGATGAGGGAGAGGTCGACTTCGAGTCGCTTACCCAGAAGGTTGAGCTGCCCGTGGGCACCCGCGAGGTTGAGATCCATCGTCAGGTAGCCGCACCGCAGATCGAGGAACAAGCCGAACTTGATGGTGACGGCAGCGACGCAGAGGAACACCTCGAGGAACCAACCCTCCCAGGTCTCCCGCGCGAGCGTGCCGGACATCTTCTGTTCGTAGAACGTGAAGGTGTTGATCTCGAGCACGCTCTTGGCGAAGAGCTTCTCGTCGAACGTACCCGTGCGATGCGACGACGTGCCGTCGATCTCGTGAATCTTCCGCGCGTAGAGCTTCTCCGTCACGGTGTTCGCGAAGACCTCTTCGATGACGCTGGGAATGTCCGAGTCGCCAGGCCAGTCGACGCCTGCCTGGTGACTGGCATCGTTCGGCTTGTCGAAGTCGGTGTCGGTCTTGAAGCCATGGTCGGCCTTCACTGCGTCCCAGCTCGCGCCTTCGAATGCGACCTTGTAGGCACCGAGACTACCCACCCGGAGCTTGACGTCGCCACCCCGATGCCACTCTTTGCTGACCCCGTGGTAGCGGGCGACGAAGTGGCCCGTGTTGCACTCTTCGATCACGCTCCACGTCGTGCCGTCGCTCTTACGCCTCACGTCGATGATCTGACCGGGAACTTCGTCGTAGTGGTAGGTGATGCCGCCGCTCGACTCGTGGTGGAGCCCCACGCCGGCATCGTTGTTCCACTGCTCACGCCCGAGCACGAGGAGCTTGTAGTTGCCGCCGATGACCTCCACCTTGTCGCCGCGGGTCGTCGAGATTCGGTTGCCATCCGTATGGTCGCGCCACCCGCCCTTCGTGTGGAGAAGCTCCGACTCCGTCTGCCGCTCGGCCTCGGTCAAGGTGTAGAAGTCACCCGTCCCTCGCTCTCGCGTATCGTCGATGAAGGTCAGCACTTGCGACGCCAGGTCTTCACCATTGGCCGTCGTAAACGCACCACCATCACCATTGCCGGCATTGACGTCGTCGTAGGCCGTGATCAGGGCACTTGGAACGGCTCCGAGACGCAAGTACGTCCCCCGCTCGTCGGCCGTATTGGTGGCGTTGTTGAAGTTTTCGACCTGAATCAACAGGGCGTTCGCGCTATCGTCTTCGACCTTCGAGCTCATCGCGCAACCTCCCTACTTCGCATTGATCCCCACCGACTCGTCGTAGTGGGACACGGCTGTCTTCTTCTTCAGCAACGCGGGAATGTCGATCTTGATCAGTGCCCCCTCGATCTCGTTGATGCGAAACGGGCTGATGACCATGTCGAGCTTGTGGTAGCAGGTCTCCAGGTTGAAGATGAGCCCCGCTGCGTTGACCTCTCCGAAGGCCGCCCCCGCGTTGACCTCGGCGATGAGGCCCGCCACGCGCAAGTCGAAGAAGACGGTGCTCTTGAACGAGATCGCGGTACCGCGAAAGAGCTCGAAGTAGACCGCGCCGAGCCAGAACTCGAACGCGAAGTCGCCCTTCATCTGGGCCCGATACTCCGTTGCGAAATTGTGATCTTCCAGAAGCTGGATGGCGTGCTGCTGGTCTTCGTACTCGGTGAGCTTGCGCGTGCTCGACCCGAGATAGTCCTCCACCCGTTGCGCGATGCACATGTCGTAGAACTCGTCGGCGAAGACGTGTTCGGTCACATCGGCAAGCGTGTCACTGCTGGGCCAGTCGAAGCTGGCATTGTGGGATGCGTCGCTCGGCTTGTCGAAGTGGTCGTCGTAGGTGAACTGATCCGGGTCGGTGCTGCTGGTCGTGCCGTCGTAGGCCTCCAGTGAGCCAACTCGGGTGACGAAGTCACCCCCTTGAATCCAGTCCTTGTCGAGGCCGTGATACCGCGTGACCACGTGCCCCTTGTCGCACTCCTCAATCACCCGCCAGGTCTGCGTATTGGCCTCGTCGAACTCCCAGCGAACATCGACGATCTGACCCGGCACCTCGTCGAAGTGGTAGGTGATGCCGCCGCTGGACTCCCAGTTCAGCCCTACGCCGTTGTCATCGGTCCACTGCTCGCGGCCGAGCACGAGCAACTTGTAGTTCCCGCGTATGACCTCGACCTTGTCGCCGCGCGTGGTGGTGACGCGGTTGCCGTCGGTGTGGTCGAGCCAGCCACCCTTGGTGGCTAGGGTCGCCGTCTCCGCCGCGCGCTCGGTCTGGCTCAGCGTGCGAAAGGGGTTGTCGGCCGTGGCCGTGCTCTCGCCAGCGACATCCGCCGGCCCCCGGATGCGGCCATCGTCGATGAAGCTGGTGATTTGACCCGAGAGATCGTCGCCATGGGTAACGGTGCCGGTGCTGTCGGCCGCCCCTAGCCGGAGGTAGCTGTGCATCTCCTGCGCCGAGTCGGTCGCGCCATTGAAGTTGGTGAGCTCGAGCTCGAGGTAGTCTTCGGTTGAGGTCTCGTTCGGCATCGCTTCTCACCTCATCCCAGGAAAAACGCTTGTGCGAACTTCCACTTCGAGAGCGACATCTCCTTGTAGATGATGTCGTGCTCGTTGGCGTCGAGACCTCCGTGCACGTCGATCTTCAGCAACGTGGCGTTGATGTCGGTCCAGAAGAGGGCGAGCTCGAGGTCGGCCACTGCACCTGCGATCTTGAAGTCGAGTTTCGCCGCCGTGGCATCGACCTCTGAGAATGCGATGCCGCTCCGAATGTCCGAGAAGATGGCGCCGACCTTCAGGCTGATGGCGTAGCCCTTGAAGTCCTCGAAGAACCAAGTGTCCCAGATCTCCGTGGCCAATGCGCCGAATGAAAGGTTGACGTAGGTGTCGTAGTTCGTGTCGTCGATGAGGTAGTTCGTGTGGCTCTCTTCGAGAATTTCCCTCACGGGGCGCGTGAATGACCCCGTATAGGACTTGAACGTGTTGCAGATGGTCTTCTCGCGAACGAGGTTGGCGTAGACCTCCTCCGACACGTTGGGGAGCGTGTCGCTGCTCGGCCAGCTGAAGCTGGCTTGGTGCGAGGCATCGCTGGGCTTGTCGAAGTCGGAGTCCGATCCGAAGTCATCGCGGTCGTCGCCCCAGCCGAACTCGGTCGCGAGGAAGGACGACATCGCATCCGAGCCGTCGTAGGCGGATAGGCTCCCGACCCGCGACTTCACGGCGCCGCCCTGGCACCACTCCTTCATGACCCCGTGGTAGCGCTCGACCTGATGGCCGGTGTCGCATTCTTCGAAGACGCGCCAGGTGTCGTCGTCCTTCGACCAACGCACATCGACGATCTGCCCGGGGACATCGTCGAAACCGTAGGTGATGCCACCCGACGACTCCCAGTGCAGGCCGCTTCCCGCGTCGTTGGACCACTGTGACCGTCCGAGCACGCGCTGCTTGAAGTTGCCGCGGATGACCTCGATCTTGTCCCCGCGGGTGGTGGTGATGCGGTTGCCCTGCGTGTGGTCGCGCCAGCCGCCCTTGGTGTGCAGGAGGTTCGACTCGGTCTGGCGTTCCGTCTGACTGAGCGTACGGAACTTGTTGTCGGCCTTTGCGGTACTGCCACCTTCGTCGGCGGGCCCGCGGATTCGGCTGTCGTCGATGAAAGAGACCACCTCGGCCGCGAGGTCTTCGCCCTTGGTCTGCTCGTCGGCGGTCCACGTGACCGTTCCCCCGCTGGCGAGCGTTTGGAACTTGGCCTTGATGGCAGGGTCGACGCCGCCGAGGCGGATGTAGCCGCTCTTGACGGTGTTACTGCCCTCCAGCTCCATCAGGAGATAGGTCTCGTTGCCGCTCCCGGTGGACCCAGTGCCGTCCGCGTATTCGGTGAGGTCGATGTCGTCGTCGTTGGTCGTCGGCATACCGTTCTTTCGGGAGGGCGAAGTCCGAGGGT
Organism: Polyangia bacterium; assembly: GCA_030426145.1. Taxonomy (GTDB): domain Bacteria; phylum Myxococcota_A; class Polyangia; order Polyangiales; family Polyangiaceae; genus JAPYTK01. The sequence continues at coordinate 6,962 of JAUHZF010000092.1, forward strand.
AACCCAGCCGTCAGGGCGACCGAACTCGAACTTCGGCCCTGGTTTCGCAAGGCCTGTGCCGGCCAGACCAACGGGGCAACCGCCTGGTTTCACGCGGTTCGAGCTGACCTTGTCCTGTGGTCCGGACAGTCCCGACCTCGGGTCGAGGCCAAATCTGTCCGTCGGCCCGGCCAGGTCTTGCCGGTCAGCCCTCGGCCACGACATCGACCGCGAGACCGGGGTCGACGAGGTAGCCATCATCGCGGGTGACGATGACCTCGCGGAGTCCCAACTTGCGCAGGGTTGCGATCGCAACCCTCACGCGGGTGGCGGCGGCCTCCACGAGGATGCGCTCACCCGGCCAGCCCTCGGCCACGAGCACGTCGCCGCCGAGCGCGCCGTTCCCATCGACGTGAGCCCGCACGAGTGCGCGTAGGATCAACCGAGGCGCCCCGCGACGACCGAGGTCGACCCGCGCGCCGCCGAGTTCGAACCACCTCGCCTCGGGATGCACCTTCAGCACCGGTGACGCCCCCCGGCGCATCGCGAGCACCACGAGCCGGGTCGCGAAGCGCACGTCGACGTTGGTGCGGCGCAGACGCGCGAGCTCATCGTCCTCGGTCCGGAGGCGCGCCCGCCACGCGTCCGCGGACGCCCGGCCGAGGGCGAGGTCGACGGCGCCCACGTAGAGCTCCGTCAACCCGTGCACGAGGGCACAGTCGGCGTGCGCGGTGGCGCGGCGGGCTCGCTCGAGCTGGGCTTCTGCCTCGGGCTCATGGTTCTCGAGCGCTTCGAGCACGGCATAACCACCGTGGTGAAGCAGGCGCGGAACGCCGAGAGAGACGAGGTCGTCGGGCACGGGGGCCGACGCGAACCACCGGCGCGCGAGCTCGAGTCGCCCCTGCTCCAGATACAAGCCGCCGCAGATCGCGGCATAGACGCTCTCGTAGGTGGTCTCACCCGCTTCCCGAAAGCGCTGAATGGCGCGCTCGAGCAACGCCTCGGCTTTGGCGTAGTCGCCCTGCTCTTGAGCGCGCTGCGCGAGGTTGGCGAGGGCCAAGCCTGCCAACCACCATTCGCCGACCCGCTCCTGCTGCCGCACCGCCTCCGTGTTGAAGCGCTCCGCCGCGTCGGCATCGTCGAGGTCACAACCGAGCCGCCCCATGCAGGCGACGTTGATCCCGTAGACGATGGGGTGAGCCACGGGGTCGAGTCGCTCGGCCGCCCAAGCGTGGGCGATCTGGGCGCGCATCGCGTCGCCTTCGATGCGGCGTCGCACGCCCGCCACCACCGCGGCCATGGCCCGGGCTTCGAGCGGCATGGTCTCGTCGGCCATCAGCCCTTCGAGCAGGGCATGACCTCGCTCGAAGTCGCCCCGCGAGACCCAGAGCCGATGGCGGGCCAATGCCGCGACGGCTCGGGTCGATGGCGGCATGGCGGGGGTCGGTTCGGGAGGCTCCACTTCGAGACCGCCGAGGACCACGAGCGCGCTCGCGAGCTCGATGCGCTCCACGCCTTCGGTGTGCGGAAGCGCCGCCTGGAGATTGCCGAGGTCGCGCTGAAGATCGGCCGGGATGGTGACCGGAGCGTCGCGGGTCATGAGAAGCCGGCAACGGTTGAACCCGGCCGCCATCTCCACGAACAGGCGCGCATGGCGTTTGTGAAGCCCGTCGACCCACACGCTCGGCTGCCCCTTCCACTGCGCGCGCGCGTAGGCGCGCACGCTCGCGTAGAGGCCGAGGCGGTGCTCACCCACGGTGTGCACGAGGCTCTTGTCGCGCAGCGACGCGAGCGGCTCGATGACGTCGGCATCGAGCACGCGCTCCAAACCCTCGGCCGTGAAGCTCCCGGCGAAGACGGCGCAGCCCATGAGCACCCGCTGCTCCGACGGCGTGAGCAGCGCCCACGACCAGGCGATCGCATCGGCCAGCGTGCGGTGCCGGCTCGGTCCACGCTTCGCCATCGACAGGAGGCCAGCCTCGAGGCGCTCGGCGAGCACCGCGGGGGCCAGCAGCCGCGTGCGTGCCGCCGCGAGCTCGATGGCGAGTGGAACCCCGTCGAGGGCGGAGACGATGGTGGCGATGGCATCCAACTGGTCGAGCCCGCGCCCACCTGCGTCCCGAGCTCGCGCCAAGAAGAGCTGAACCGACGTCGCCGCCTCGACCGTGTCCCCTTGGGGCAAGCCGAGGGGCCCGAGCTCGAGCACGCGCTCGCCGTCGATGGCCAGTCGCTCACGCGAGGTGACGAGCCAACGTGTAGCGGGAGCCGCGCGTCGCCAGCTCGCCAGCTGCTCCGCCTCCCCTACGAGCTGCTCGAAGTTGTCGAGCACCACCAGGCTCGGCGCATGCTCCGCGAGCGCTGCCTCGACCCGGCGCCCGTCACCCGCAGGCTCGCCGAGCGAAGCGAGCAGGGCCTGACGGAGCGCATCACCGTCGATGCAGTTCGACAGGTCGCAGAACCATGCCGGCTGCGCCCAGCGCATCGCGGCCCAGGTCGCGAGGCTCGTCTTGCCGATCCCCGGAGGTCCGAGAAGCGTGAACAACTGGGCCTCGTCGTCGAGCCAGCCCACGAGCTCCGCGAGGTCACCGCTCCGCCCAACGAGTGGACGAACCACCGGAAACCCATGCAATAGCTCGGATTTTCGGTAGGGAACGAGAATCTGCTCAACCGGCTGCGACATCGTGGCGCGGGGGTTTAACGGAGTTTAACTGGGGTCGAGGCGCGGCGCGCGGCATGTGTACCTCCATGACCTACCCGCGGCTGCTTCCTCTCGTCTCCATCCTCCTCGCCCTCCCAGCGTGCACCGACGGCGACGAAAACCCCACCGGCAGCGGCGGTGGCAGCACGAGCACGAGCACCACCGGCGGCACCGGGGGCGCCGGCGGCATGGCCCCGAGCCTCGCCGACCTCGTGCGCAACAACCCCTGGGTGGTGTTGCCCAACGCTCCCAGCGTCAGCGGCGGCCCCAAACAAGACGACGCCTACTTCCTCGATGCCCAGCACGGGTTCCTGGCGAGTGGCCCCGAGTGGAGCATCTTCGAGACGCAAGACGGTGGCGACACCTGGACCACCTCGGTCGAGCAGCAGGGGACCTTCTTCCGCGCCGTGCACTTCGTCGACGCGATGCACGGCTTCGCGGGCAACCTCGGCACTGGCCTCAGCAGCGCCATCGACGACCCCAACGTCCTCTACGAGACCACCGACGGCGGGACCACCTGGGCGCCGGTGAGCAACATCACGGGGCCAGCGCCGAGCGGGATTTGCAACATCGCCGCCCTCGACGGCGACCACATCTACGCGGTGGGGCGCGCCAATGGTCCGTCCCACCTCATGAGCAGCACCGACGGCGGTGCAAGCTGGACCAGCATCGACCTCGGCACCCACCTCATGATGGCCATCGACGTGCACTTCAGCTCGCCCACCGAAGGCCTGGTGGCGGGCATGGGACCGGGCCAGACCTGTGTCGTCATTCGCACCACCGACGGCGGTGGCAGCTGGACGCCGGTCTTCACCTCCACCACCGCTGGCTCCTTGTGTTGGAAGCTCGACTTCCCCAGCGCCGAGGTGGGCTACATCGCGGTTCAGGACACGACGTCTGGCCCCGGCACCTTCGGCAAGACCACCGACGGCGGCGCCACTTGGCAAGAGCTGCCCCTGCCCACCACCGAAGCTTATGGTGCCTTGGCGGCTGGCTTCATCAACGAGGAGGTCGGTTGGATGGTCAGTAACAACAGTGGCTTGCCGGCCTACCGTACCTTCGACGGCGGAATGACCTGGGAAGAGGAGCCCAACCTCACCGGCCCCGTCAACCGCATCCGCTTCCTCGATGACGGCACGGGCTACGCCGTGGGCGCTCAGGTCTACAAGCTCGTACTTCCCCAATGAGCCGCTGATCCCGTGCGACCCCTGCTCCTCATCCTGGCCCTCACGGGGCTGACGGCCTGCACCGAACGGGCGCCGCTCGATGTGCCCCCCGATGATGCGCCGGTGGCCACGGGGATCCCATTGCCCGACGGCCACTTCGAGGGGGTCGATGCGGAGGGCGCCGACGCCACCCTCCAGCTGTCCGACCTCGGCGGGGCGGACACCCGCCACGCGGTCATCGTGGTGACCGGAGGGCGCTGGTGTGGAACCTGCCAATGGCTGGCCGCGCCCCTCGAGACCATCGTGGGCGCCGAGACCGCCGCACGATGGACCCGCATCGACCTCGTGCTCGGCGACCTGGACAACGGCGTGCCGACGCGTGAGGCTGCCCGCGCATGGCAGGCGCTCGGCACGGGCGCGCCAGCTGGCGCCGATCCCGACCATCACCTCGCCTCGCTGGTGCCCGACCGCAGTCCACTGCCGCTCGTGCTCGTGGTCGACACCCAACACCTCACCGTGGTCGACACCATGGCCAACCCGACCACGACCGAGCTGCGGGAAAAGCTCTCCGACCGCGTGCACACCGTCGCGAAGCCGTCCGTGTTCGTCGACGGCTTCGACGAGAACGAATGGGCGCTCCTGCAGACGATCGCCCTCCCCGGTGCGCCTCCTCCATCGCCCGAAAATCCCGTCGCCGACGACCCGGACGCCGCCGCCCTCGGCGAGGCGCTCTTCTTCGACCCCGGCCTCTCGCCGGAGGGCATCGCCTGCGCGACCTGCCATCAACCCGAGCATCATCTGCACAACGACGCCCCCGTCGGCGAAGGCGTCGCGCTCGGCCGACGCCGCGTGCCGTCGGCCACCCTGGCCGCGCATTCCCGCTGGCAGCTGTGGGACGGTCGCGCTGCAACGCTCGCCGAGCAATCGCTCATCCCCATCGAAGACGAGACCGAGATGGCGAGCAGCCGTACATACGTGGCGCGCCGCGTTCTCGACGAGCACCGCGTCGCCTACGAGAAGGTCTTCGGCGCCGCGCCCGACGACGGTCATTGGCCCCTCGAAGGCAAGCCCGGTGACCCCGCCTTCGACGCACTCCTCCCTGAGGAACGAGCCGCCATCACCGGCGTCTTCGAGCGTGCGGGTCGCGCCATCGCCGCTTGGGAGCGAAGCCTTCGCGTCGCCCCCAACCCCCTCGATGCCTACCTCGCCGGTGATGTGCACGCCCTCGACACCGAGCAGACCTACGGCCTGCGCCTCTTCGTGAAGCAAGCATGCCAACAATGTCATTGGGGCCCGCGCCTCACCGACGACGCTTTCCACAACGTGGGCTTCCCCGGTCGCGCAGACGACCCCGACGCCGGCCGCTTCGACGCCCTCGGTCCAGGAGCCGCGGCGCGGTACCAGGGCCAGTTCAAGACGCCACCGCTTCGCGGCGTGGCCCACGGCACCTTCTTCGGGCACGCGGGGCGACACGCCGACCTCTCCGAGGTCATGCAGGTCTACGGATGGCGCACGCAGGATGAAGGCGCCGTGGTCGGCGAGCGCGAGCCCTGGCTGCCTCCTTTCGGTGAGACCGCTCAATGGGGCCTGCTGCCCTTCCTCGGCGTGCTCACCGCCGAGCGCATCGCGCCATCCCCTCGAGACCGCTGAGAGGTTAAGCTCCTCCACATGTCCGCCGAGGAGATCGACGTCTATCTGGCGAAGCTGGAAGAGCCCAAGCGAGCTACGCTCCAGGCACTCCGTGAGACCATCGCCGCCATCCTCCCCGAGGCCGAACAAGGCCTCAGCTACGGCGTGCCCGTGTTCAGACTCGGGGGAAAGAACGTCGCCGGATTCTCCGCCGCCAAGCGCCACCTGAGCTACCTGCCACATTCGGGAAGCGTCACCGCCACGCTCGCCGACGCTCTGTCGGCTTTCGAGACGAGCAAAGGCGCGGTCAAGTTCGCGATCGATGCGCCGTTGCCGCGCGATATCGTAGAGCGCCTCATCCAAGCGCGCCGCGACGAGCTTTGAAACGACGACGCGGGGCGAGCCACTACTGGCTCACCCCGCATTCAGTCAAGCGCTCCTCGGTTCAGAGTGGGCCGTAGCCCACGAGGGCCGCGATCTGCCGGGCGGCATCCATCAGACCCACGTAGCGGCGGAGCTCCGCCTCCCGGTCGGCATCGACCACGATGGGATGACCGGACGTATCGAGCACGAGCACCGGCCGCCCGAAAGCATCGAAGCTCATCTCACCATCGACCTCCTCCACCTGGTAGGCGGCGGCCGCGAGCTCGTTGGCGTGCATCACCATGCGGGAGGCGATGCCGGCGTCGATCGTCTTCCCATCGATGACGTCGTCTCCGTAGCGACGCGCGATGTAGGTGTAGCCACTCGTCGGGTCGTAGAAGCGGACCTGCTGGGCTTCGGGGATGTCTACCTCGCCGAGCTGACCATCGATCCAAAGCCGCAGCTTGTTGGAGAGGGTGAGGTCGCCGTTCATGCGGCTGTAGACGTGGGAGAAGATCAACACCCCGAGCTGCTGCTTGTAGCCCACGTTGGGGAACAACACGTTGGCCGAGGCCGGTCGTGTGGGCACCTCGTCGGTGATGTGCAAGGGGGTGAGGTTCACCTTGGCCGCAGCCCCGGTGTCCATGGTGTAGGGCGCCACGCTCTCCCAATCCTCGGAGAGGATCCCGCCGAGGAGGCGGTCGACCGCTTGAGGCATGTCGCTGCGGAAGTTGATGTTGACCGCGCGACCATCGAGGTAGTTGTCCCGGTTGATGGTGGCGAGCACCGCACGCCCGTCTGCCATGGCCATGGCGGCGAGGGTCTTCTCGACCCCGAAGCCCGCGTGCTCCATCCACTCGAGGTAGTTCCACGAGCCACCGCCATCCGGGTTGCTGTTGAACTGCTGGTCTACGAACCGCCCGTCTACCGCGTCGACCGAGAAAGCCGGCGTCTGGTTGAAGCCCGCGAGGTCGAAGATGTCCCGACCGGTATCGACCGGCTGCTCTGCCAATGGCGCGTAGTCGCCGGGCTGAGGCATGAGGATGTACCGCGCGAGCGCGTTGAACATCTCGGTCTCCGCCATCAACAACGGCCGGTGCCAATCGTCCGAACCGCTGATCTCGTTCCACTCCGCATCGCTGAAGGAGCGGAAGAAGGCGTTCCGGTTGGCCGCTTGCCAGTGGTAGGCCCGCAGCTGCTCGAAGTGGCGCGCCGAAGCCCGCATGGGGAGCGCGTTGTAGACGTACTCGCGGTTCTGACGCCGGAAGTAGGTCCAGGGGTAGCGACCCTCGAAGACGTCGATCGCGCTCTTCGTCACCTCGTACTCGTCTGCACCGGCATCGGAGTTCTGGGTGTGGAAGTAGGAGTTGAAGGTCGCGCCGTAGCGGTAGGCCCAGCGGATCTTGCCTCCACCGGTGCCGGCGTCTGCCCGCGTACGAACCCACGGCGCAATCGTGTCTTCCCAGCCCTGGAACACCTGACCGTGCTCGAAGTCCTGCCAGGCGGCGTGGTCGCGCGGCGGTGGCGCACAGACCTTCCCGTGCACCAGGCGCCACTGCGCCCGTGCCTTCTCTTCTTCCGTCGCCTCGCGACACCGGTCCGCCTCGTAGAGCCGAAGCAGGCGTCCGAGCTCGGTGTAGTGGGTCGGCTTGGGGAAGCGCTGACCCGAGAACGGGCCGTCGAAGCGCGTCACCCGCGTGTCGGAACCGAGCTGCGAGCTGAGTCGCGGCGCTTGGGCCTCGGCCTCGGGCTCGGCGAGGCCACCGTGATCGAGGTCGTCGTAGGTCTCGAGCACACGGCCGTAGAGGGCCTTCATGGCGTGCGCATCGTACTGACCGAGACCAATGGTCTCGCCGAAGCGCTCGAGGGAGTACTCCATCACCGAGCTGTTGCCCCAGTAGGTGATGTCCGGCCGCGGCTCCCCGGCGAGGCCGAGCTCGTCGTCGGTCTCGGGGTCGAGGTACCGGGGACCCATGCAATCGTCGCCGGCCACGGTGCTGGTCTCACCGCTGCGCGGCTGACCCTCGCACGAGACCTGGCTCGCGCCCTCGTGGGTGCGCAGCTGCCAGTAGCCCGGGTGGTAGTTCGCCGCGTCCCAGGAGGATGCGAAGTTGTGGAGCAGGCCCAACGAGTGACCCATCTCGTGCACCGCGATGCCCTTGTAGGCCTCGATCCACAGGTCGTTGTAGATGAGCTCGCCCCGCTCGATGGCACTGTACTCGGTGGCGGGGTACTTCTCGGCGAAGTACTGCGCCATACCCGTCATCTGGGCGCTGCCGCCGATGGGCGCCTCGTCGTGGCCGAAGCAGAGCCCTTGCGCGTGCATCATCTGCCGCACCCGCTGCTCACCGAGCCGCATGGTGCCCGGGTCCATCCCCCGCAGCGGCGACACGGCGTCGAGGGCCGCGCCGGCGGGGTCGGTCGAGGGGTCGAATCCGGCCGCGCTGGTCATCCAGAGGTTGTCGACGAGCTGAGCCTCGTAATGGCTGTCGCGGAGCGGACCCGCCACGGCATCGAAGGCTTGCTGACCACCACGGAGCCACGCCGGGTCGGCGGTGGTCTGCTGCTCGCGCGCCACCATTTGCTCGACCGCTTGGCTCATGTCGCCAGCCTGGAGTTGCGCCGGTCCTACCTCGAGGCGGGCATGCTGAGCGTCGACGGCGTGGGTGCGCTGCTCGATCTCGGCCATCGTGAGCGGCGCCGGGTTCTCGCCGTTCATCAGCCTTCGTGCGTAGTTCTGGGCGGGCACCCCGGCCGTGACCTCCTCGATGGTCATATCGCCGAGGGCGACCATGATCACGTCGCGCTGGAAGGCGGCGGCCATCGTCGCGGAACGCCCCATGGTCATGGCTGCCGAGCCGTAGATCTGACCCGTGAGCGGATCGGCGCCCCAGTTTCCGATGCCGCCATAAGGCGCGCGTGACGCGTGGGGCCAGTAGCCCATGATGTTGCGGCGAATGTCGCCGAGGCGAGCTTTGCTTCCAGCCGCACCGCAAGCCTCGTGGTCGTACTCGCGCACAGGGTTGTGACAGAGCGTAAGCACTGGTGCCTCGTCGACGGGGATGTCGACGAGCCAACCGCCGTAGGTGAGCATCTCCTTCTCTGCGCGGAACACCTCCGCGTGGCAGGCCTCCCGTTCGCCACCGGTACGCCGACACTCCACCTCGCGGGCGTAGGCGACCGCGTTGCGTAGGAGCTGGTTCCAGCCGGCGATCACTTCCTCGCTCGGCCCCATGGCGGTGGGCTGCCCCTGCTCGTCGAGCGGGTCCTGCAGCGCGTCCGGCATGGCATCGTTGACGTGGTAGACGATCGGCTTCACCACGCGGTCGCGGTACGGAATGGTGCACTTGTTCGTATGCACGTCGCATTGCGCGCCGAGTGCGCCGGCGTAGCCGGTCACACCATTGGCGCACTGATCCGCCGTGCCGTCGGCATCGAGATCCTCATTGCCCGAGCAAACGGCGTCCTGATGCACCTTTTCCCACGTGTTGTGAATGTGGGCGAACCGCTTGTAGAGCGCGTCGGTGAAGCCGTAGCCCGGATCCCAGCCTTGCTCGACCGAGTTGGAGTAGCCGGCGAGCAAGCTCCCATTGATCTGAACCGGGTTCCCGACGATGTCGCCAGGCGCGCGACTCATCTCGAGGGGCTCGAAGTCGGCCTCCTGGTCGATGCGGAGGAACGACGACCGCACGAGCGCTTCCTGGTCGTCGCACTCGTAGGTCGATGATCCCGTGAAGAGGCCGGCGACCACGCAGGTGGGCACACCAGGCCAGAATCCGCTCTCCGCGGGGGCCACGGTGAACTTCGACGTCACGTCGAAGTAGCCCGCCTCCGGCTCGAAGTGAGGGCGGTTGGGATCGTTGGGGTCGGTGTTGCTGACGGCAACCGACGTCACCTCGAGCTCGCCGAACATGCGTCCGATGAAGGAGCGCAGGAAGAGCGGGTTGTCGACCAGGTTCTGCGACCAATCGACCCGCATGTATTCGCGCTCGAACCATGGTCTGTCGCCGGTGTTCTCGACGATGACGTTGAGCTCTTCACCCGTGGAGGGGTTGTATTCGCGCCGAATGTCGAAGTGACTCTCGATGGGGTAGGCGGCCACGATGGTCCCATCGGGGTACCTCTCGGGCAATCCGCGATCGTCGGCCCCACGCACCAGCTGATAGGCCTTTCGCGCGATGAGCATGTCTTCGGTGATCTCCCACCGAATGCGATCGACCTCGCTGCCCGTGCCGACGGTGACGAGCGTCTGCGACATCGACCCGTCGACGACGTAGCTTCGCCAGAGGAACTCGGGGTCGTCTTTCGGGTCGTTGATCTGCTCGCCAACGAAGAAGGCCTTGGCCATCGCGTTGGCCTGTACCCGATTGATGGGGTCGCGCTCCTGGGCGCAGCCTTCGGCCATGAAGGCGGCGCCCAGCATTCCGAGCACCAATGACGTGCGTAGCAAGGATCGCTTTCTCAACTTCTGATCTCCATCTCGCGCCAAGTGCGGCTGACGTTGTCGCCACAACATTCGCAAGATGAAGGCCAAGAGGGGGACCGAACGATTCTCGACAGATAGCGAGAACCGAACGTCGTTCCTTCGCCTACCCGCTACGCCACTGCCGTTCATCGACGAACGGCATTGCCCCTCGCATCAAGCCAGCCGGTCGGCCACGATGCCCAGCATCATGCGCACGCCTGTCTCGATGAGGTCGTCGTCGAAGTCGAAGTCGGGGTGGTGGCAAACCGGTGTGCTCTCCCCCGGCTTTTTGGCCCCGAGGAAGAAGTAGGCACCGGGCACGGTGGCCGCCATGTAGGCGAAGTCCTCGCCACCGGCCATGGGCAGGTCCTCCTCCGAGTGCTTGCCCTTGCCCACCACACGCTCGGCCACCCGGTGCACGGTCTCGGCGCAGCTCGCGTCGTTCACGAGCACGGGGAAGCCCGGCACGACCTCGGGCACGACCGTGACCCCGAAGGTCGAGGCGACGCCGGCACAGACCTCGTGAAGGCGCTCGAGCACCCGCTCCGTGACGGCAGGCTGGAAGGAACGAATGGTCCCCGTCAGCTCAGCTGCACCGGGAATGACGTTGGAGGCCTTCCCCGCGTGGAACGACCCCACCGACAATACCGCGCCTCCCTCGTAGCCGAGGCCTCTCGAGACCACGGTCTGAAGCGCGGTGACGAGGTGGGCCCCCGCGACGATGGGATCGCGACAGAGCTGAGGTTGGCTGCCGTGTCCGCCGACACCGGTGATGGTGATGGAGTAGCTGTGGACCTGGGCCATGATGGGACCGGCGCAAACGCGGACCTCGCCCTTGTCGTAGGCGGGCCAGTTGTGCAGACCGTAGACCTCGTCGACCCCGTCGAGCGCGCCCTCCTCGACCATGGCCTTGCCCCCGCTCCCGTTGATGTTCTCTTCCGAGGGCTGAAACAAGAGCCGCACGCGTCCTTTGAGGCCGAGCGTCGGCAGCATCGCCGCCACGCCCATGAGGATGGTCGTGTGGCCGTCGTGGCCGCACTTGTGGGCCAACCCCGCATGCACCGACTTGTAGGGCAGAGGCGTCTCTTCCTGCATGGGCAAGCAGTCCATGTCGGCGCGCAGCGCGATGGTTCGCGCGCCTTCCCCCAGGTCGGCGATGAGCCCGGTCTTGGCGCTGTCGCGCGGCGCATAGCCGTGGTCCTTCAACCACGTGCGTACCAGGGCCTGGGTTCGCTCCTCCGCGAAGCCGATCTCCGGGTGCTGGTGGATGTCGTGGCGCACCTCCCGCAGCTTGGGGAGCAGCTCGGCCAGTCGTTTCTCCTGCGCGTCGGACAGCATGCCGCCACCGTAGCACTTGCGCCCACTCCACGAGGTTCGAGGTTCGAGGTTCGAGGTTCGAGGTTCGAGGTTCGAGGTTCGAGGTTCGAGGTTCGAGGTTCGAGGTTCTCGAGCCCGAGAACGAGAACGAGCACGCGACCGAGTTCGAGGCCCATCGCGCGGGCACGTTCATCGCCTGCGTGCGTGCGGGCACTGGCGAGGGTAGGTTGCCTGCGTGGCTCGTCGTGCCTCGATGCTCTTGGCTCCCGTGATGCCGCTGCTCCTCGCGGCGGCGGTGGCTACGTGCGACGACCCGACCTACACCTGCGAGGCCGCAGACGGGGATGCCCTGTTCGAGCAGCGCATCGTGCCTCTGCTCGAAGCAGACCGACCCAAGAGCTGCAACCAGTGCCACCTTTCGGGCATCGACCTCAGCATGTGGAGCCAGGGGGATGCCTGCGCGACCATGGCCTGCATGATCGAGGATGGCGTGGTCGACCTCGACGCGCCGGAGCGGAGCGAGCTCCTGGCCTTCATCGATCGCGCTCAGCCGGAGAGCGAGGGCATCACCGACGAGGTGATCGCCGAGGAGCGTGAAGCCGTCGAAATCTGGATCCAGCGTGCCGCCGACTGCCGCGACTGTTTGCCTCCAGGCGACGGCTCCGCATGTGGTCGACCGCGTCCCGGTCCCTGCGACGCCTACGACCCAAAGTTCGAGGATCCCGGCGGCTGCGACGACAAGACGCTCGAGCAGCTCTTCATGAACACCTTCTTCTTCGACCGAGGACGCTGCTTCCCCTGCCACTTCGAGCAGGGCAATCCCGTTCTCGAAGCGCCCACGTTCATCTTCGAGGGCGACTGCTCGGTGGCCTCGCTCCGGAGCCTGCGCGAGCTCGAGCGCCGCGGTTATCTCGACCCGGACGACCCCGACGACAGCCTCTGGCTACGGAAGCCGCTCGACGAGGACCTCGGTGGCCTCCCCCACGGGGGCGACACGAAGTACCACGCGCTCGACGAGCCAAGCTACCTCGACGCGCAGCACTTCACACGTCGTTGGGCCGCCTGCCAGCGGTGATCCGCGCTCGGCGAGGAAGCCCGGTGTGGCCGGTCGCGACGACGCTCCGTCCCAACGCCCCCCGCCTCGGCCCCGTTCACCGAAGACGGAACTTCACCACGGTACTTCACAGGCCTGGCTTCGCCCGATAATCTGCCGGGATGCGTCTTGGTTGGATGGTTGGCTTGTTGGCATGGTGCGTGGCCTGCGGTGCCACGGGCGACGACCCGGAGGACGATGGCGGAGGCACGAACACCTCGGGCTCGTCCTCCGGAGGCAGCGGCGCCGGCGGCGAGAGCACCGGCACCCTCACCACGGTGGGCGTGGGGGGTGGCAGCAACTGCGACACGCGATGCTCGACCGACCTGCACTCCGTGATCGACTGCAACGGTGTCGTCGTCACCGAGTGTCCCCCGGACCAAGGCTGCGGCGAGGCGGGCACCTGTGTACCCGCCTGCCAGTCCGCGGGAGAGAACGCGAGCACCTTCGGCTGCGACTTCTACAGTGTGACCCCGGCCGTCATCTCCGAGTCACGCGGCAGCTGCTTCGCGGTGATGGTCGCCAACACCTGGACGAGCGCCATCACCGTCGGCGCCGAATACAACGGCCAGACCATCGACGGCTCGCAGTACCTCTACGTGCCCACCGGCCAGGGCAACGGCCTCACCTACCAGCAGACCAACGGCACCTTGCAGCCAGGTGAGCTCGGCATCCTCTTCCTCTCGAAGTACGAGTCCGGCGACATCTTCCAGGTCGACTGCCCAGTGCCGCAGGCGCTGGAGATGAGCACCCAGGTCGACAACACCGGCATCGGCAACGCCTTCCGCATCACCACCGACCGGCCCATCGTCGCCTACGACGTCTACCCCTGGGGTGGCGCTTCGAGCTTCGTCACGAGCGCGACGCTGCTGTTGCCCACCCCGACCTGGGGCGACAACTTCGTCAGCGCCGACGCCTGGGGCCCCATGTTCGGCAACCCCTGGACCCAGGTCGTCGCCTCGCAGGACAACACCACCGTCACCATCGTGCCGACGGCCAACATCCAGGGCGGCGGCGGGCTGCCGGCCATCGCGATGAACACGGCGGGCACCTTCACCCTCAACCGGGGGCAGGTCGCGCAGTTCCTCCAGGGAACACGCCTCGCAGGCTCTGCGCTCCAGGCCGACAAGCCGATCAGCGTCTGGGGCGGCTCCAGCTGCATGAACATCCCCGACGGGGTCACCGCCTGCGATGCCGCACACCAGCAGCTGCTTCCGGTGCAGACCCTCGGCATCGAGTACGCGGCCGTGCGCTACCCCTCACGCGGCGGCGACGACAGCGCTCCGTACACCATGGTCGGCACGGTCGACGGCACCACCCTCACCTACGACCCCGCGCCACCGCCCATGGCCCCCACCACCCTCAACCGGGGGCAGGTCGCGGTCTTTTTCACCGACCAACAATTCGTGGTCGGGAGCCAGGACACGGACCATCCGTTCTACATGGCCGCGCACATGACCGGCGGCAGCATCGGCAACGGCATCGGCGACCCCGAGTACGTCAACCTCGTCCCGCCCGCGCAGTACCTCGACTACTACCTCTTCGCGACCGATCCGACCTACGGCTACACGTCGCTCGTCTTCGTCCGCCAGAAGGCCTCCGACGGCACCTTCAAGGACGTCACCCTCGACTGCCTCGGCACCGTGAGCGGGTGGCAGCCGATGGGCCTGGGCGGTCAGTACGAGTTCTCGCAGGTGAGAATCGTCGAGAACGGCCAGGGCCAGATGGGCTGCAACAACGGCGCGCACACCGCATCGAGCGAGGTGCCGTTCGGTCTCACGGTGTGGGGCTACGACTCCTACGCCAGCTACGGCTATCCGGCCGGCATGGCGGTCGAGACCATCAACCAGGTCGTCGTCCCGCCCACGCCGAAGTAGCCAAGCTTTGGGATGGGCACGGACCGAGTAACATGCGGCCGTGTCCGACGAGACCACCGCCGACAACCCCACCGCGAACGACGCGGTGGAGGGACTCGCCCAGCCCCTTCCGGGCTTCGTCATCGCCTGGTCGAAGGAGGAGCCCGAGCGACTGGGTGAGCTCGCCCTGGTCCCCACGCGCGACGCGCCTTGGGTGCTCGGGCGCGCATCCGACGACGGACTCGACCGCCTTCAATTCGCCCCCCAGCGGCCCGGCAAGCTCGGACGACCACGTGGGATCAAAGGGGCCGGGATCTCGCGCCGTCAGCTCCTCGTCTCGCGCGAGGGCGCTCGCCTGAAGGTCACGCGCGAGGGCCGCTGCAAGACGAGCGTGAACGGCGTCCTCACCGACCAGGCCGACCTGAGCCCCGGCGATACACTCCTGCTGCACGGGCAGCTCCTGCTCCTGTGTGTCGCGCGCCCCGCCCTGCTCCCGCCGCTGCGAAGCTTCCCCGCCGATGCTTGGGGGCCTTTCGGCGCCCCCGACACCCTCGGACTCATCGGCGAAAGCCCCGCCAGCTGGCAGCTGCGTGAGCGCGTTGCCTTTTGCGCTCGAAGCGACCGACACGTGCTCGTGCAGGGACCGAGTGGCAGCGGCAAGGAGCTCGTAGGCCGAGGGGTTCATCGGCTCTCTCCGCGCGCGGCCGCGCCCTTCGTCGCCCGCAACGCCGCGACCATGCCCGAGGGGCTCATCGACGCGGAACTCTTCGGCAACCGGCGCGACTACCCCAACCCCGGCATGCCGGAGCGTGAAGGCCTGATCGGCGAGGCCGACGGCGGCACGTTGTTTCTCGACGAGATCGGCGAGCTGCCCCCGAACCTCCAGGCGCACCTGCTTCGGGTGCTCGACGCAGGGGAGTATCAGCGCCTCGGCGACGACGGCCCCCGGCGCGCCGACTTGCGCCTCGTCGCCGCCACCAATCGCGCGGTGGAGGAGCTGAAGTTCGACTTCGCGGCCCGGTTCAGCCTCAGCGTCGAGACGCCTCCTCTCGACGCACGACGAGAAGACGTGCCACTCCTGCTGCGCCACCTCCTTCGTCAGGCCGCCACCAGCGCTCCGGACGTGGCCGCACCGTTCCTCGACCCGCAAGGACATCCACGTCTGTCCGCGCGCCTCGTGGATGCGCTCCTCCGCCACGACTTCCGCCTTCACGTGCGCGAGCTCGACCGCATCCTCTGGCTCGCCATGGCCGGCGCTCACGGCGACCGGCTCGAGCTCTCTTCGGAAGTCGAGCGCCACCTCGCGCTCGCGTCCCCGACCGCGCCCCCCGAAGGCGCCTCGACCCCCGACGAGGCCAGCACCCGCGCAGCCCTCCGCCAATGCGACGGCAACCAAGCGGCGGCGGCCAAGCAGCTCGGCCTCAGCCGCTACGCCATGTACCGGCTCGTGAAGAAGTTCGACATCGACCCGACCCACGCGTGACGATGGCGGGTCGGCGCGTCACTGCATCATGTCGCAATCGACCGGATCCATGCCGGCGATCCAAGCTCGGATGAGCGCGTTGCCCTCTGCATGGGGAATGCGGCTCACGGTGGGGGGCATGCGCACTTCGGGGTCGGTGGACTCGAGACGGCACATGACGATCGAGGTGTCGGGATCCCCCGGGACCACGTCGTACTTGTGACCGCAGGTCGCGCCACCGGCCGACGTGGGCACCTTGCACACGCCCCAGTTGGATTCGGGGTTCGACGTCGGTTCCGTGAGGCCGAAGCTCAGGAGCAATGCGCTCTGCGAGGCGGGACCGTTCTCGGTGTGGCAGTGGCCGCAGTTGCTGTCGAGGTAGGCGCGCACGCGATCGAGCTCGGGCGCTGCCCCAAAGGGATCGACCAGCGTCTGACGTTCTTCCGCAGCGGGGATGCCCGTGTCGAGCCAGCCCATGCTCACGAGGTGGTCGATCTGATTGACCGGTCCCGATCCATAGTCGTGCTCGCGGTTGAGCTGCCGTGTCATCCCCCCGAGCGTGTTGAGCTCCTCCATGTCGCCATGGCACTCCTTGCACTCGTTGGTGTTGGGCACGATGTAGTTGTTGGTTCGGGTCTCGCCCGCGCCGTCGATCCAGCTCGCGTCGATGAAGTCGCCCACGCGATCGTAGACCGCATCGTCGCCCTTCCAGATGTACGTGTGGGCCTCCCAGGTATCCGCCTGGTGCACGAGCAGTCTCGTCTCGAGGAGCTGCTCGCCCAAGGCGGGGTCGCGCTCGTCGGTGAGGTAGGAGAAGGTCTTGACCAGCACCGTGCCCACCGGGAAGTCCCACTCCCCGTCGGGGGAGTAACCGATGGTTTGCCCCTCCGGCACGTGCATGAAGCGACGCTTGAAGGTGTAGTCGCTGTAGAGGGGCGAGTTGACGTCGTAGTAGACGACCCCGTCGTTGGGCACCTGCGCCACGGGGTCAGAGAACAGCCCCCAGGCCGAGAGCATGTCGTGCGGGGAGCCGGCCGGCGCGAGCTGTACCTCGGTGGGTATGCCCGTCCCGGGGTCGGGCGTCGTATCGTCGGAGCAAGCGAGCAGCAGAGCGCAGCACGCGCCGAGGGTCCATTGAAGTCGGTACGTCATCGCGGGATCCGAAATCCGTCCTTGGGCACGGGAAGACCGCTCGGCACGACCTCGGGACGGTCGGGCTCTTGGCTGCGGTCCATGAGGCCCTCGGACACGAAGCGTACGATCCGCTCCGCGTCCTCGGGGGAGAATTCGCCGGATGCGTGGCTCAGCTCACGGTGCACGGCTTCGTCGAGGTTGGCCACGCTGCCATCGTGAAAGTAGGGCCCGGTCTCCCGCACGTTGCGAAGGGTGGGGATCCGGAACGCGCCTCGATCGGCCTCGAGCCCGGTCACCTCGAAGCGACCCAGGTCGTCGGTCTCGATGCGCGCCGCGTAGCCCTCGGATTCGAAGAGCGGTGGTGCATGGCAATCGGCACACCCCGCCTCGGCGAAGAGGAACATGCCCTGGATCGCCTCCGGGCTCATGGCGCCTTCGTCGCCGGCCACGTAACGGTCGTAGGGGGCCCAATCGGTGACCATGGTGCGCTGAAAAGCGGCGAGCACGCGACCGAGATTCTCGGCCGTGACGCCGTCGCCGAAGATCGCCTCGAAGCGCGTCCGATAGCCTTCGACGGCCGCGATGGCGGCCACGGCCTCGTCTACGCTCTCACGCCCGAGCTCGACCGCCTCGTCGATGGGCTCGAGCGCCTGTTCCTCGAGGGTCACCACCCGGCCGTCCCAGAACAGGCCCTGACGATAGCCGACGTTCCAGAGGGTCTGCGAATTGCGGTCGGTCGTGAGCGGCCCTTCGCGACCCGGTCCCGTGGGCCCATCGCCGGTGACACCGACCGAGACGACCAGGCCGTCCCCCATGCCCCAGATCTCCGAGTGGCAGGTGGCGCAGGCGACCTTGCCGTCCGACGAGAGGATGGGGTCGTAGAAGAGCAGCCGCCCCAGATCGACTTTGGCGTCGGTGCTCGGGTTGTCGGCGGGAACCTCGGGGCTCGGCCAGCTGGTGTCGGCCCACGGCAAAGGGGGCACCTCGGAGACCGGCTGCGGCTCCAAGGTGCATCCGAGGCTCCCGAAGAGGAGCAGGCTCAGAAGGTGATGGGCGGAACGGCCGGCAGCTCGCATTCGTGGCCCGCGGTGTCGGTCGAGTGATTCGCCGGCGAATCGATGTTCTGGATGCTGTTGAAGTTGCGGAACGACGGCGGTGAGTTGCCGAAGCAGAGCTGCGCACCGGCCATGTTGTCCATGTTCTCGATGCCGTCCCAGATGAAGTCTTCGAGGGGGTTCACCATGAGGGCCGCGGCCACGGTCTGTGGGTCGGTGCCGTTGTTCTCGTAGGTGTTGTCGTGAACGTAGATCCGCTCGAGGTAGAGGTCGGTCTCCGGGTCGTCAGGCGTCGAACCGAGCAACACGCTGAGGCTCTCGTAGCTCACCCCGAGGATCGACGTGCTGATGTTGTCACGGAAACGGTTGTTCGTGATCTCGACCCCGTCTGCAGCGAGCAGCAGCGCGCCCGTGCCCGGTGGGACTTCGGCCACGATGGTGCCGTCTTCAGCGAAGTTCGCGCGGTTGTTCTCGTAGATGTCGTTGTCGTGCACGAGGGTGAGGTCGCCCGACTTCTTCTCCAGGTTCGGGAGCACGAAGACGAGGATGCCCGCCGAGTTGTCGTAGGCTTGGTTGCCCACGGCTTCGCCACCCACCGTGTTCTCGAACTCGATGCCGGCCACGTTGCCGTAGACGACGTTGTCCTTCACGAGCGCATTCTCACACTGCCCGACGTAGATCCCTGCGTCGGCCGCACCGACGACCTCGGTGTTCTCGACGAGCACGTTGGTACTCTTCACCGGATAGACCGCGTAGGCCCCGTTGGCGGTGACGCTGCCCGCGTCCCAAGAGACCTTGAGGTCGCGGAAGGTCACACCATCGGCGCCGGTGACCACCACGCCATTGCCGGGCGAGTTCTTGATCCACATGTGCTCGAGGGTGAACGCATCGGAGGTGACGGTGAGGCCGTCGTCGCCCGCCTCTTGCGCAGCGAAGTCGAGCACGGTGTCCTCGCGCGTGGTCCCCACGCCGCGCAAGGTCACGTCGCGCACGGTGAGACTCACCTCGCGGGAGAAGGAGTAGGTCCCCGGCGCGAAGCAGATGTCGGAGCCCGAGGTCGCGCCGATGAGGGCGTCCTGCACCGCGGCATAGTCGTCACCTCCGCTGGGCTCGAGCACCACGTCACATCCTGTGGTGTCGTAGGTCGGCGTGTCGTCACCGTCGTCCGTACAGCCCACGGTCATCGTCGCCAGCGCCGTCAGCGCTAGCCCATGCGCGGCCCGAATCCACTTCGCCATCGCCCGTTCTCCTCCAAGAAGCATTGGTTCCGCCCATGCGGAGGAACCATTCGACCCTTAGGTTGAAACACTCCTGCAACAGAGCGCAAGGCTTCCTTGCCTCCCCTGATGCGCATGAGGCTCCACGAAGCGCGGCTCGCCTCCGACCTGTAACTACATCTACACACTCATCTCGGGGCTCGAGGTACAAAATCATGCGCAGGTCGCGCCCGGACCTCCTCCTCGTTTGTGACGGGGGTCGCTCGGCCGCCCCGCCTGGGTAGAGCTCTAGATGCTCGGAACAACTAAAATACGTATCCCCCGTGAGGGCTCATCACGTTGATGGGGTTTCGTCAGCTCGAGCTCACCATTCCGTCCGGCGCCTCCCTCGACGTCCGTGACTTCGTCGTCTCCGAGTTTCTGCACGGCCTCTTCGAGATTCGTCTGAGCGCGGTGTGCCCCGATGCCGACGTCGACCTCGACGCGCTGCTCGGGCAGCCCGCGACCTTCGCCGTGCAGCGGACCCCGGAGCTGCGTCGACGCCACTGGAGCGGCCTCGTCACCGAGTGTGACCATGCGGGCATCGACCCCGAGAACCAGCTGTCGACCTACGAGCTCGTGGTGCGTCCGCGGCTCTGGCTGCTCACGCAGCGTCGCCGCTACCGGGTGTTTCAGTTTCAAAGCGACCCCGAGGTCGTGCTCGCCGTCCTCGCTTCGTGGGGGGTCGAGCCGCGCTGTGATTTCGCCGCCGGCGACTACCTCGGCCGCAACCGGCTCAAGGACCAGGCACCGCTCGAGGCCGAGGACAAGGTCGTCACCGACGCGGTCGCCGGGGTCGAGGCCAAGCTCGAAGCGCTGG
>JAUHZF010000093.1 GCA_030426145.1 Polyangia bacterium
CCACCTCGGCCTCCGAGTCGGGCGGTAGCTCCAGCATCTCGGTGGCCGCCATCGCCATCGTCTCCACCCGGGGAGCGAGCCGAGTGTCGCGCAATCCTGGGACGAGGTCCTCGAGGGCCTCCGCCATGGCCATCGCGGTTGGGAAGCGCTCGTCGGGCGCTTTGGCGAGGGCGCGCAGCAGCAGCTCGTCGGTGCCTGGGGGCAGGGGGTGCGGCGCGACGTGGCTCGGCCGTCGGGGCGCCTCGAGGACATGGCCGAGGAGCACGTCCTTCAGGCTGTCCCCGGGAAACAAGTGCTCCCCGGTGAGCATGCGAAAGAGCATCGCGCCGAGTCCGTAGAGGTCGGCTCGGCCGTCCACATCGCCGGCGCGGGCCTGCTCGGGCGACATGTAGCGGGGCGTGCCCACCGCGGCGCCGGCCTTGGTTGGGTTGGGGAGCGGTCGAACGCCGGTCACCCGCTCGATGAGCTTCACCACGCCGAAGTCCAGAAGGACCGCACGCTGCTCGCAGACGAAGACGTTGTCTGGCTTGATGTCGCGATGCACGACTCTTGCGGCGTGCACCACGGCCAGGCCCAAACAGACGTCACGGGCCACGCGCAAGGCGATCGTGGCGTCCATGGGGCCGCGTTGGACCCAGGCTTCGAGGCTGTCGCCGCGCAGTCGCTCCATCACGAGGAACGGACGCCCTTCGACGAGCCCCCACCGGTGGAGCCGCACGATGTAGGGCGATGCCAGACGCCCGAGGGCCTCGGCCTCGAGGCGAAGGCGCTCGGCATTCTCGGGCGGGAGATGCGCGTGCATCACCTTCACCACCACCTCGCCGAGCTTCGTGTCCTCCGCGACGTAGACCTCGCCCATACCTCCGCGCCCGAGAGGCTGCCTGAGGGTCAGGCCTGCCGGGAGCTGCGCCTGCAGGCGCGCCATCTTGTCGTCGTCGACACACATGGCATCAGAAGCGTCCGTGAAGGGTGAGCCCTGCCGATTGCGGCGTGAGCAGCGGCGCCGGGGTGATGGCCACGTCGTCCCCACCGTCGCCCTGCACGCTCAACCCGAAGAGCACCGCCCCGGCCACCAGGGCGCTGACGCCTCCAACCACCACGCCCGTTGCCGCGAGGTGGAGCTGGTCGTGGCGGCCGAGGTGGTCGGCGATGGAGGCGCAGCGGGAGGCGGCGGTTGCGGCCGGCGATGCACAGGGAGCGGCGTCGGCCGTAGCGTCGCGGAGCGCGTCGAGCTCGCGGCCGGCTTCACGGTCCGCGGCATCGCTCGCCACGAACAACACGCTCGCGCCCACGACGCCGGCCAGGCCGATGCCGGCCATGAGGTAACCCGGCCAGACGGGGAGCCTACCCGCGGTCTGAGGCTTCGGGGCCAGCGGCGGCGCCTTGGGCGAGAGGGTGATCGAGAGCGCCGTCTCGGTGTCTTCTTCGAGCTCGACACGGCGCCTCGCGGTGACGTGGTCCGGCGCTTCGACGGTGAAGGACACGGGCCCCGGTGGAACGTAGAGGCTTGCTTGAGCGCCGCATCGTGGAGGCGCGTCACCGACGCGCAGGCAGGCAGTGTCCGGAGCCAGCACCACCGTGAGTCGACTCGCGTGGGCCGAGGCGTCGAGGAGACGCATCTCGATGGCTTCGCGGTGGGCGACCGGGCCGTCCGCGGGGAAGCGGTCGCGGGCGAGCGATAGGTGATTGGCCGCATCTGCCCAACGCTTCAGCTCGTGCTCGACGATGCCGAGGTTGCCGACGATTCGATACGACGCGGGGTCCTTGTCGAGCGCCTCTTGCAGCAGCGGGAGGGCTTCGGCGAAGCGTTTGTGGTCGAGATGCTCCCGAGCCTCGTCGAGGAGGGCGCCTGCCGTGCGGTCTGCGGCGGTCGCGGAGGTCTTGTCGGGCGGGGCCGCGTGGCTCGGGTTGCCGAGCGCGAGCGCAACCACCACCACCGATGCAAAGCAGGGGCGTTTCATGGTGACGCCCCCTGCTCGACCTCGCGGTGGCGAAAGTTGCGTACTTTTTTTCGAATGCCCCGTTTCTGGCGGGCGGGCGGTCCGTATCTAGCGGATGTTCATCACTCGAGCGGGCCGGTGGCCGCGTCCCACCAACCCGGGCCGAGGGCTTGCAGCATCTCCTCAACCTCCGGCGTGTCGGGACGGTCGGGGGCGCTCTGGCGCCAGACTCGCCAGGCGAGGGCAGGAGCGTCGAAGTGCTGCTCGAAATGAGTCGCCGTGGCACGCCCCAGCCAGTGCGCGACGGCGATGGCTTGATCACGTGCGCCAACGTGCTCAGCGAGGCTGTCCTCCAAGGCATCCCGCGTGCTGCTGACGCGATCGAGGTCCTTCTGCAATGCCTCGTTGGTGGTGACGGCCTCGTCGATCTCGAGCCGACGCTTCTCGAGGGCTTCGCGCAGTTCGTCCTGGTCGGCCTCGGCGGCGACGAGTCGCTGGTTCAGCGCGTTCGTGGCGGTCCCGGAGGCGTCGAGCTCCTCTCGGATGTTCGCCCGAGCCTCCTCCGACGCCTTCAGCTTCTTCTGGAGGTCGTTTCGGCGACTCTGTGATGCCCGTAGCTTCTTCTCGAGCTCAACGCGTGCTGCCTCGGCTTCGGAATGGAGCTTCTCGACGGCCTCTTGGCCGGAGCGAGCTCGCTTGGCCTCCTCACGCGCCTGGAGTGCTCCTTCTTTGGCCAGCTCGAGCTCGCTTCCGAGGCTTCGGTTGCGCTTCAGCAAGCTTCCCAGCTTGTGTTGCAGTTCGGCTTGGTCGGCCGCGAACCGGCGGAGCTCGTTACGGGCTTCTTTCAGCTCCCGGGTAAGTGTTCGGCGTCGCTTGTCCGCGTTCTCGAGCTTGAGCTCGAGCTCCGCGGTTCGATCCTCGCCGCCGATCATGCGCTGCCACAGACCCGGCCTGCTGGTCTCGCTCATGCCGCCTCCGTCATCGCGAGCTGTACACGCCGGATGTTGCTGAACAGCAGTCCCGGGGTGACATCTGGCTCAGCGAGGAGCGCGAGATGGCCGCCAGGCACGGTCACGACGAGCAGGAGCTCTCCCTCGAAGCGCACGAAGAAGGTTTCGAAGTCGGCGGAGCCACGGTCCCGGCCCAGTCGACGAACTGCACTCGAGATCAGGTCGACCCGGGTCGCAAACCCGGTGGGATCCTCCGTGTCGCTCCCCGCCGTCCACGCGACCTCACCGTGCCCGTCGGTCGCCACCAGGCATCGACAACAGCCGAGAAGGGTCTGCTCCTGTTCTGAATCCAAACGCTGCATCATCCTCGACCCTTGCTACCCATGGAACTACATCCGACTGTCGTCGGTCTGGCCATCGGGCCGTTGGGGTGAGGGTCACCTACTCAGGGTGAGCAGCGATCATTGCACGCAAAGCTCCATGAACGAGACGGCGAGTCCGATGGGCTGCGAGCGCAGCGTGACCGCTGTGAGGCTCGGAGGATCCGTGGGGGAGAGGTGGTTGCTCCAATCCACGGCGTAGGTCTGGTGCTGGCTGATGGGTACCGAGGGGGCGAAGCTGATGTCCCCGTGGATCGGTGACTGAAGCACGGCGTTGGGGATACCGCTGCCCTCGGCGTGCGCGCTCAGATAGAGGGTGGCGTTGCTGAACGACAGGCCCTGCACCGAGAAGCGCACACGGAAGTAATCCGTGGAGCTGTTGAACACCACGCCCGGACCCCAGTTGGCGTAGTCGTGGGGCTCACCGGAGAAGCGGCAGGCCTGGTTCGCCAGGGAGTAGACGCAACCGTTGTCCCAGGCGTCGACCGTGGCGTAGCCCCCGCTGTTGTTGTTCCAGCTCACGCGCCACAGCGTCCAGCCGGGGCCGGTCTGGCAGGGCGTGGTCGAGCCTACGCCGCCCCCCATGCCGCCCGCGCCCCCACCTCCTCCGGTGGAGCTCGAGCCGCCGCTTCCCATGCCACCCTGTCCACCCGTGCCGGTCGTAGTACCCCCGCCCGCGCCGGTGGCGCCGCCGGCTCCGGTGGCCCCTCCGCCAGCTCCGGTGGCCCCACCGCCAGCTCCGCTGGTGGCGCCGCCTGCTCCCGAGCTGCTGGTCGAGGCGCCCCCGCCGCCACTTGCGCCGGCCCCGCCAGCCCCCGAAACGCTGGTCGGACGGTCCGACGTGTCTCCCTCGATGCTGCCGTCGGCGTCGCAGGCCGCGATGAGGGTCAGACTGAGCAGGATGGAAATACGCGGGCTCACGGACGCAGCATACGTCCGTTTGATTTTGTTCTTCCCTCTTTTGCGGACCGCGCGCCACACCCGTGGTCGTCGACGGCGTGTGACGGTGCACGTCGGTGTTACAGCCGACGGTGCACGTGACAGTGCGGCTCTCTCGAAGTGCTCAGAATGATGGACGCATCACTTCGGCACGGAAGATGCGGATGCACCTTGCGTGGGCGGAGCATGGGAACGCGGACGCATTCTGGATGGTCGGTACCAATTGATCGAGCCCCTCGCGAAGGGCGGGATGGGCATGGTCTGGCGGGCCGAACACATCAGTCTTCGCACGCCGGTTGCGATCAAGAGGCTCGAGCCGCGGCGCTCTGGCCGCGCAGACCGCCTTCGCTTCCGCCGTGAAGCACGCACGACGGCGCGCATTCGCCATCCCAGGGTGGTCGAGGTGATGGACTATTCAGGTGGCCCTGAGCCCTATCTGGTTCTCGAGTACCTGCGCGGCGAAACGGTGGGTGCCCGGATGGATCGACCACGACCGATGTCGCGGTGGACCATCGTCGACCTCATCGACCAATGCGCCGAGGGGCTCGAGGTGATCCACCGGGCGGGCGTCGTCCATCGTGACCTCAAGCCCGAGAACCTGTTCTTCTGCGAGACCGGGGGCGGCGACCAGCTGAAGATCCTCGACTTCGGCGTCGCCCACGATGGCCGGCTCAGCCTCGTGCCCCCGTCGCCCAACACCGTCGTGGGAACGAGCGTCTATCTGCCCCCAGAGGTGCTCGCGGGAGAACCCCAGACCCACCCTCGGGGCGACCTCTGGTCGCTCGCCGTCATCGCCTTCGAATGCGTGACGGGCGTGGTCCCCTTCGCCGGTACCACGCCGAGCGACGTCTACGACAGCTACGTTCTCCAGCGAGCCGAGCCTCGGCTCGACGACGGGCTCCACCTGAGCGCGTCTTTGCTCGCCTTCTTCGAGCGGGCCTTCGCCAAAGACGTTCTCCTTCGCCCAGCCTCGCCTCGGCTCTTCGCGGGGGCGTTCAGGCAGGCCGTGGCCGGGGCGACGCGCTGGGACCGGGTGAGACCGCGTCACTCGACCGCACCCCCGACGAAACCGCACTGGCCCCGGTCAACCTGCTCGTGAGCGACTACTCCGCCGCTTCGGCCATGGTGCTCATCTCGTCGAGCCGGACCCCGCCCGCCGTGCGCGCACCGAAGTCGAGGGTGCGAATCGGGAATGGGATGGTGATGCCATGCTCGTCATAGGCGTTCTTGATCCTCATGATCGCATCCGAGCGCGCGGCCATGAAGGCCGCTTGATTCGAAGCCTGAAGCCACACGCGTGCCACGAGGTCGATCGAGCTGCCGCCGAAGCCCGTGTAGAACACCTCCAGCTCCTGATCGCGGTCGCGCCCCGGCAACGCCTCGAGCGCGGTTAGCGTGACGTCGCGCACCATGGCGAGGTCATCGCCGTAGGCGACGCCGACGGGAAGGTCGAGCCGTCGGCTCTCCGTCTTCGTGTAGTTGACGATGGCGTTCTGGAAGACCTCCTTGTTGGGCACGATGATCGAGAGGCCGTCCGTGGTCTCGACGGTGGTTGCGCGGAGTGCGATCTCCTTCACCTTGCACAGTCGGTCGGCGATCTCGACCTGATCACCGACGTCGAACGGTCGACGGAGCGCCATGAGAAAACCGCTCATGAAGTTGGCTGCGATGTCCTGGAACGCAAAACCGAGAGCGATACCGAGCACACCGACACCAGCGAGGAGCGACGTGACAGTCTTGTCGAGCTTCAGCAGGGAGAGGGCGATGAAGGCACCCAGCACGACCGTGCCGACACGAGCAAGGCCACCCAGGATGTCGCTGATGGGTCGATTGCCGGAGACCCTGTAGATCGACCGCTCCACGCCGGCGCGCACCCAACGGGACGCGAAGCCGAAGCCGAGCACCACCACGAGGGCGAGTACGAGGTTGGGAAGCATGGCGACGAGGCCTTCCGACCAGGCCTGTACCTTGGTCGCGAGCTGCGAGGGAATGCTGGCGATGTCCATGCTGCGAACTTTCGCAAGGCTCATACCAGTCCCCAGGCGGACGAAATGGGCAGCGAAATCGAGGCAAATGATCCCACCGGGGCGAAATGAGCCTCCCCGTCTCCCTGGAGCCATCGCGTCCTCAGGCTCGACCTCGGGCTCGACCTCGACCTCGGGCTCGACCTCGACCTCGACCTCGGGCTCGACCTCGACCTCGACCTCGAGCTCGACCTCGACCTCGTCCTCGACCTCGAACCTCGAACCTCGAACCTCGCCTGAGCTCAGGGTGGCCCTATGGCTCGGCGCCCTGCAGGCTTCCCGACGCGCACGTAGTGGAGACGGCGAGGCGTTAGGAGACCTCCCGCGGGATGGTCTAGCCGGTGGCGATGCTTGCGTCGTCCGGCCCGCTCGGTTCGACTTTGGCGATGACCCTGCGCTGCATCGTCGCCTGTCTGTTCGCCGTGCTCACCGTGGGTTGCGACGACACGAGCGGGATCCCCACCTCGGACATGGTCGCCATCTTCAGCGTGCGCTCGTTTCCCGACAAACAGGAGTTTCGCGCTGAGCTCTACGAGGAGACCTCGAGCAGCCTCGAACTCGACATCGGTGAAGGTGATCGTTTGGTGGCCACCGTCGATGGTGGGAAGGCGACGGAGCTCGAGAAGATCGGCGCCACCATCGAAGGACCAGCCTCGACGGTGCGCATCACGCTCGAGCGCGATTCGGGAGACGACGGGTACATCGAGGCGGATGTGCAAGCGTCGATGGCGTTGGACGGCACCACCTTCGCACAGGGCGCGGATGTGACCCTCACCTGGTCGAACCCGATTCAGGACGCCGAGGTGGTCGTCTTCGTCGACAGCTGCGCCGACTTCTCCCTCGAGGGGCAGGACCAAAAGGAGTTCGTGCCAGATACGGGCAGCTACACCATCTCTCAGGCGGAAATGGCACAAGAGACGGGCGTCGTGCCCGATTGCGCCAAGCTCGAGATCCAGCGCCGGGTGCGCACTCCGGTTCCGGCCGATGGCGGCTTTCTCTCGAACAGCGCCATGTTCGTGAGGCGCATCGAGGAAGCCGAGCTCTCCCTCACGCCCTGACGTCCCGCCGGGCCAGCTCGACTCGTGTCGTCGGTCGAAGGTGTTGCGGTCGAGGGCTTGGCCTATCCTGGAGGCGGCCTTGTCTTCGCCTACCCCATCGTCTCCGCCAGGGGAGTCCCCACCCCGCCGGACCTCGATCACCGGTTCGGAGGCGGCGCTTTGGGCCTGGCTCTGCGTTGCGCTCGTGGATGCCGCGATGCTGCAGCTCACCCTCGAAGGCCCGGGAGCGAGCTGGCACCACGTTTTGGTAATGGGGCACGTGGTGCTGCTCGGGGCGTTTGCGAGCCTGTTGACGCGGCTGTCCGAGCGCCTGGTCCGAGGTCGCGGACACATGGCCTTCGTGTTCCTCGCGTCGTGGCTGTTCGACGCGCTGGTCCTCACCGAGGAGCTGACGCCGCGGGCTGGTCGCCTCGTCGAGGATCTCGGCGGGACGCTGGCGCTTTGGCGGGGGGGGCTCACCGCCGGCTTCGCGACCAGCGTGGCCGTAGGCTTCGTGCTGGGCCGGGCTGCGCAGCCGCATCTCTTTCGATTCGTACTCATCGCGGCGGCGGTGATGGGCCTCGGGGCCAACCACCTGGTGTTGCGAGGCAACTACCCCGGGGTCCACCTCCATGTGGCTTGCCTCGGGGCGGTCGTCATCGCGGCGAGTCTCGCTGGCACCAAGCGGCCAGCTTTCGGCGTCGCGGCCCGAGCCGGACTGCGGTTCGTTGCCGTCGTCGCCGTCGCGCTCGGCATCGTGAGCGTCGTGGTGCCCGCTCCGCATGGTGCGGTGGTGCGTGGCCTTTCGTCGCCGGGGAGCGTGCTGATCCCCTTCGTGGCGCGAGCCCACGCTTGGTGGCGTACCCGCGACGATGCCGCGGTGGCCGATGCGCCGCCCCGGGCCGACGTCCCCGCCGGACCGACCCTCGTCGAGGCGCCCGTGGTGTTGTGGATCAGCATCGACGCCTTCCGGGCCGACATCCTCGCTGACGAAGCCCAGCGGGCTCGGCTACCGAACATCTTCCGGCTCCGAGACGAGGCCGTTTGGTTCACCGATGCGCGAACCCCCGCCCCCGCGACCCATGTGGCCATGGCTTCCATCTTCAGCGGCAAGTGGTTCTCGTCGCTCTACTGGTCTGAGTCGGCGTCCGAGCCCGGGTACCTGTACCCCCATCGGGATCCCACCCCGCGCCTGCCGGAGCTGCTGAGCGCAGCCGGTGTGACGACGGCCACCTTCCACGGCATGCAGTGGTTCGAGGCATCGGCAGGGATCCTCGGGGAGGTGCCGGTCAGCCGTTACGTGAAGCGGCACATCGAGTCCGACCGGACCGATCTCCACTTCACGCGATCCGAGCGCCTCGTCGCCGAAGCCGAGCGCTACCTCGGGAACGAGTCGAGCGGCGGCGGCCACCTCCTCTTCATGCACTTGCTCGAAGCCCACGGGCCCTACGACCTCGCCTCCGGCGACACGCCGTGGGAGCGATACCTCGGCGAGCTCGCGCTGGTCGACGCCGCCATCGCTCCGCTTCTCGCCTCTGAAGCACTGCGCGAACGACTCGTGGTCATCGTGAGCGCAGACCACGGCGAGGCCTTCGGAGAGCACAACACCTTCTTCCACGCCACGACCCTGTACGAAGAGCTCGTGCGTGTGCCGCTGCTCGTACGGCTTCCCGAGCGCAAGGGCCGGCGTGTGGATACGCCGGTGTCCCTCATGGACTTGTCCCCGACGCTTCTCGACCTGTTCGGGGTCACGACCCCAGGCGACTTCGTCGGCGAGTCGCTCGTGCCGCACCTTCGAGACGAACCGGCAACCCACCAGCGCCCCATCGCGATGGACTCGGGGCGCCTCATGCGGGCGATGGTCTTCTCCGATGGGTTCAAGCTCATCGAGGACCGACGCCGCGGCTACGTCGAGCTCTACGACCTGAAGCAGGATCCCGACGAGAAGCAGAACCTCAGCGACGACCTCACCGCCGAAGTCTCGGCGCGCCGCGAGGTCATGCGCCGCTACTTCGCACCTCGCACGCTGCGACGGGATGGCTATCGCGTGCCGTTCCGACCCCCCTAGCCCCAGTGCCGTTCGGGTAGGCTCGCTCTCGCTCTCGCTCTCGCTCTCGCTCTCGCTCTCGCTCTCGCTCTCGCTCTCGCTCTCGCTCTCGCTCTCGCTCTCGCTCTCGCTCTCGCTCTCGCTCTCGCTTCCGCTCCCGCTTTCGCTCTCGAACGTCGAAAGTGGGGGCTCGTAGCGAGGCTTCGGCGTGACCTCTGCCCCTCACTGTGGAGCCGAGCACGAGAACGCTCCACGAGGCCGAGCACGAGAACGCTCCACGAGGCCGAGCACGAGAACGCTCCACGAGGTCGAGCACCAGAACGCTCCACGAGGTCGAGCACGAGAACGCCCGCGAGAACGAGAGCGACCACGAGGTCGAGAACGCAAGGGCTCACCGGGTCGAGAGCGAGAAAGCCTCGCCCATCCACCTCATCCGAAGGGCATGGCCCCCCAGCTAGCCCTGGAGCGAGGCGAGGTGGCGCGCGATGCGTTTGTAGAGCTCGGCCGCGAGGGCGGTGTTGTGGGTGCACACCTCCTCGAAGTCGGTCTGACGGATGCGCAGCAGCCGTGCGTCTTCGGTCACCTTCGGCAGTGGGCCCCGGCGGGCGACGTCGAGCAGGGACTCGGCCATGAGCAGTCCCGAGGGGCCGAGGGTGCGCCCGTTGGGTAGCTCCACCATGCCGTCGATGACCACATAGGCCACGCGGTCGTTCGCAACCGCGCGTGGGATCTCGTCGCCCTTCAGCAGGTCGACCTCCACCCCGGCGGTGATGGTGCTGAGCACGAAGGCCGTCTCCAGGCCATCGAGCAGCGGGCTCGCGGCCAGCGTTTGGATGTCTTGAGAACGCGGGCCCGCGTCGGCCGGACGCTTGGCGAAGCGTCGCTTGACGGCGATTGTGATGGCGGTGGTGTCGTCGTTGGGGCCCCGCTTGCGCGCGAGCCGGGCGAGTCGTCGGCTCACCTCCGCCACTGGACCCTTGCGCATGGCCTGTCCCAGCAGGCGCTCCTCGTCGTACACGTCGAAGACGCCGTCGGTGCAGAGCACGATGCGGTCGCGGGTGGCCAGGTCGACGAAGAGGGTATCTACCTTGAGGGTCTTGCGATGCCCGATGGAGTTGGACAGCGGACTGCGCACCATACGCTGCGGCATGCGCTTTCCCGACGTGCGGAGGCTGTCGTAGGCCGCGTGGTCATGCGTGAGCTGCAGCGTGATGGTGGGACGCACGAGGTAGGCACGCGAGTCGCCGACGTGGGCGAAGAAGGCGCGGTCGCGGACGAGGAGCACGAAGTCGAGGGTCGTGCCCATGCCGTGTCGCTCGTGGTCTTCTTGCCCCGCGGCGATGACGGCGGCGTTCGCGCGCCGAGCCGCTTCCTCCATGCATCGGTAGATGAGCCGACGACCCTCTAGGTTGGGGTCTCGGGCGTACTCCCTCACGAGCTGCCGGGTGGCTTCTTCGCCGAGGGCTTTCTCGACCTCGTCGATGGCGAGCCTCGAGGCGACCTCGCCTGCCGCGTGGCCACCCATGCCGTCGGCGATGATGAAGAGGCCGAGCTCGGGCACGCATCGGAGGCTGTCCTGATTGGCCTTGCGGCCCTGGCCCATCACCGTGACCGCGGCATAGTCGACGCGAAAGTCGAAGGCGGGGATGATGGTCCCGGCGCTCTCGGCCGCAAGCGACTCGGGGGCAGGATCGGGGGCCATGTAGGGATTATTGTCCAACTCGCCCGGGGAGGTGCCATTTGTCGTGTCGTAGGGTAAGGTCACGGCTTTCCCCCGATCGAGATCATGTCGCGTACCATCTCCCTGGAGCGCATCCGAACCGATGGCTGGTTCGAGCGCTTTGGCGAAAACATCCGCAGCTTCCACACCTTGTGTGAGGTGCTGGGTGAGAACTTCTTCGCTTTCGCCCTCATCGCCGGCGCTCGCGTCAGCTCGCTGATGATCGACCGCTTCAACCCGGATCACTCGCTCGTCGAGTTCACCTTCGGGGCGGCCGAGGACACCAACGCCGAGATGGAGCGGCTCACCGTGATGGAGTTTCGCCAGCGGCTCGTGTCGACGCTGCTGGCCCCGGAGCCGGACGGCCCCGAAGCGAAGGACATCGGCGACGACCTCGAGGCGCTGCAAAAGCACATCGGGATGCGTTCGCTCTTGCTCGCACCGCTCTACGGCTACGGGCTCAAGGACCTCCTCGTCGACGGTGACAGCTCCAAGCTTCGCATCGAGAAGCCCGGCGCCAACCAAGAGGTGCCGGTCGCGCAGTTCCGTGAACGACTGCTCGACCACGTCCGTGAGGAGCTCGACAAGGTCGTCGATCGCCAAGGTGGAACCGCCATCGACCTCAAGAACGTCGACGAGGCCGAGAAGGCCGCTGCCGCCGACGACTGGGACAAGGTGGTGAACCTGCTCGAGAGCTGGCCCATGCCGCTCGCCATCTACTGGCGTACCCCCGAAGGCCAGAGCCTGCCGGAGCAGGCCCGGCAGCGCATCGCCGAGGGCCTCGGGTTGCTCGGGACCGCCTGCGCGAAGCTCGGCAACGAGGTGCAGGGCGAAGAAGTCCTGCGCCTCGCGGTGCAGTACGCCCAAGACGGCAAGGCCGCCGCCGACATTTTTCTGCGTCTCGGCAAGATGTTCCTCGAAGGCGAGCGCTGGGGTGAGGCCATCGGTCCGCTGCGTCGCGCCCGAGCCCTCGGCTCGAAGCCGAGTGAGGTCCTGCCCGACATCGCCCGTGCCTTCATCGCACGCGACCGCGCTTTCGCCGCCTTCGCGTTCGTCCTGGAGGCCGAGGAGAAGGGCATGAAGGGCGACGTGGTCGCCGATCTCCGAAAGCGGGTGAAGGAGAAGTTGGGCGACGACCTCGGCAAGCTCGAAAGCCTCCTCGCAGGCTGAGCCCGGCCGGCTCGAGCCAAAGGGCTCCGGCTGGCGCAACCCTAACCATCACGCTACGTCGCCCTCGCGTCGCGCCATGTCTCGACGCGGCTCCATCCTTCTGTTTTATAAGGGGAGAGCGGGCGTTCAGGCCCCTTCCGGCCCCGATTGACAGAAGACGGGCCTTGTGTGAAAGCAGCAGGCGACCATGGCTGTCTACATACCGGTCATCATCCTCGGTCTCATCGGCCTCGCGGTCGCGGGCGGAATGTTCGCCGCAGCGACCTTCTTGGGTCCGAAGAATCCGAGTGATGTCAAGCAGATGCCGTTCGAGTACGGCAACACCTCGGACGGTGCTCGAAACCTCCGCCCGAGCGTCAAGTTCTACCTCACGGCGCTCCTGTTCGTGGTCTTCGATATCGAAGCGGTGATGATCTACCCCTGGGCGGTCGAGTTCCGCTCACTTGGGTGGACCGGCTTCGCGACGATGGCCTCGTTCATCGTGCTGCTCGCGGTCGTCCTCGTCTACGTTTGGCGCAAGGGCGCCCTGGAGTGGGAGCAATGAGCGACAAGAGCATTCAAGTCATCGAAGGCAGCGAGGTCGGCTTCGCGACCACGCGTGTCGATGCCCTCCTCGGATGGGCACGGAAGTACTCCCTCTTCCAGTACCCCTTCGTCACCGCCTGCTGCGGGATGGAGTTCATGGCGCTCGCGAGCCCACGCTTCGACATGGCCCGCTTCGGCGCCGAGGCCCCGCGCTTCACGCCGCGTCAGGCCGACTTGCTGTGGGTGGTGGGAACCGTGAGCCAGCGTCAGGCCCCGGTGCTCAAGATGGTCTACGACCAGATGGCCGACCCCAAGTACGTGCTGGCTTTTGGGACCTGCGCCTCCTGCGGTGGCTTCTACGACAACTACGCGACCGTGCCTGGCATCGACAAGGTCATCCCGGTCGACGTCTACGTGCCCGGCTGTCCGCCCCGCCCCGAGGGCGTCATCGACGGTCTTCTTCTCCTTCAAGACAAGATCGCCACTGGCGATCGCACCCCGGCCGTGGTCAAGCCGCGCACCGACCCGGTGCCGAAGGACCTCGTCTCCCTGCGCCGCAGCGCCGAGGGTGACCCCGTCTCCGAGGCGGGCTGAGCCGACTCCCCCACATCGACAGGCTTCCCATGAGCAAAGTCGTTCTCAAACGCCTCGAGAAGCGCTTCGGCGAGGCGATCCTCTCCACCCACGATCAGTTCGGTGACGAGACCGCCGTGGTCACACCCGAGGTGTGGCACGAGGTGGCTCTCTTCCTCCGCGACGACAGCCGCTGCCAGATGGACCACTTCATCGACCTGACCGCGGTCGACTACCTCGGCCGGCGCACGCCGCGCTTCGAGGTCGTGCTCCACATGCGGAGCATGCAGAAGCTCCACCGCATTCGGGTCAAGACGCCCGTCGCCATGGGCCCTGACGGCGAGAACCCGAAGGTCGACTCGTTGGTCGACGTGTGGAAGGGAGCCAACTGGTTCGAGCGCGAGGCCTGGGACATGTTCGGCATCGAGTTCAAGGGTCACCCGGACCTGCGTCGTCTCCTCATGTACGAAGAGTTCGAGGGTCACCCCCTCCGCAAGGACTACGACGCGAACAAGACCCAGCCGCTCGTGGAGTATCGTGAGGGCTACGAGAAGCAGGCACCCTTCGGACTTCCCGAGGGCATGCCCTTCGGCCGCCAGGTGCACGACCGCTGGAAGGTTCACGTCGCGGGACGCCAGACCGACGGCAAGACCAATATCTTGGGCTTTGAGGAGGACTGACCGATGGAACCGCTAGACGTCGAGCTCGAAGACGGCGAGCTGGAACTGCCGACCGACCCCATGCTCCTCAACATGGGGCCCAGCCACCCGGCGATGCACGGCACGGTTCGCATCGTGGTGGAGCTGAGCGGCGAGACCATCAACAAGGCCGACGTGCAGATCGGCTACCTGCATCGCGGCTTCGAGAAGATGTGCGAGCGTGGGACGTGGTCGCAGGTCTTCCCCTACGTCGACCGCCTCAACTACGCCTCCCCGATGCTCAACAACGTCGGCTTCGCCCTCGCGGTGGAGAAGATGTTGGGCGTCACGGTGCCCGAGCGATGCCAGCACTACCGCGTGTTGCTCGGCGAGCTCGCGCGCATCTGCGATCACCTCGTCTGTTCCGGCGCCATGGCGATGGAGCTCGGCGCCTTCACCCCCTTCCTCTACTTCATCAAGGCCCGGGACATCATCTGGGACATCTTCGAGGAGGAGACGGGGGCGCGACTGACCAACAGCTTTGGTCGCGTGGGCGGCATGGCCCACGAGCCGTCGCCCAACTTCAAGGAGATGGTGCGCACCAGCATCCCCGCCGTGGTCGATCTCATCAAGGACGGTGAGAACCTCGTTCTCGAGAACCGCATCTTCCTCGATCGTCTCGAAGACGTGGGCATCATGTCCAAGGAAGACGCCATCGCCCTCGGGTGGAGCGGGGTCGTGTTGCGCAGCACCGGCGCCAACTACGACGCGCGCAAGCACCACCCCTACATGACCTACGACCGCTACGACTTCGACGTCCCGGTCGGGCAGAAGGGCGACAACTACGATCGCTTCATGTGCCGCCAGGCCGAGATCCGGCAGAGCGCACGCATCATCGAGCAGGCGCTCGAGATGATGGCCGACGAAGGGCCGGTCAACGTCGAGGACCCGCGCATCATCCTTCCCCCCAAGGAGCAGGTCTACAACACGATCGAAGGCACCATTCAGCACTTCAAGATCGTGATGGAGGGCATCAAGGTGCCGGCCGGCGAATGTTACTCGTACACCGAGAGCGGCAACGGCGAGCTCGGCTTCTACATGGTCTCCGACGGCAGCGGGACGCCTTGGCGTCTGCGTATCCGTCCCCCGAGCTTCGCCTCGACGGCGGGCCTCGAGCAATTGATCACGGGACAGATGATCCCGGACATCGTGCCCACCTTCGGCTCGATCAACATGATCGGCGGGGAGTGCGACCACTGATTCTCGACGTCGCTTTGACGAAGAAGCGCGTGGACTACCTGTACTGACCGATGGCTGACGGAAAGATCACGATCGATGGTCGCGAGATCCCCTTCGACAAGGGCGAGACGATCATCAAGGCCGCCTACAAGGCCGGCATCGACATCCCGCACTACTGCTGGCACCCGGGGCTGAGCGCTCCGGCCAACTGCCGTATGTGCCTCGTCGACGTCGAGCCGCCGCCCGGGCGCGGCAAGATGATGCTCGACATCCTCGAGTACGACAAAGAGCTGGGCGACTACGTCCCGGCCAAGAAGCCGAAGCTCCAGCCCGCCTGCCAGATGCAGTGCGCGGACGGCATGGTGGTGCACAGCGACGAGAGCGAGGACGTGAAGCGCGCTCGCGCCGCGGTGCAGGAGCTCTTGCTCCTCAACCATCCCGTCGACTGCCCCATCTGCGACCAGGCCGGCGAGTGCGACCTGCAGGACTACTGGCTCGAGCATCAGCGCACCAGCAAGCGCATGCACCAAGAGCCGGTGCACAAGCCCAAGGGCGTCGTCTTCGGCGAGACCATCGTCTACGACGGCGAGCGCTGCATCATGTGCACGCGCTGCATCCGGGTGTCGGCCGAGGTGGCCAAGGACCCGGTGCTCGACATGCGGCAGCGCGGCAACCGCAACGAGATCATGGTCTCGCAGGGACGCGAGCTCGACCACGACTACTCGCTCATGACCGAGCACGTGTGCCCGGTTGGCGCCCTCACGAGCAACCACTTCCGCTTCAAGGCGCGGGTGTGGTTCCTCCGAACCGGTCGCAGCGTCTGCCAGGGCTGCGCCACGGGCTGCAACGCCTACCTCGACTACGACCCGCGCGACAACAAGCCCTATCGCTACCGTCCGCGCGACAACGAAGAGGTCAACGGCTACTGGATGTGCGACGCCGGCATGCTCAGCTACCCCGAGGCCTACGAGGGGCGCCTGCTGCACGCCCATGTCGGCGGAGACGACGCCACGGTGCCCGAGGCCATCGATGCGGCCAAGCGCCAGCTCGAGGGCCACGCGGCCGGCAAGACGACGGTCGTGCTCAGCGCAGGCCACAGCCTCGAGGACAACTTCGCCCTCGCCTTCGTGGCCAAGCGCTTCATGGGGATCGACGAGGTCTACGTCGCGCGCCGTCCCGACGGCGACGAGGACGACATCCTCATCCACAAGGACAAGAACCCGAACACCGCGGGCGTGGCCAAGGTCTGCGAGCTGCTCGAGCTCGGAGAGCCCAAGTCCTTCGAGCAGCTGGTGGCGGCCATTGGTGACGGGGCCGTCGACCACGCCATCAGCCTCGGCTCGGCGATCGACTGCGACGAAGCCGAGGCCAAGGCTGCCCTCAAGGGGCTCAAGGGTTACGTCGCCATCTGCACCCACGAAGGGGTCATGAGCGATGCAGCTCAGATCGCGCTCCCGGCCTGCTCCTGGGCCGAGGTGCGTGGCACCTTCATCAACGCCAAGGGCATCGCCCAGAAGACCGACGCCGTGCTCGAGAAGTACGGCGAGAGCTTCCCCGGCTGGCAGCTGGCCGCGGCCCTCGGCCGAGCCCTCGGCTACAAGATCGATTGGCGTGGCCGCGCCGACCTCGAGCAGGCGATGCTCGAGGCGGGGGCACCCGCCACCCCGGAAGCCTCCGAGGAAGACACCGAGGCTCCGGCCGAAGGAGCGGAGAGCTGACATGACGCTGGCCGACCTGCTGCTGACGATCGTCAAGATCGCCATCATCCTGGGCTTCATCCTCAACTTTGCGGGCCTGAGCGTGTGGGCCGACCGTCGCCAGAGCGCGCTGGTCCAGCACCGCGTCGGTCCCAACCGCGCGGTGGTCAAGGTGCCGAGCAACCCGCTGCGCCTGGTCATCGCCGGCGCCGCGGTCGCCATCGGGGCACCCTTCGGCTTCTTCTTCTGGAACGCGGCGCCGGGCCTCGAGCAGGCCCGCATGACGACCGGCCTCGAGATCGCGATCCTCGTCGGCTGGTTCTGGATGCTCCTTCTCAGCAACCACGTGCGCAAGCATGGCGCCGACAACGGCTTCGACGAGCTGGTGAGCCGGGTTCCACCCCGCAATTACTTCTACGGTGGTCTCGCGGCCCACCTCTTGGTGCTGCCGCTCGTGCGCGCCTTGCCGCCTCAGGTCTGGGCCACGCAGTGGGCTCCGGGGATCTGCGGCACCCTCGCCTTCGTGATGATCGCAGGCGCCGGCTTCTACGCCGCGTCCAAGCTCCCCGACGGCAAGACCGAGCTCCGCCTCGCAGGCACGCTGCACGCGGCGGCCGACACGGTGAAGGCATTCATGAAGGAGGACCTCGCCCCCAAGCGAGCCGATCTCCTGCTTTACAGCCTTGCCCCCATCATCAGCATGACCACGGCGCTGGTCACGGTGGCGGTGGTGCCCTTCGGCAGCAGCCTCTGCTTCAAGGACACCAACCTCGACGGCATGCTCGATCTGCACGAGCTCGGCGGTCTCGCCAACGTCATCGACGCGTCCGGTGCATGCCCGGCCAACTACAACACCGTGCCCTTCATGATCGCCGACATCGACATGGGGCTGCTCTTCGTCTTCGCGATCGCCGGCACCGGCATCATCGGCGCGGCTCTCGCGGGCTGGGCCAGCGACAGCAAGCCCGCCCTCCTCGGTGGACTTCGCGCCACCAGCCAGATGGTCAGCTACGAGGTCGCTCTCGGCCTCGCCATCGTGGGCATGCTGATGATCTGCGGCACGGTGAACCTGCGCGAGATCGTCGAGTGGCAGGGCCAGAACACCTGGGGGATCTTCGCCCAGCCGCTGGCCTTCTTCCTGTTCTTCGCGGCGGCGGTGGCCGAGACCAAGCGCATCCCCTTCGACCTCCCCGAGGGCGAGAGTGAGCTCGGTGCGGGCTACTTCATCGAGTACTCCGGCGGGAAGTGGCTGCTCTTCATGGTGGGCGAGTACGCCGAGTTCGTCTTCTCGAGCGCGCTCATCGTCACCCTCTTCTTCGGTGGGTACCACCTGCCCTTCTTGCACGGCGACGGGCTGCACATCGCCTTCGGCGACTCGGTCCTCTACGAGCTGAAGATGAGCCACCTCTCGGTGACCATCATTCACTTCCTCGCCTTCAGCACGAAGACCATCGGCTTCGTCTTCTTCCACCTCTTCATTCGCTGGACGCTCCCGCGCTTCCGCTACGACCAGCTGATGAAGCTCGGTTGGACGAAGCTCCTGCCCCTCACCCTGGTCAACATCATGGTGACCGGCGCGGTGATGCTGGCCATCGACGCCGGCGGTCCCCAGGTGTCCAAGGCCATGGATCTCGTGGCCGACATCACCCAAGGCATCCTGGCGCTCGGTGGGTTGCTCGGCACGGTGGCCTTCGTGACCTACCTCCTCGAGCCGCCCAAGCGGCAGCGCATCGTGGTGTCGACGTCGGCCAAGCTGGCCGACGCCGCCGGCGGTGTGAAGCCCTCCCGCATGCAGGCCTGACCCTCATCTTCGAAGTGAGCCGACCCTCATGAGCACGACGGCACCCGATCTCTCCGAAAACAAGCCCTGGACCAAGCGGGCCGTTCGCTATGACGAGCCCGCGGTCATCCCGCGACCGAAGCGCACGGCCGGGGTTCAGACCTACATTCCGGCCTGGGCCAAGGGCACGGGGATCACGATGAAGGCCTTCTTCGTGAACTTCAAAGAGCGCCTCCTCGGGCAGAAGCGCGACCCAGTGCTCGAGAACTACGACGGTGGCCTCACCACCCTCGAGTACCCGGAGGAGAAGCGGCCCTACCCGGAGCGTTTCCGCGGCCTGCACCGTCTCACCATCCGGGACGACGGTTCGATGCGCTGCGTGGCGTGCCTGTGCTGCTCGACCGCCTGCCCCGCACAGTGCATCCACATCGTGCCCGGCGAGTATCCCGAGGGCGACGCGCGCCGCGGCTACGAGAAGTACCCGACGGAGTTCGTGATCGATGAGCTCCGCTGCATCTTCTGCGGCTTCTGCGTCGAGGCCTGCCCCTGCGATGCGATCCGGATGGATACCGGCATGCACCCCGTTCCTTACGACTCGCGCGAGCAGTTCATCTACCGCCGTGACCTCATGATGAGCTTCACGGATCGCGACGGTGAGCGGCACTCGGACAACACCCGTCACGAGCCCGGTGACCCGACGCACCCCGGCGTCACCCGCAAGCACGACAAGCACTGAGCGACCCACTTTGCACGCCCCCCGAAGAAGCCGACTCTGATAGCTTCGCGGAGGGGGGCGATGCCGAAGCTACATTTCGAAGGCAAGACCTACGAGCGGCGCGAGGGGGAGACCGTTCTCGACGCCTTGATGCGTCAGGGCCGAACACCGCCTTACTCCTGCCGGCAGGGGGTGTGTCTCGTGTGCCTGATGCGGTGCGAAGGCGGCCAGATCCCCGCCGTCGCCTCGGAGGGGGTGCAGGCCCGCCTACGTGGTAAGGGCTACTTTCTCGCTTGTCGCGCCGTGCCCGACGGACACGCGCAGATCTCACTGCCGCGGGATGGGGACATCTTCGGTAGAGCGACGGTCGTCGACAAGACCATGCTCAGCCCCGACGTGGGGCGGCTTCGCATCGAGCCCGCCACCTCACTCTACTACCACGCGGGCCAGTTCGTGAACTTGAGGCGGCCGGCCGACGGGCTCACGCGCAGCTACTCGCTCGCGAGCGTACCCGCGCTCGACGAGCACCTCGAGCTCCACGTGCGCCGCATTCCCTTCGGCCGCATGAGTGGCTGGCTCCTCGACGAGCTCGAGGTGGGGGACGAGGTCGACCTTCAGGGGCCGGAGGGGCGCAGCTTCTATCGGGGAGAAGATGCGTCGCGTCCGCTCTGGCTCCTCGGCACGGGCACCGGGCTCGCTCCGCTCTACGGCATCGTTCGCGACGCGCTCCACGCCGGACACCGCGGGGAGATCCGCCTCTTCGTTGGAGCGAGGACCGACGAGGAGCACTACCTCGTGCGCACCATCACCGCGCTCGCCGAAGCGCATGCCAACTTCGGATACCGGCGCTGCTCACCGAATGCGCCCGATGCGGCGTCGCGTGGGCTGGTTCATGAGGTAGCTTTCTCCGGCAACGTCGACCTCTCGGATGCGCTCGTCTACCTGTGCGGTGCGCCGAAGATGATCGAGGCGGCGCGTGTAGCCGCCATCGGGGCGGGAGCCGAAGCCGATGCCATCTACGCCGACCCGTTCGTGACCGCCGACATCGACCCCGAGGTGACCGAAGAACCGGTGCGCTATCCGCCGCCTGATGAGGAGATGTGGGAAGCCTTCGACCGTGGACCCAAGCTACGCGCCGTGCTCGAAGACTTCTACCGTCAAGTCTACGACGACCCCCGGCTTCGGGTGTACTTCGGTCATACTCACATCCAGCGGTCCATCGGAAAGCAGTACGAGTTCTTGGCGCGCGTCTTCACCGGCACCACCACCTATTTCGGCGACCGCCCGCGCAATGCCCACCACTGGATGGTCATCTCCGACGAGCTCTTCGACCACAGGGCGGCGCTCATGCAACGCACGCTTCGGGCGCACGGGGTGCCGGAGAAGCTCGTGCGGCGCTTTGCGGCAATGGAGGAGGGCTACCGTCGGTTCATCGTCAAGCCGCAGGCCTGGCCGCGCATCATGCGCGGGATCACCTATCCCCTCGAAGGCTACGAAACGCTCACCATGACCGTGGGCACGCTCTGCGATGCATGCGAGGGGCCCATCGAGATAGGGGAGGTCGTGCGGGTGCACGTGCGTCTCGGCACGACGTTCTGTGCGACATGTTACCGCCCCCCTCCCACCACGACCTTGCCGCCGCCTCTCGAGCCTACCTAGCTGCGGCGGCCATGAAGCCGGTGAAGACGGCGCCGACGATCACGAGCAAGTAGATCCCCACGATGGCGAGGGTGAAGATCCCCGCGTACTTCCAGAACGACTTCTGGTGGCCGAGCGCACGCGCCAACGTCTCCTGGCTCCGGTTGTGCTCGAGATCGCGGATCGCGCTCGCATATCGCATCAAGTAGAGCGCTGGCGGGACGTAGGCGGCGGCGAACGCGAGATAGAACCCGCTCAAAACGGCAGGCGGGAAGGGGAGCTCCGACATGTTCGGGGCGGCCGTGACCGCGAGCATCGCCAACGCAGCCAGGCACATGAAGCCGGCGAAGATGACGCAGATCACGCCGATGACCATCACCCAGCGCCGCGTCTGAAGCAGCGCCATCATCACGTCGCCATGGACCTCTCCATGACGCTGTCCGGGAGCGCCGTAGTTCTGCATCGGAGGGCCGCCTGGGTGTTCGGGGGCCGCGTAGGGGTTCACGCCGTCATTCATGTTCGGTCCTGGGTTAAGCGATAGAGGCCACGCGACGTGGCGTCCTCTATCTCGACCTATTTGACGCCCTTCTTCACGATGTCCTTGGCGGTGTACTTGATGGTGAAGTTCTTGTCGTCGACTAGCGTCTTGGCCAGGGCGACACCCTTCGCGGGCTCGAACTCGTAGTAGTAGCGAAGGCACTGCGAGCGGGCGATGTCCTTGGCCGTGTCCTTGCCGACACAGGTGCGAAGCAGCTCCGTGGCCTTCGACTTCTGGGCCGGCGTGGCGTGCTTCATCTGACCCAGACTGCGCAGCGCCCCGGGCAGGTCCATGCTCACGATGTTGCCCTTGCTCACGCGGCCTTCGGCCCACTTGAGGCCGGCATCGTATTCACCTTTGCAGATGTCGTCGAAGCCGCGGAAGAGCATGTCGAGGGCGTGCTCGGCCACCGCGTCGTCGCTGTCCTGCTCGGCCCGCTCGCGGAAGAAGGTGCAGAGCGCTTCACGGTCGGCCTTGGGCGTGCCGTAGCTCGTGTAGCCGAGCCCGGTGAGGGATGCCTGGCGCAGCTTGGCCGTCGAGCCCTTCTCGGCGGTGTTGTGCACCACGTCGCGTACCGTGGTGTTCTTGGTGTTGTAGACGAGCACCGAACTCAGGTAGGCCTCTTTGGCATCCTCGTGGGAGCTGGCCTTGATGGCGTCGAGGATGGACTGCGTGGTGCCCGTCTCGTCGTGCTTGGCTTTGCACAGCACGCGCGCGAGCGGCCGCGCCACCTGGTCGTTCGACTCCTTCGAGAAGACCGCGACGAGTCGTTTCACCATCGCCGCGTCCTTTTGATAGTCGTGCCCGTGCGTGCTCAGTGCGCTCACGGCGAGGTAGCGAACCTTCACCTCGCCGTCCTCGGCGAGGTTCACGAGCGTGGCGTCGGCGCGTCCTCCGCGGACGACGTCGCCCTGGAGCCAGTCCTTGTAGGCGGGGCAATCCGAGCTGGAGAAGCCGTAGGCCTTGAAGTCACACTTGATGACCGCCTTGACCTTGGCCGTCACCTTGGCGTCGTTGTCGGGGGCGGCCAGCCCCGCGCTGCCGCTCGTCGGGAGCGGGTTCTCAGGGGGCTTCGACGTGCCCCCGTCGTCTTCGTCGCCGCCCTCGTCGTCCTTCTTCTTGGACTTCTTTTTCTCCTTCTTCTTCTTTTTCTTCTTCTTCGCCCTGTCGTCCTCGGTCGT
Organism: Polyangia bacterium; assembly: GCA_030426145.1. GTDB lineage: Bacteria > Myxococcota_A > Polyangia > Polyangiales > Polyangiaceae > JAPYTK01. The sequence goes on from JAUHZF010000093.1 coordinate 22,732, forward strand.
GTCCTTCGATCCGGACAGGTCCTTCAACGCGTCGCATCCGCAGAGCGAAAGCGTGAGGAGAAGAAGCGTCAGCAGTCCCCAGGGCACCCGGCGCGTCATGACGCCCAAGGGTAATCGAAACGGGACGGATTGCCCGACCCTGCTGGTGAGTGGGCTCGTGATCGGTGTGAATGCGGGGTTGGTGACTGGCTAGCACGCGCTGCGGATGAAGGCGCCGAGGGAGACGCCGTAGCCTCCGTCGCCCTTCATCTCGCGGGCGCTGTGACCGGCGCGGTTGACGAGCACCACCCCTTGGCCGCCGTCGCGGCTCGGGTTGAACATCTCCGACAGGTCGAAGCCCTGCACGATCGACATGACCTTGCTGTCGTCGAACCAAGGGATCCCGCGGTAGTTGCTGTTCCCGGTCGTGAGCTGGTCTTTTTCGTACAGCTCCACCAACTCGCCTACGGTCAGAGGGCCGTTGGGCTGCTCACCGATCACCGTGCTGGCCGGAAGCTCTCCGCGCTTGTGGAGGATGATGCACGCGATCGCGCGGTGGTTTCCGTACATGAGCATCGGCATGGCGCTTAGGGTCACCACATACCGAAGCTCGCACAAGGTGCGCTGGGGTCGAAAAGCTGCTGCGAAGGGCTGCGAAGGCTATTGGGCGGCGGGGAACGAGAAGCTCGTGACGAAGTCGTCGCCGTCGCTGTGACAGTCGGTACAGAGCCGTGGGGATCCGCTGTACTTGGCCTCCCCGCTCTCCAGGTCGAACCACTCGGCCCAGAACCAGGCGCCGTCCCGCTTCTCCATCGCCGCGACGACGTTGAGCTCCTCATCGCCGTCGTAGCCATCTTTCACGATGAGGGAGCCGTCCGGCCAGGCCGTGATGGGCTCGCCCGCGTCGAGGGCATCGACGACGACGTCGTTGATGTAGATCTCGACGAAGTCGGCGTGGATGGCCTTACTCGGCTCGCGACCAGGCCATCCCGGCGCGCGGGCGAAGTTGCTGCGGTAGTCGTCGGTCTGGAGCTGGTTCCAGAACGCGACCGCGGCTTCGGGCTCTTGATTGTCGCCACAGCCGGTCGCGACCAGCAGCAGGGCTCCGATGAGCGCATGGATCTTCATGGTGTCGACTCCTTTGGCGGGCCGAAGGGGAGGGTAAAGCAGCGGGAGGGTAAAGCGTTGCGGTTCATCGCTAGCGCCACCGCAGTGCGACGACGCCGAGGATGAGGGCGAGGCTGGCATGCGCCAGCAGAAGGTGCAGCGGGTCGGTGACCGGGCAGTGGAGCTGTAGGGTGAGGTTGCCGACGAGTCCGGCCGCAACCCCAGCCAGCGCCACCACGGCCGCGCCGTCGACTTTGGCTCGGCGAAGCATGGTGGCGAGGGCGAGCACGGGGGCACCCATGACGGCGCCGAAGGCCATGCACTGGCCGCAGCCCACTGCAAAGCTCAATCCGTGACCAGGATCGTGCCCGGCGTGGCCGTAGACGGGCCACAAGGCCGCGACCGTGGGCGCGAGGACCCCGGCCACCAGCAGGAGTCGGGTGGCGGTGCTCGACGGCTTGGGGAGGTGAAGCGGGCGCAGCAGGCGCCAGACGGCCACCGCCATGAGCGCGCCCATGACCGCGAGCACGACGACCATGCGGACGACCGGGTAGTCAGCCATCTCACCTCGAGGCGTGACGACGGCGGTGAGGCCCATCAGCAGCCCCGTGAGGATGACCACGAGCCCGATGCGCTGCGGGGTCGGGAGGGCCCGCAGGGTGGCCAAGAGGCCCTGCTCGCGCTCGAGATCCTCGTCCACACGTGCTCGCAGGGCCGCGAGGCCAGGTGGAAGCTCGGCGGCGGGACTGCCGCCCAAGAGCTCGCGGGCAGCGCGCATGTCGTCCGCCATGTCGGGGGCGAGTGCGTCGATGTCGGATGAGGTGGCCATGGTGGTTTCGTTGCGAAGAACTCGTTCGTGTGAGGGCCTATGCGGCCTCTCAACCGCCGGTTACATCCTTCTCCAGGGTTGCGCGGAGCGCCTTGTAGCCCCGGTGGGCGCGCACCTTCACCGCGCTTGTCGTCATGCCGAGGATCTCGGCGACTTCGGGGAAGCTCAGCTCCTCGAACCAGTGCATCTCGATGACCTCGCGCTGGCCTTCGGGCAGCGTGGCGAGGGCTCGGCGGAGGCGCGCGGCTTCGCTCTTGCGCTCGACGATGTCGCCGCGGTCCTCAGCCTCTGGCTCCACCTCCAGGGCGGCCTCGGGCTTGCGTCCACGGCGCCGGAAGAGCTCTCGCTTGAGGTTGTAGGCGATGGTCATCAGCCACGGCCGGAGCTTTCGGCTCGTATCGAAGTCGTTCCGAGCCCGGTGCATCTGCAGGAACGTCTGCTGCACCAGCTCCTGGGCGTCGTCGTCGCGCAGTTGACGTCGCATGATCCGCAACAACATGGGCCCATACCGATCGAAGAGCTCGGAGAAGGCGGCCACGTCACCCTCGATGTAGGCCTGCATCAGCTCTTCGTCGCTCTTCATGCGGCCCCGGGAGGGTCGCTTGGGCGAAGACTCAGGTCAACGGTTCGGCTCAAGGCGCGCGGCTCACAGCCGTTCAATTCACCCGACGAAAGGTTACCCACGGTGAAACTGAGCCCAAACCCCGTGCCCCTACGCCAAGTCCTCGCCCCCCTCGCCTTCATCGTGACCGGGGCGGCTGCCGGTCGCTACGTCCTCGCCGAGACGTTGAGGGCTCAAGGCATCGTGGTCGCGTCCGACGCCGGGCATGAGGCCGTTTTCGGCCTCTTCTCTGCAAACCTCACTGCGCCTGCGACTTGGGTATCCATGGTGGCGGCGCTCCACCCGGACGTCGTCGTGGTCGACCTCGGCACGCCCGAGGCCGTCGTCATCGTCGGCGCGCTACGCCGACATCCGCTCACCGCAGAGATGCCCATCGTGGTCTTCGGCGGCAGCGACGATGACCTGCGGGCGTCCCTACGGCTCGGCGCCGTTCACGCCGATGAGCGCCCCTCGCCCATCTCCTGTGTTGGTGACGTCGTCATCGAGCTCTTCGAGCTCGAGGCGGGCGTCGACTATCGCCGCGCGACCTACTGACGCCGGATCAGCCCTCTTCGTCCTCGGCGTCCTCTTCGTCGAGGTCGGAGGCGGGGAGCACGTCGCCTTCGAGATCGTCGGGGTCGAGGCAGTCGCCCCAGAGGCCGAACTCACACTGCTGCGCCCCGACGAAGCAGTTGTTCTCGTCGATCTGGATCTTGCAGGTCCGGATGGCGCCGTCCTCGCAACCGCCGACCTCGACGTCGTCGCCCCGACCGCCGGCACCGCCATCGGGGTCGCCTGCATCCACCATGACGGGGTCGACCGGCGAGAGCACTCGCTCTTCATCGGCGCAGCCCGTGGCAAGCAGGGCGAACAGTCCGACGAGGATGAAGCTCTTGGCGGTGAGACGTGCGGTCATGCCTCTCCACATCGCAAAGGGCGTACCGACCCGCGACGCGCCTAAGGCCTCGATGTCTCGTCGGGGCACGTCTCAGTTCGGGACAGCAGATACAGAGGCTCTGTCGTTCGTGTCTCTCTTTGAGACACGAGGCCTTCTCGCTGCCGAGGTATAGCGGCGGCATGACTGGGCACATCGACGATGACCTGCCTCCGCACGACGTCGCGCAGACCCTCTCCGACCTCTCGGCAACACCGTCGACCCACCCTCCTCGGGTGCTGGTCCTCTACGGGTCACTGCGGTCCACCAGCTACAGCCGCCTCCTCGCGCTGGAGGTCGAGCGGGTGCTCACCGCTTTCGGGTGCGAGGTGAAGGTCTTCGACCCGCATGGCCTTCCGGTGTTCGACCGCACCTCCAACGACCACCCAGAAGTGCAGCGACTACGCGCCGCCTCGGTGTGGTCGGAGGCGCACGTTTGGGTGTCGCCCGAGCAGCACGGGAGCATGACGGCCGCATTCAAGAACCAGATCGACTGGCTACCGCTGTCGGACGGGGCGGTTCGTCCGACCCAAGGCCGGTGTCTCGCCGTCATGCAGGTCTGCGGTGGGTCTCAGTCCTTCAACACGGTCAACCAACTCCGCGTGCTCGGTCGCTGGATGCGCATGTTCACCATCCCGAACCAGTCCTCGGTGGCCAAGGCATGGCAGGAGTTCGACGACGACGGGCGCATGAAGCCGTCGAGCTACCGCGACCGGGTCGTGGATGTGCTCGAGGAGCTGTTTCGGTTCACGCTGCTGCTTCGCGACCGCCAGTCGCTCCTCACGACGCGCTACAGCGAGCTGAAACAGCTTCGTGAACAGGGCGAGCTGAGCAAAGGCCTAGGTGTGAAGTAGCGCTGGCGCCTCGGGCTCGTTCTCGGGCTCGTTCTCGGGCTCGTTCTCGGGCTCGAGGACCTCGAACCTCGAACCTCGAACCTCGAACCTCGAACCTCGAACCTCGAACCTCGAACCTCGAACCTCGAACCTCGAACCTCGAACCTCG
>JAUHZF010000094.1 GCA_030426145.1 Polyangia bacterium
GGCTCGCTGAGGTCACTCACGCCCGCGTCAGGTCCTCGCGCCGGATCATGACCTCCAGCGTCTGGGCCACCATCTCCACCTCCCGCTCCGTCAGCCGGGTGTGGAACGGCAACGCCAGCGACCGCCGGCCCGCCGACTCCGCGATCGGGAACATGCCCTCACGGAATCCGAACTTGTCGCGGTAGGGCTTCTGCAGGTGGATGTCGGTCAGCGTCTGCTCCGGCGTCTTGTTGCGCCAACCGCCGAGGTAGTACTCGTAGACGTGCCGCATGCCGTTGAGCTTGGTGAGGGGATAGCCCAGCATCCCGTAGTCGGCGTGGCACGTGTAGCAGTTGTGATCCCCGAAGTAGGGGTTGCGGCCGTGACGTGCGGCCATCGACTGGCTCAGAGGATCGTCGGCGTCGGCGACGTAGGCGTCCATCGAGTGGCATGAGCCACAGAAGGTGCGATGGGTCGTCGCTTCCATGCCCGTCACCGTGCTCGACACGGCTGCCGATGCTGGGAAGACGCCGAGGCCGAAGAGCAGGGTGATCTTGGTCGCGAAGCTCAGCGCGGGCTTTTTGCGGAGGTGCTGCGCGACGATGGCCAGGGCCCCGGCGACCGAGACCAGGCACACGACGCCGAGCAGAGTGATCGAAGCTTGCATGAGAATCTGTGGCGGTCCCGGTGCTGCGACCTCGCGCCCTGCTTGCACGCAACAGGCCAAGGCTCTCCGGCCCGAGATGAGACGAAGGGCACGACAGTTGCTTGGGGGCGGGAGCGCGGGAGCGCGTCTTGCCCATGGTCTCTCGCTTCCATCTCACCGCGTGGCGTGGGCGTATCGTCGCCGTTCTCGTCGCGTGCCTGCTCGCCGCGTGTGGGCTCGAGAGCGACCGTGGACCTGGGCTCACGGTGGGCGCGAGCTGGCAGCAGGCGCGGGGTCTGCCGGGCCATCGTGTGCACGTCATCGAAGAAGCCGTCCCGTGCCGCGCCTGCCACGACCTCGCCGCCGAAGGGATCGACGAGCCCACCGCCGAGGTCTGCCGCACGTGTCACGCCGAACAGGTGGCGCAGGCCCATGGTCGCCGTGAGGGCGCTCCGGCCGAAGCGACGGCCTGCACCACTTGCCACGTTTTCGCCGGCATGAGCGCCCCTGAAGCCCCCGAGACCTGGGACTGCTTGCGCTGCCACAGCGAAGCGCAGGGCCAGATCGCGGCCGTCACGGTGCACGCGCGCAGCACCTGCGCGACCTGTCATGCGCCGCACGGGGCAGAGGTCGCCCGGCCTCAGGAGTGCACCTCCTGCCACGATGGTCTCCCCCACACGCACCAAGGCACGAAGGCCAATACCTCCGAGGTTTGCAGTGGTTGTCATCAGCAGCTCCACGCGGCGGCGCGTTTTGCCGGCGACAGCTGCACGACCTGCCACGGTGAGGGCGAGCACGCCGTGCCCGCCACGGCGACCTTCGAAGGGGGCCACGACGACTGCACCACATGCCATCGACCGCACGAGCGTGGCGCAAAAGGTGCGCCGCTGGACGGTGTGAACGCAATGACTGCGGTTGCCTGCTCGACCTGCCATGCGTCGATGCCGGTGCTCGGCGGGGGAACCGTGGCGGCCCACGCCGACTGCAAGAGCTGCCACGCGCCCCATGCCCCCAAGAGCGGCGTGGCCCGCGCCTGCGTCAGTTGCCACGAAGGGGCGAGCACCGACCATCCGCAGGCGGCGACCGGCGCCGTCTGCGCGACCTGTCACACGCCGCACCCTCCCTCGGGTCAGAAGAGCGTGGCCCGTGACTGCAGCCACTGCCACCACGATGCGGCCACCGATCTCTCGTTCCACGGGTCCACCGCCTGTGAGAGCTGCCACGCTCCGCACCAGTTCAAGTTGGCCGAGGCGACCCCCAAGACCCTCTGCAACCGCTGCCACAGCTCGACCGTCGCTGCCGCGTCGGTGCGAAAGGGCCACGCCAGCTGTGATGGCTGCCACAGCGGGCTTCCGCATCGTCCCGCGACCCTGGGCGCATCGTGCAGTAGCTGCCACGCCGGCCCCACGCGCGCGCTGCGCAAAGAGCACGGCACATGTGGCGGGTGTCACGAGCCCCACGGCGGGGCGGTGGTGAAGAACTGCGACGGCTGCCACGCGACGGTGGCCAAGTCGGCGCCGGCGGGACACCGCGCCTGCGCCAGCTGTCACGAGCCCCACGCGGGGGCGTTGCGTCAGAAGGCCTGCACGTCTTGCCACAGCACCATCGCGTCGAGCACCCACGGTGGTCTGAGCAAGGGCTGCGACGGCTGCCACGCTCCGCACGGACCCCAGGCTCTCGTCTCAGCGCCCGCCTGCACCAGCTGTCACCAGCAGCGGAGCGGTTTGCATCGAACCGCGGCGCACGGCACGTGCACCGACTGCCACGCATCCATGCACCGGGCCGCCGTCCCCGCGACCCGTGCAAGCTGCGTGGGCTGCCACGCCCAGATGAAGGACCACAACCCCGACAGCCCGCGGTGCACGGGCTGCCACCTCTTCCGTTGAGAACCATGAGAAGCGAAGTCATCCTCATCGTCGCCGTCGGCGCCGCCGCGATCGGCGCCGCGGTCTATCAGGGCTCGAACGACCCGGCCCCGGTGGCTCAACACGAGCCCACCCCGACCCCGCCTCAGACGGGCGCGCCTCCCCCGCTCGACGCTGTGGACGGTCGGCCGCTTCCTCCCGGCCACCCTCCGCTCGACGCTCCGGGCCCGCTCCCGGCCGGTCACCCTCCCATGGGTGGACCCGGCGCCATGCCTCCTGGTCACCCGGCCACAGGAGAGATGCCCGCCGGTCATCCGGCCGCTGCACCAGCCGCCACGGTGGCGCCCCTCGAAGGTGGGGTCACGGTGGGGCAGCTGTTCACCGACCCCACCCTCGCGGGCAAGAAGGTGAAGCTCGCGGCCCGGGTGATGAAGGTCACGCCCAACGTGCTCGGCAAGACCTGGCTGCACGTTCAGGACGGCACCGGCGATGCGGGTCGGCATCAGAACGACCTGGTGGTGACCACCTCGAGCCAGCCCGAGATCGGCGACGTGGTGGTGCTCGAAGGCACCGTCGTGCGCGACAAGGATCTGGGCAGCGGCTACCGCTACGAGGTCCTGCTCGAGGACGCCACGGTTCAACCTCGAGGTGAGGGTGCGGCCGACGCGGATTGAGATCGCGTTCGCCATCGTGGTGGGAGGCAGTGTCTTGGCCTCCCCCGCGGCGGCCCAACCACGCGCCGAAGCGGGCGTGGTCGAAGGGGAAGATCTGTTCGCCTACAGCTTCCACGTCGAAACGGTAGGGCGTCTCTTTCGACGGTCGGGCTACGACCCCAGGGGAGGGCTCGTGGAGGGTGGTATCGCATTGCCGCTCTACAACTTCGCGCAGCTTCGCATCGACGACCTCGACGTGCCGTGGGGCGACGACAGCATCGACGTCGAGCTCGGGGCGTGGGGCAACCTCAACCTCGGCGACGCCGGACCCGTGCAACGCCTCGACGGCGACGTGCAGGTCGCGCGCATTCGTCAGCGCTTCGACCACGGCTACGTCACCATCGGGCGGCAGGTTCGCGGCGGCGGCGCTGCACGCTTCGTTCGCTTCGACGGTGCCCAGGCGGGCGTCGAAGCCCCCTTCGGCTTGGGCCTCGACGCCTACGGTGGTTTCGCCGTGCTGCCTCGGTGGAACCAGCAGCCGGGCTATCATCTGCTCGGATCGGCGGCCGCCGAGCTCGTGCGTGATCCCGAAGTATTGCGCGCACCGTCCCGCGAGCAGCATTGGCTCGTCGGCGCGCGGGCCTACTACACCGACCGCGACGTCATCGACGCCGGCCTCTCGTTTCACGAGCAGCGGGCCGACGGAGGCGTCGCCCGCCGAACCGCTGCCGTCGACGCCAACTTCACGCCGATGGAGCTCTTCGCCCTCACGGGGCGCGTCCTGCTCGACGTCGACGCGACCGACGTGTCCGACCTTCGCGCCGTGCTCGACGTGTACCCCACCGACCGCGTCGTTCTGAGTGGGAGCTATCAGCATCTGGTACCGGCCCTCATGCTCTCGCGCCAGTCGGTCCTCTCGGTCTTCTCCACCAATGCCTTCGACGAGTGGGGCATCGACGGCCAATGGCGCGCCGTCTCCTGGTTGCGGGTGGGGGGAGACGCCTACCTCGACCGCTTCGAGGGGGGCGCTTTCGGTCACCGCGTGGGGGGTCATCTCCGGCTCTCGAGCGATGGCGCATTGCACACCGTAGGGCGTTTGGGCTATCGGCGCGTACGAGAAGCCATCAATGGCTACCACCAGATCCGCGCTTCTGCCTCACTGCGCCCCTGGTCTCGCGCTCACTTCACCGCCGATGGTTTTCTCTACCTCTACGACGAGCCCATCTCCGGTGTCTCGACGTCGGTCGTGGGCGTGCTCAGCAGTGGCTACGACGTCGCGCGCTACCTCAAGCTATTGGTCGCCACGTCGCTCGCCCGCTCACCCTACGCGCTCACCGACATCCAGGGCACCCTCCGTGTCGAGGTCGATTGGGAAGGGGAGGTGCGATGAAGCCGTTGCACGCCTGGCTCCTGGGATGCATCACCGTGCTCGCCCTCGGCTGCACCGAGCTGCTGGCCCCCGGGTTCCCCCATCGTGCGCACCTCACCGAGGACCGCTGTGGCAAGCCAGGTCAGCCCCCGTGCCCCAGCTGCGCCACCTGTCACGACGAGATCCGCCACGATCGCGAGCAGAAGCGCGGCGATCCTGAGCTCTGTCGCCGGTGTCACGGTGAGGCCTCCGAGGAGCTCTTCTCGCGGGTGCGTCCGTGGTCGCACAAGCGGACCGAGATCATCTTCTCGCACGAGACCCACCTCGAGCTCGAGGCGTTCGTGGGCCAATGTGTGGCCTGCCATACGGGCGTGACCAAAGACGGGGTCGAGGGGGAGGTCTTTCCTCCGATGAAGCTGTGCATCGACTGCCACGACGACGGCCTCCGCGCCGACGAATGTGCGTCCTGTCATCGTCCGCGCGATCTGAAGCGGCTCGTGCCTGAGACCTTTCTCCGCCACGACGGCGCCTTCTTTCGGAACCACGGCATGGTGGCGAGCCGCAACGAAGGGGTCTGCGCCACGTGTCACGCCGAGTCGGACTGCGTGCGCTGTCATGCCCAGGGGCAGCCCTTGGGTCTGAAGACGATCCTTCCCGAGGCCATCGATCGCCCCCTCATTCATCGCGGCGACTTCGTGGCGCGTCACGCCATCGAGGCCCGGTCGCAGCAAGGGGAGTGTGCGCGCTGCCACCAACCGTCGTTCTGCGACAGCTGTCACCTCGAGCGCGGGGTGAGCGGTCAACGGCAAGGCGCGCTCAATCCTCACCCCATTGGCTGGGTGGGGCCGGATGCGGGCGGACGCAATCACCACGGTCGCGCGGCCCGCCGCGACATCACCTCCTGCGCGGCCTGCCACGATGCCGGTCCCGCCACGAACTGCATCCGCTGTCATCGCGTGGGGGGCCCCGGTGGCAACCCGCATCCTTCGGGTTGGAGCAGCCTACGTTCACCCGACGCGCCCATGTGCCGGTACTGCCATGTCCCGTAGTGTTCATCTCCCATGGGTGCTCCTGCTCGTTGCGGGGTGTCTCGAGGCGCGAGAGCGGCCCGCCGAGCGGCATGAGGACAACTGCACCACGTGCCACGGCTCCCCGAGCCGGCCCGGCACCCCACTGCAGCGCTCGGCCCCGCCCGTGAGCCTCGACGGCAGAACCGCGACGAGCCTGCGCGGGGTGGGGGCGCACCTGCAGCACGTCATGCCGAACGAGGTCCACGGCGGGGTCCCGTGCCAGACCTGCCACGAGGTTCCCGATGCGACCGACAGTCCTGGGCACGCCGACTCCGCGCTGCCAGCCGAAGTTCTGCTCGCCGGCCTCGCCCTCGCCGACGACCACACGCAGGCGCGGTATGCGGTCGGAAGCTGCGCGCAGGTCTATTGTCACGGAGACAGGAGCGTCTCTTGGGTTCCCGCCGACGTGCCGGAGACGCGCTGTGGACGATGCCACGCCATGCCGCCTGCCGCGCCGCATCCGGCATCGGAGGACTGCTCCATTTGCCATGGGGAGGTCATCGACGCGTCGGGGGCGATCATCGCCCCGAACCGCCACGTGGACGGGGTGGTTGACGTGGACGAACGCTGCGACGGTTGCCACGGAGCGGGGGAGCTCGGGGCGCCGCCGCCGGGGCTCGACGGGGCCGTCGCCCCCACGGCGCGAGGGGTGGGGGCGCACGCGGTTCATGTCGAAGGAACGGGCCGCGGGCGGCGCCTCGCCTGCGACGAGTGTCATACGGTCCCGGCCTCGGTCGCCGACGAGGGCCATCTCGACCCTGCGCCGGCGGAGGTTCGGCTCACCGGCGTGGCCGCGACCGGTGCTCTTTCTCCGGCCTGGGATCGTGACGAACAGCGCTGCGCCGACAGTTGGTGCCACGGCGCCTCGTCACCGGTTTGGACCCAGCCCGGGAGCGACTGCACCTCTTGCCATGGCATGCCGCCGCCAGCTCCCCATCCCCAGATCGAGGCCTGCGCGCAATGCCATGGCGACGTCGTCGATGCGATGAACACCATCATCGCCCCCTCGGCCCACGTCGACGGCGTGGTCGACGTCAGCGCACCGGTCGCATGCAACGCATGCCACGGCGACGCTACGAGCGCGGCGCCCCCGCGAGATCTGCTCGGCAACATGGCCACCTCCTTCCCCGGCGTGGGAGCCCACCGAACCCACGTCGAGGGGACCGTCAACGCGCGCCCAGTCCCCTGCGAGGAGTGCCACGCGGTGCCGACGTCGCTGCTCGACCCCGGCCACGTCGACACCTTCGGTCCGGCCGAGCTCCAGTTCAGTGGCGTCGCGCGCAGCTTCACGAGCTCGCCAAGCTACGTCGACGGTGGCTGCAGCAACACCTACTGCCATGGCGCGGTCTTCCCGTTCGGGCATCCGTCGGGCGGGACCATGCTCATGCCGAGCTGGACCACCGTCACCCCGGGTCCGCTCCCGTGTGACGCCTGCCACGGGCTTCCCCCGCCTCCGCCTCACCCCGCGGGCCCGGTCTTCTGCAGCAACTGCCACCCGACCGTCGGGCCCTTGCTCGACATCCTCGATCCCCTGCGCCATGTCGACGGCCGCGTCGACGTTTCACCATGACGCGACACTTGGCCTGACGGTTGCAGTCGACGCGGCTGCGGGTCTCGCAGAGGCAGGCCCGAGACTCGGGAAACCCAGCGTTCGAGGAGACCATGAAGGGACTTAGGGGCATCGTCCTCCTGTTGATGATTCTGCTTTCCGTAAGCGTTTGCAGCGATGACGACCCCGTCGTCGCGCCGACCGCCACGGTGAGCATCGACGGCCCTCACGGGCTGCTCGTGGGTGACTCCATCACCCTCGATGCCTCGACCGCAGGTGCTGCAGATTCTGCATACACCTGGGATTCGTCACGCAAAGACGTCGCCATCGTCGACGACGCGGGCGTGGTGACGGCCCTCGCTGCCGGCGAGTCGGTCATCACCGTGACCGGCGCCGACACGGGCGCCACCGCGACCCACGGGGTCGTGGTCACCGAGGCCGCGGTGCCGACGACGGTGGTCACGGTCACGGGCACTCCCTTCATCGAGACCGGCGCGACCGTTGCCCTCGACGCGACCACCACCGGCGGCGACGACGCTACCTACGCGTGGTCGTCGAGCGCCGAGACCATCGCCCGCGTCGACGATGCGGGGGTGGTGACGGGCGTGCAGCCGGGCGAGGCCATCATCACCGCCACCGGCTCCGACACGGGGGTGGCGGCCAGCCTCACGGTCGTGGTCATGAACGAGGTCCCCTACCTCGACGCTTGGACCGCTTCGGGCCACGCCGACTACGACGCCGAGGCCTTCAACCACTGGAACGAAGACGACCCGGCCGAGGTCCCGACCAGCTGCGCCCGGTGCCACTCCACGCCCGGCTTCGTCGACTACCTCGGAGGCGACGGGTCTCCGGCCGGTGAGGTGAACCAGCCCGCGCCGCTCGGGAGCGTGGTCGAGTGCGGTGCCTGTCACAACGACGCGGCGGCCGCGCTCACCGAGGTCACCTTCCCGTCCGGCGAGACGGTCGATGGTCTCGGCGCCGAAGCGCGCTGCATGACGTGCCACCAGGGTCGCTCCTCCGGCGACGACGTCGAAGCGGCCATCGCCATGGCCGCCGTCGGCTCGGACGACGAGGTGAGCGCCAACCTCGGGTTCCTGAACATTCACTACTACGCAGCGGCGGCGACCATCAACGCGGGTCGCGTGCGTGGTGGCTACCAATACGCGGGCCAGGTCTACGACTGGCGCTTCCGCCACGCCCCAGGCGTCGACGATTGCACCGGCTGCCACGACCCGCACTCGCTCGAGGTGCGCGTCGACCTCTGCAACGACTGCCACACCAACGTCACCAACCTCGACAGCCTCAAGGACATTCGCACCATCGCCTCGCTGGGCCAGGACTACGACGGCGACGGCGACCTGCTCGAGGGCATGTACTACGAGATCGACGGCCTACGCACCAAGCTCCTGGCGGCCATCGTGGCCTACTCGAGCGAGCAGACGGCGAGCACCATCTGCTACGACAGCGCGGCCTACCCCTACTGGTTCATCGACACCGACCAGAGCGGCGCCTGTGACCCGGGCGAAGCCAACTACGGCAACCGCTGGCAGAGCTGGACGGCCCGTCTCCTCAAGGCCGCCTACAACTACCAGGTGGCGTCGAAGGACCCCGGCAACTTCGCCCACAACGCGAAGTACACCATTCAGCTTCTCTACGATGGGATCGCCGATCTGAACACGGCGCTCACCAACGATGTCGACATCGCCAACGCGGTTCGGAACGACTCCGGTCACTTCAATGGCGCGAGCGAAGCTGCGCGCCATTGGGATGAAGACGAAGCGGTGAGCAGCAGCTGCTCGAAGTGTCACGGTGGCTCGGAGGGCTTCCGGTTCTACCTCAAGCACGGCGTGGGACTCGCGGTGTCGGAGCCCGACAATGGTCTCGACTGTGCGACCTGTCACGAGAGCTACGGCAACACTTGGGACGTGCTCCAGGTCGACGAGGTGACCTACCCCGGAGGCACGACCATCTCCGACCCGGGCAACCTATCCAACATCTGCGCGACCTGTCACTCGGGCCGAACGGGCAAGGCCGACATCGATGCTTCGATCGCAGCCAACAACTTCCGATTCCTCAACGTGCACTACCTCCCCGCCGCCGGCGTGAAGGAAGGCACCAATGCGAAGGTCGGCTACGAGTACGACAACAAGACCTACGCCGGGGAGTGGGTGTTCCACGGTCGCTGCGTCAACTGCCACGATCCGGTGAAGACGAACCACACCTTCCTCCCGGAGAACAACATCGACTGCACCAATGGGTGTCACTCGCCGACGCCCATCGTCGACATTCGAACCCAGCACACGCTCGACTACGACGGTGACAGCAGCTCGACCGAGCCCTTGAAGGACGAGCTGAAGGGCTACGCCGACGCCCTGCTCGCCCTCATGAACAGCCAGAGCGGGATCTGCTACGACGAGCACGCCTACCCGTACTTCTTCACCGACGGCAACTCGAGCGGTGGGCTGTGCGACCCGGGCGAAGCCATCTATCCCAACCGCTTCCTGGCTTGGACGCCAGGCCTCATGAAGGCGGCCCACAACTTCCAGATCTTCCAGAAGGAGCCGGGGGCCTGGGCCCACAACTTCGACTACGTGGCTCAGCTGCTCTACGACAGCTTGGAGGACCTGGGCGGAGCGGCAGCCGTCACCGGCTTCATCCGTCCGTAGCTCCGCTCACGGGCGCGTCACGATTCATCGGTGATGTGGCGCGCCTCCTCGCGGAGCCAGTCGACCACCGCGCGGATCCGCGGCACTTCGCGGAGGGCGCGGTGGAAGACCATGCGCAGCTGTCGTGCTTCCGGAGGCGGGAGCTTCGGTCCCACGCGCACGAGCCCCACCTCTTCCGCCACGCGACGGGGAAGGATGGCGGGTCCCACGCCCGCCTGAACTGCGGCGAAGAGCGCGTTCCACAGGCTCACCGTCATGCGGCGCTTGGGTTTGATGTGCTCCTCGATCCACTGGGTCTCGTGGAACGCGCGATGGGGATCGACGAGCATCACCCATCGCAGCGCATCGAGGGGCATGCGTCGGGGCTTCTCGCTCGCATAGGCCGCGAGCGGCACCGAACCGAGGGGGACCTCGATGAGGTCGGAGGCACGCGCGGGAACGAAGCGGAGGGCGATCTCCGACTCTCCCCGCACCAGATCGACGACCGCGGGGCCGATGGTGAGGTCGAGCTCCACGTCTGGGTAGTGGGCATGAAAGTCGGGAAGCCGCTGCACGTGCCAGCTCGATGCGAGGCCGTCCGGGAGGGCCAACCGGACCCGGCCCGACGGCGTGGCCTCTTGGCCCGCGGCGACGCGCATCAAGTCGGCCATGTGCCCTTCGACGATTCGCACGTGCGGCAACAGCTGGTGGGTCAACGCCGTAGGGGCCAGGCCTTCGGGGGTGCGATCGAAGAGACGTGCGCCCAGGGCTTCTTCGAGCCGCACCAGTCGTCGCGACGCGGTCGACTGACTCACCCGCAGTGAGCGGGCGGCGCCGCTGAGTGAGCCGTTCTCTACTGCGGCGAGCAGAAGCGTGAGGTCTTCCCACGCGATGTTCTGAAGCTGCTCACGCGCCGTGGAGCGTAGATCCAAGGTCATCCGTTATCGGATATCGTCTCCCCGTTCATGGGTCTACCCATCCGAAACCGGAGTGCGCACATTGGTGGGGCAGAGGAGACCTCCATGACCCATCGCCGCCAGTTCCCGCCCGCACCCTCCGCCGCCCGCGCTTTGCTCATCCAGGGCCACCCGCGACCCGACAGCTTCAACCACGCATTGGGCGTGGCCTGGGCCGAAGGGGCTCGAGAGGCGGGAGTTCCGGTCGACACCCTCGTGTTGGCCGACCTCGCGTTCGACCCCTACTACCGCGACGAGATGGAGCTCGAACCCGACCTCGCGCGAGCGCAACGGCTCATCGCCGAGGCCGCTCACCTCACCTTGGGCTTCCCCGTGTGGTGGGGCTCGACCCCGGCCCTGGTGAAGGGCTTCCTCGACCGGACCTTCGAGACCGGCTGGGCCTACGGGCGCACTGAAGACGGCGGCTACCTGCGCGGCCTCACGGGGCGCTCGGGGCGCCTGCTCGTCACGATGGATGCGCCGGGTTGGTACGATCGCCTCGCCTACGGCCGCAGCGCCATTCGGCACGTGCGCGACGCGACGTTGAAGTTCTGCGGCATTCGCCCTGCGAAGGTGTCGACCTTCTGCAGCATCGAAAAGACCACGGACGCCTCGCGCCAATCCATGCTCACCCGCGCTCGCGCCGCAGGCATCGCCGACGCGCGCGCCCTGCTGCGTCGCCTGCCTCGCCCCGAAGCATGGCGCCCGGCGAAGACCTCGAGCTGATCCGTTAGGCCACCAGCTCGGTGAGCCAGCGCTCGATGTCCTTGGCTTCGCGCTTCAGCAGGTCGGCGTCGCCGTAGGCGTGAGCGGTGAGGATCGCGCCCTGCGCGCGGGCGATGGCGCGTAGCGCGAGCTCGCGGGCTGCCTTCCGCGTCTTGCCTGCGGCGACGAGCTGGCGGGCGATCCAGTCGACGTAGAGGTCGAGCGGCGCGCGCGCCTCGGCGTGGAGCTCGGCGTTGGCTTTGCCGAGCTCGGTGAGGAGGGAGCCCACGGGGCAGCCGTAGCGGATGAGCGCGTCGGCCTCGTTGGTCATCATGCGCACGAAGCGCGCGAGTCTCGCTTTGGGAGAAGGTAGCTCCTCCTCCCACGCTGTGAGGGCGGCGCCGATGTCGTCGCGACGGGCTTCGAGCACGGCCTGGAGGAGCTCGGCCTTGCTGGGGAAGTGATAGTAGAAGTTGCCCTTGGGCACGCCCGAGATGCGTGCGATCTGGGCGAAGGACGTGTCGTCGTAGCCCCGTTCGTAGAAGGCACGGCGTGCGGCGGCGACGATCTTCTGACGGCTGTCTTCTCGGGGCATGGGATCAAGCGGGCGCGAGCGCCGCGACTTCGGGGACAAAAGCTTCGACGCGCGACAATGGCAGATGATCGCCGATGTCGCGACCATAGTAGGCGACCCGTACCACCGACGCCTCATCGAGGAGAAAGTCGGCCGGCACGACGTCGAGCCGACCCTCTGCGTCGCGTGGCACGAAGCCGCGGGCCATGGCTTCGAGCGCCTGATGAGGGCGCGTCAGGGCCGCCCGAACCATCGCCGCCTTCGAGCGTTCGATGCCGTAGCGAGTGTAGAGCGACATATCGGGATCGGCGACGATGGGGAAGGGCGCCTCCTGTCGCGCGACGTTGTCGAGGATGACCTCACGGGGGGAGTGGAAGACCGCGATCATGTCGAGGCCACGCGCCGCAAGCTCGGTTTGCACCTGACGGAGGCGGTGCACCCTGAGGTTGCAGAAGGGGCAGGCCGCGAAGCGGTAGAACGACAGCATCACCCGTCGCCCCCGCCGCGCGTCGAGCCGCACGGGCTCGCCGAAGATGTCGACGGTGTCGAGTTCGGGAGCGATGCTCCCCACGGTGAGTCGACTCATGCCGAGGCCTCCGGGAGGGCACGGTCGACCATGCGGCTCGTGATGCGGTGGCGTTCGATCTCGTCGATCTGCTCGCGGATGGCGTCGCGCCAGTGGTGTCGGGCGCGAAACCCGAGGCCGCGAAGTACCTCGGTATCGAGCACGGCTGGTTCACTGAGGAAGACGATGCTGCGCGTGATGAGCGGCTCGAAGGGCGTGATGGCGGCGAGCTTCTCGGCCAGCCACGCGAAACGATAGGCCAGGTCGAAGGAGACCCCGAAAAGCGGAGGCGGATAGCCGTACTCGGCGTGGAGGAATCCGCAGAGCTCGCGGAAGGTCGGGGCGTCATCGCCCACCACGTCGAGCGAAACGCGACCCTGGAGATCGGGTGCGAGCGCGGCCACGGCGAAGGCTTCACCGATGTCGCGCACGTCGACGAAGCGCATCGGTACCTCGCCCCCGCCGAGCATGGGGACCATGCGCGCCCGCAGGCGCGGCAAGAGCACCGGCATGATGCCGATCGCGGTTCCCGGCCCGACGAAGAACCCGCAGCGCATCGCCACGGCGGTGATCCCCCGCGCCGCCATGGCATCGAGCTCGGCCTCGAGGGCGACCACGTGGGCCAGGTGCGGCCACACCTCGGGGAGGCGCTCCCGAATCGCCCGCGAACGGCTGCTCGCCACGTTCTTCACGTCGATGGCGCTCGTGATCAACACCCGCTTCACCCCTGCCGCTTCGGCTGCCTTCAGGGCCGCCTCGACCGGCTCGCGGAAGAGCCGTCGTGACGCGTCGGCATGTCCGTAGAGCGAGCTCCAGGCCGCCGTGAGGCAGACCACGTCGACACCGTCGAAGAGCCCCGCGAGGTAGCGGTCATCACGCAGGTCCCCCGCGCGCACCTCCCCATCGAAGCCGGCCGGGAGCCGCTCGGGCGCCCGACACGCCGCCACGAGCCGCAGCGGCTGTCCCGCGTCCCGGCGGCGCATCAAGGCCGTCAGCGTCTGGCTCCCAACACTCCCCGTCGCACCCACGACCAGCACCACGGGCGGCTTCGTCATCGACTCAGTCATGCGTCTGACTTTATCAGTCGGTCGTCTGACTGCAAGGGCTTCTGGAACAGTGCCGCGTGTGCTGGGCCGCGACAGAAGGACCTCGGGGCGAAACTCGTCTACGGCGCTTCGCTACAGACTGGCTTCAGGCCGTCCACACCAGCCTGACAAGCGGTCTCCATCGCTTTCATGGCCTCGAGGTTGCCCCGCGCGGCCCACATAGCTCGGATGAAGGCGTCGTATCCTTGTTGCATCGCTTCGCGTGACGCTTCGGGCAGCAGAGCTTCGCACTTCTTCCAGAGATCCACGTAAGCGTGGCAGATCTCCGGGGCCTCGGGGGGCATGTCATCGCTCGTGTCCTCCTCCACGAGCTCGGGTTCAGGCTCCGGCTCAGGCGATGGTGGTGGCGTGGGCCACTCGCCGTCGTCTTCCAACATCGAGCTCGGGCGCCGGTCAGAGGAGGGAGGACAGGACGAAGATGACGAGCGCACCGATCATGCCGATCCTAGGCTCCTCTTCCTCGCGCCCCAGCTCTCGCCGTCAGTCGCGGGCATGCAGATGGGGCTGACCTTCTGAGGTCAGGCCGTCGGGTCGTTGATGCGCCCGAGGAAGAGAATGCTGTTGCTCTTGCGGTCGCGGATCACGAACAGGAAGGGGTGGTCGGCGTCGAACACCTTCGGCGGCGGAGGCGGGGGAGCCGCCGACGTGATGGTGGCGGTGACGATGGCCGTGGCCGCGGCCGCTTCGGTCCCTTCTTCTTTCACCTCGATGAAGGCCTTGTGGAAAGCCTCCTTGATGTAGAGGTTTTCGTCCGCTCGCAGGACGGCCATGGCGGTGAGGTCGGCTTTGGCCTCGTCGAAAGCGTCGACCACGCCCATTCGCTGAAGGGTGCCTTTGAGAGACAAGGCGCTGCCGTCGATGGTGAAGCGGGGCATGGTGACGATGACCTCGTGACGCCCGAGCTTGCTCGAGAGCTGGTCCAACAGCCCCGAACCAAGTCGCTTCTCGAGCGCAGGGAGGCCGTCGTCGGCGACGGGGAGCACGAGCTGCATGACGAGCTCGTCACCCTGGTAGGCCATCTCGAGCATCAAGGCGCCGTCGTGTTCGGCGAAGCGATGGTGCGCGCGCATGTGCATCATGTCGGTCTGCACGGTGCGCTTGGGGGTGGTGAAGTCGTCCTTCTTGGTCACCTTGGGGTCGAAGGCGGTCTTCCAGTCTCCCTTGAAGTAGACGGCATTGGCGAGCACGAGGGCCGTCGCCTCGTTGAGCACGTTCTCGGGAATGAGATCTTGGATGCGCTTCTGGGTCTCGTCGGCGATCCAACCATTGATGTGCTTGCGGGCCGCCTCGTGCGCGTGCCGGAAGTCGACCAGGTCGAGCTCGGCGCGGTAATGGTCGGCGGTGACGTCGACGAAGCCGGGCCTGAAGTCCCGTGTCTTCTCGCCGAACAAGCGGTTGGCCACCGACAGCTCGACCTTGCTGTTCTCGCCGAGGTCGAGGTTGCGCAAGACCGTGCCGTAGGCGGCGTGGATCTCTTCTTGTGGGAGGTCGTAGCGAAAGACCGAGGCCATCTGCTCGGCCGTGTCACCCCGCGCTCCGGCGTAGACCATGCCGAACGCGAAGGAGATGCTGGTGGGAGAAAAGACGAGGTTGGCGTCGTCGTCGGCGAGCCTGGTGTAGAGGTCGGCAGCGGCGCGGTTCTGACTTGCCACCAGCTTGGCCCGTGTCTCGTCCGACACCGCCGCGAAGGCGGGGAAGCGATCGGGCGCCGACGTCTGCAGCCCAGATGCGGGTACGGCCGGAATCACCGGCACGAGAGGCGCCTCGGGGGTCGGTCTGGGATCGGTCGCGATGGGCTTGGGCGAAGGACCGGTGGCGACCGGCATCGGAGGCGCGGCGGAGCAGGCGGTGAGAAGTCCGAGGGTACTGAGCAACAGGAGTGGACGCATGAGCTGTCTCCAAGGGGGTGTGAAGTTCAACCCCTGAGTGGGTCCAGGGGCTGGCTTAGTGACCAGATTTTCCGAAAGAAAATCAGCCTGTAAGGGTTTGCCGAGCTCGCCCGTTGTCCCTCGTGGCCGGACCCTGATCTCGTCACGCCATGGACTTCTTTGTGTCGACTGCGTGACTCCTCCAAGCTGCAGGGGTGCGACCAGCCAGCCAGGCCGACGGAGGGCGCCAGCGGACCGATGCACTCGCGGAAGCTCTGTTGTGCGTGCCTGGTGCCTTCATCGCGGGCCTTCTCGCTTGGTCGGGCGACATGCGGGATCCCTCTGCGCTCGAGGGGCTCTACCTCGCGCGGCTGGCCGTGTGCGTGGGGGGAGGCATGGCGGGTCTGTGGTGGCTCTTGGTTCTCGTCGAGCAGAGGTTCCGAAGCCGTGGCGTCTGGCTGACCACGGCGGCGTGGTTCGTGATCGCAACCCCAAAGGCGATGGCCTTCGGTCGCCACTTGTCACGGTCCGACGGTCTCCGGTGGGGGCCCCTCGCACGCGACGCGCTGGCAGTGGCGGTCACCCTCGGGCTGCTCGCGTTGATCGCAGCCGTGTGGACGTCGAGGCACGCGCAACGCCGAGGGCATCTCGTGGGGGCGGTGGTGCTGCTGGCGATGGTCGTCGTCGATCGTTTGCTCGCCCAGCGGCAGTCCGGTCTCGCGCCTTTCGTCTACGCGCTCGGTACCGGGGCGTGCGTCTTGATGCTGCGCCGCTTGTCGCGCCGGGGGCAATCATGGCTCACCGTCGCCCCGGTCGTGACGACCATCGCCGGACTGGTGGCTCCACGCGCGGCGGCAGAAGCGCGCCATCTCGTGGTCGTGCGCGAGACCAGCCTCGCCTTGGTGGCGATGCAGGGGGCCGACCTCGGTTTCGAAGCGAGACCTGAAGGGCTCGAGCCCCGACTGTCGGCCCAGGCGTGTGCCGTCGAGACCCCGGCGCCAAGCGAGCGCGCTGAGGGCCACCGCAACGCCGTCATCATCACGATCGACACCGTGCGAAACGACGACGCTCGCGCCACCATCGACGGTCGGCCCGTGATGCCAAACCTGCAGCGGTTCATGGATCAGGCCTGGACCCCGCCCTACGCGGTCACGGGGTACCCGGCGACCATGATGGCCTTGAGCTCCGCCTTTGCGGGTGTGCCGTCGAGCGGGGTGGTGCTCGCCGACGGAACGGTGCCCTCGATCTTCCGCACCCTCGCGCCTTCCGTCGACGAGGTCGTGGTGGCGCTTCCCAGCTCCAGCTACTTCGCGCGGCCGTCGGTCGAGACGCTCATCGTGCAGGGGGCGCGACGGCTGCCGGGACGCGATGGCGCGGCGCGCACCAAGAGCGCCATCGCCGAGCTCGCCCGCTTACGAAAAGCGGGGAAGAGCCACCTCGTCTGGATTCATTACTTCGAGCCCCACGCGCCCTATCGGCACCACCGCGGCTTCGATTGGGGCGACGACGATCGTGCTCGATATCGCTCCGAGCTGGCTGCCACCGACCACGAGCTCGGCCGACTGCTGAAGGCCCTGCGCGACGGGGGATGGTACGACGACAGCCTCATCGTGGTCTTCTCCGACCACGGCGAGTCCTTTGGCGAGCACGACCACGCCTACCACCATTTTCATCTCTACCCATGGCTGGTGCGGGTGCCCTTCGCCATGCACGTGCCGGGGGCCGGCCCCCGCCGGCTTCCACCCCTTCACCTCATGGATGTGGCGCCAACCCTTCACGACTACTTCGGGGTCGCGGCCGCCCATCCGGTCTGGGGCCGGTCTCGTCTGGCCGAACCCCAGGCGGCCTCGGGGGCCCACATCAGCGAAGAGTTTCCGGTCCAGGTGGCCATGCTCGAGCAGTGGAAGCGCTCCAGCCTCTCGGAGCCCACCGAGCTACGGGACCGCATCGACGCGATCGAGCGCGGTCCCGGGTACGCCAGCAAGCTCGCGCTCACGTCCGACGACCAGCAGCTGGTGGTGCACCGCGGAACGGGCGCCCTGCAGCTGTTCGACTTGCGCGTCGACCCCAGCGTCGAGCACGACCTGGGTCCCGAGGCCGCGCGTAGGTCCCCGCTGTTCGTGGAATACGAGCATTTCCTACGCGCGTCGTCCCGGCACATGGGGTGCGGGGTCTCGCACTGAGCTCCAGGTCTTCGACGAATGCGTCGATGACGGAGACCGTTTCCGCGATGGCCGCGACGTATCCTCCGACGCGGCCATGGCCGAGGAGCTCTATCGCAAGGGCTGCGACCTCTCGAGCCACCAGCCCGCGTGCGAGCGCTTGAAGTCGTCGGGACCCGGCTCAACCTGCGACGTCGAAGACGGGCGGCGCCACGCGGGCGACGCCGTCGCAGATGGAATCGACATCTCGTAGATCGTCGACGAGTACGTCCACTACGTGTGCTTCGGCCGCCGCGGCGACCTCGGCTCGGTGGCCATCCGTGAGCGCGACGAAGGGCAGCGACCAGTCCGCCTGTCGTATGGCCTCGAGTTGACGCTGGTCGAGCTCCGAGGCGTCGACGACGAGCACCTCCGGCGGAAACGCGGAGAAGGGACAAGCGAGGCGCTCTGCCAGCCGCTCGACCTGACATCGAACCACGTCGTACCCAAAGCCCCTCAGCGCATCGACGGCGGTTCCGATGTGAGCGCTATCTCCGGCGACCAGGACGCGCGTGTATGCGCCCTCAGCCGCATCGAGACGACGGACGAAGCCCACGTCGACGAGTTGATGGTCGTTCATGTCTTTCTTCTCCTTTCGTTCGAATCGGTAAATGGTGGGGTATGCATCCCAGGGCGGGGCGTGGTGACGAGAAGCGTCATCGGGGCGCCGTTTCATCCCTCGCCCCAGCCGAGCTCTTCGTCGTCGACCGGGGGGAGTTGCTCGCGCAAGATCTCCAGCGCACCAACATCCCCCTGCGCGGCCAGTTGGTAGATGTGAGACGCCCACTCGTCATGGAGCGGCCACGCCTCTGGGCCTTGATTCTCCGCCTCGAGTTGTTGGCGATGGGTCGGGTTCCAAAATCCAGACATGGTTCCACCTCCTTGCAAGACGAAGGCGGGCGCCCAACCGGCGCACCGCCACGACGCTTAGACGACGACCCGTCGCGTCGACGAACCGTCGACCACGCGGGTGAGGACAGCCGCCGCTGCGACCTCCTATACTCTTGGCGTAATCACTCCATCTACGCCGTCAACCCCCGAGGTGTTCATCACGGCGCGATGCAGTCGATGCGCCCCAGCCAGACGGTGCCGAAGCCATCCGCCCAGGCCAACAACGCCTGGTCGCCTTCGACGAGCAGGAATGGTTCGGAGGCCGCGCCTAGCGCTTCCGGCGGTGCTGAGAGGGTGGCAACCTCTTCGAAGAAGGAGCGGAGCCGGATCTGGAGAGCTTCGTCAGGCGTGGTGGCGTTGGGCACGATGCGTGCGAGTAGTGCGTCACTGCCGATGACACCGAGGTCGTAGGTGGCCGAGTTCGATGCCGGTACGTCAATGGCCATGCCGATGCCCTCGGGACCGTAGCCAGACATCAGGTAGCGCCCGAGCACGTCTTTGACGCCTACCCATTGAACCGAGCCGGCCACGGCCAGATCGATGTCCACGAGGGGCTCCGTTAGCGTGCGGCTCACGATGGGCGTGAGGGTCGAGCCCTCCGACCGCCACACGCTGAACGACCGCGGGGCCTCGGGCACGTCGGGGTCGAGGCAGTCGTCGTGGGGTAGGTCCGCGGTGTTGGCGATCCAGAAGTCATCCCCGTCGACCACCACCTCGGCCGCGAGGGGGCGGTCGGCACACCCGACCGACCCGATGGGCTGAACGAGGGGGGGCGTGACCACCGTGCTCACGC
Source organism: Polyangia bacterium (assembly GCA_030426145.1). GTDB lineage: Bacteria > Myxococcota_A > Polyangia > Polyangiales > Polyangiaceae > JAPYTK01. Next base: position 19,436 of record JAUHZF010000094.1, read on the forward strand.
CGTAGAGCTCCATGAAGCTCTCGGGGCCGACGGCGAGCACGAAGCGTTCGTTGGGCGTGCCGGCCAGCGCAAAGGGAGGGTCGAAGAAGGGCAGGTCCACGAAGCTCGACCCGTTCTGTTCGGGTTCGAGGTGTCCGATGATCGTCGTGCCCCCCATCGGGTCCAGCGTGCTGAACGCGACCTCCCCGACGGCGCCCGACGAGACCGCCACCGGGGCCACGAGGGGGAAGTGGACCTCGAGAGCGCCCAAGGCTGGCGGCCAGGTGTCGAAGGCGGCAGTGACGGGAACCGAGAACAGCTCCCGGAAACCGCCCCCGCCCGCAGGGAACTCGAAGACGACCACCGTCGTGGTGGGCGACGAACGGATGATGCGTGGCCGTACGGCCGGGGTGGCCGCTGCGACCCCGATGCCGACGGGAGGGCCGGCCCAGGCCAGTTCGGTGCATTGCGGCGCTTCGCCCCCGGTGCCTCCTCCGCCGGAGCTCGCGGTAGTGCTCGTCGACGACGATGACGCTCCCCCTGCGCCGAGCGGCTCCGTTTCCGCCAACTCGAGGTTGGAGCGCGCACCGCAACCGCCGAGCACGGCCGCCAGCCCCAACATGCCCACCTTCTGCCAAGCCATGATGTGGAGTTAGCTGCGCATGGCCGCGGCGGCTACCGGTACGCCCGTGGGATGCGCGCCTCTCGACCTTCAAGCGCCCGCGTCGTCGGGCCTCGAGTGGGTCAGAAGAATCAGCAGCCAGGAGACAGGTTCAGCGACGCCCGGCACGGCATTCTTCGCCCTCGACCAGCACGCGCTCCCCGTAGTCGATCGTACCTCCGAAACCAACGATGACCTCATAGTCGACGATGCGTTCAGTGGTCTTGTCAGGACACTTCGCGTCGGACCTCTCCTTCAGGATGAAGCTGTCTCCTTCTCGGCGCCAGTTGTTCTCTCCGCAGGGGACCCTGGCGCCGCCGCTGAACCCTGAATAGAGTGCGGCCCTGGTGGGGGTGTCGATGGATTCGAACAGGTCGAGCAGGTCGACCGGCGAGTCGAGCCTGATCACGTCGTCCCCGACGGAGATCAACGCATCGTGGGTGTTCTGCCACTGCATCTCGGTCGTTTCGATCGCAGCGCGACAGGCGTCGACGTCTGTGGCCCGACTGCAGGCTTCGCCCCAGCTCGCAACGGTGAAAATGGGCTCGTCGCTGGAGGACGTGAGGCGCGCCCGCCACACCAGATGATCCGCCCGCCCATCCAGCGCCAGTTCTTCCATGGAACGCTGGCCCTCCAAGCACACCTCGCCATCGAAGGGCCCAATCGCGGAGCCGTCACAACCCGTCGTGAGCACGAGCAGGCCATTGGCGATGAGAAAGGAAGCACCACGAGCACGAGACAATACTGAAGACATCGATCCCCTTTTCGGCATCTTTCGATCGCAGGCGCTAATGGCATTTCTCGACGGCCATACGCCTGACTGGAGTGCGCCATGATACGCACATGCCGTGCCGCCCCGGTCATTTACCGCTTGCCGCGCGTTTGGGACCACCACTGTGAACTTACGTTCCCTCTGAACGTGACAGTGATGTCGTGATCGCATCGCCGTATCCCCTGCGTACGGCCGCGACGCGAGGTAGCGATGCAAACGCCTCGCCGACGCGAGGCGATCTCGGCTAAACTCGCCCAGAGCCATGTCGAACCAACCTCCGGGCGGCGGCTGGGGACCGCAGGGACAGCCCCAACAGGGCTGGAATGCGCCGCAGGAACAGCAGCCACAGGGCTGGAATGCGCCGCAGGGACACAACCCGTATCAGGCACCCGCCCACCAGTACGACCCCGGCAACGCCTACGGCTACGGCTACACCCCGCCCGTCGAGGAGGGCAGCAAGGGCGTGGGGATCGCCGTCGGTTTCATCTTCGGGCTCTTGGGTCTGCTCGGGGCTTTGATCTTCGCCAAGCCACTGACCAAGACGGGGGCTGCGATGGGCTTCGGGATCCGCATCGCGCTCACCATCGTGCTCGTGGTGTTTGCGGCCCTGCTGCGATGACGCTCGGATACTGCGGCAGGGTCGCGATGGGTCTGCTCTTCACGGCCTGTGCAGCGCACTCGCCTCCGGCGGACCCTCCGGTCGAAACCTACGAAGGGTCGCAGGAGCCGGTCCCGGTCCAGGCCGTCACCCTCAGCGAGAAGCCCATCACCCGGTCGGTGGTCGACGGCGAGGTCGCATGGCAGCCCTTCGACCGCGACGCGATCGCGAAGGCGCGGGCACGGGGGCGGCCGGTCATGGTCGCCGTGCTCGCCGACTGGTCGGTGAACGCCAAAGTCCTGGCGAAGGAGGTCCTGAAGGCCCCCGTCGTTCTGGCGGCCCTGGAGGAGGAGGGCGTGGTCCCTTTCCTCGCCGACTTCACGAACGAGGACGAGGCCATCGAGAGCTACATCGCCCAGTACGCAAAGGCGAATGTACCGCTGGTGGTCGTCTACGACCGCAACGGGTCGACCCGCACGTTCGACGGCTCCGCCACGGCCCACCAGTTGGCCACCCACCTCCGCGCATCGACCCGCCTTCGCTAGAACCAAAGGCGTTCGGGGGCCGGCTCGTAGCCTCCATTCATGCCTCGTGGGCACGTTCGAGGTTTTCAGGGGCCGAAGGTCGACCAAGCCAACCTTCGAGGCGCGCAGACCGGGTCTTCGACGCGGGAACGTCGGATCCTTCGATGTTGGTGGTCGGCAGGGTTTGAACGTCGAGCCACCGTTCTCGCGCCCACTGCGACGGCTACGAGCGTGTCGACGTCGCCCTGGCCGAGGGCCACCGCGGGTGATAGCAGGGAGGCCGTGAAGCCTCTTCATCTTCTCCATTCGATTCGGACGACCGCGGGCATCGGGACTTTGTTGGCCCTCGGAGCAGCCTGCGCGCCGCCCCCGCCTCCGGCTCCGCCGCCATGCCCGAGCGAGCCGGCGGCTGAGGTGAGCGAGAACGCGTGTGAGGAGCTCGTCGAGCAGGTATGCGCACGGCGCGGCGCAGCGAGTTTCCACTGCAAGAGCGCCAAGCCGATGACCGAGTTGCTGAGCGCGCCTGCCTGCGCCGCTGCGATGGTGGATACCGAAGCGCTGTTCACGCGGCTGGAAGCCGAGCGCGGTGACTGCGAAACACTGGTGTCGAGGCTCTGCAAGGACCTGGGGGCGACTTCGCAGAGCTGCCGCCTCGTCACGGAGAAGACCCCCCAGTTCCCCGCCGACCAATGCGGCCGCATGCTCGAGAACTACGACACCGTTCTCGACCAGCTCCGGGAGCAGGAGCGACGCCACCAGCCGCTGACCGAGCAAGAGGCCGGACGCGTCCGCAACGAGGGCAACCCTCCGGTCCGCGGTGCGGAGGGGGCGTCCGCATTCGTCGTCGTGTTCGCCGACTTCGAGTGTCCCTACTGCGGCAAGTTGAAGCCGATGATGGACCGACTGTTCAAGACCTATGGCGACCGGGTGGCCTTCATCTACCGCCACTACCCGCTCCCCATGCACGAGCACGCGAAGCTCGCGGCCGAGGCGGCGGCCGAAGCGCACGCCCAGGGGAAGTTCTGGGCCATGTACAGCGAGCTCTACGTCAACCAGTACGCCCTCAGTCGGTCCGATCTGGAGCTCTACGCCCAAGAGGCGGGCCTAGACATGGAGGCCCTTCGCGCAGCCCTGGACGATCACCGCCACGCACCCGCGGTCGAGGCAGACCTGGCGCTCGGGAAGGAGCTCGCCGTAAGCGGCACGCCGACCATCATCATGGGCCGCCAGCGCGTGCCCCCCAAGTCGTACGCCAAGCTCGTCGAGGCCATGGAAGCGATGCTCGCCCGCACGGGCGGCTAGAACGACAAACGGTTTGAAGCCTGTGAAACCCTTCGCCTTCCACGCCCAACGGATGCGTGCTCGCTCCGGCCTCCTCGACGTAGCTCACTACGCCTGCGTCGTCCTCCGGTCCGCGCCACATCCGCTGGACACGGAAATCAAAGGAATCACGACGACGTCAAACCGTTTGTCGTTCTAGGCGGCGGAAACGCACAGGAATCGAACCTGCCCGGGACAGCAGAACTGCCCCACAACGGTTTTGAAGACCGCGGGCGGCACCAGCCGGCCAAGCGCTTCCAAGACCCTCTTCTTACGCCAGTCGTGGGGGCGGGGCCACTGCGCAAATGTGGGGTGGCGGGGTTGCGGTGGGACTGAGGCACAATGCGGCATGGGTCGCCGTCGGGATGCCACCTTGGTGCGCGCCGCCTACCACGAGGCGGGGCACGTCGTGGGGTGGCTGTCGGCGCCCTTTGCGCCGCCCAACATCTACGCGGTGTCGATCGAGCCGGGGGTTCTGGGGATGACCGGTGAGGTGAGGCACAGGGTCGACCCGCGGCTCGATCATCGGCGTCATCGGTTGGCGGTGGGGCGGGCGCTGTCGCGGGGCCGGGTGACGGCGCTCGCGGTTGCGTTGTCGGAGGTGTCTGCGTCGGTTCGCGCCCACGCGTCGGGGCCCGTGGCCGAGGCGATGTGGGTGGCCTCACGCGTCGATCGGGTCGAAGACGGTGAGTGCGACTTCTGGAACGCCTACGAGTTGTCCGACGCCACTGGGCTCGATCCCGAATCGACCTGGCGGCGCGAGACGCGACGCGCGCGGCGTTGGCTCGACCGCCGTTGGCACGACGTCGAGCACCTCGCCGGCCTGCTCCTACGCCAGCCACGCGGTCGTCGGCGTCTCGCGGGCGCCGCCCTTCACCGCGTCATCGAGCGAAGCCGCCGCGACCTTCGCTCGCCGTACGATCACCGCTGCTACGCTCCGGCGGCCCGGGCGCTGCTCAGAGCCCACCGCGAGCGCTGGCGCGGTCGTCACCATTGGGTCGTCGTCGAACGAACGCGGCCGCGTGGCACCGCCGTGGCTTGGTCGCACGAACGAGGCGAAGCGCAAGCCATCGCCGCCGAGCTCGCCGACGTGGCGCCCTCACCGGGCTTCGCCGTCCAGCTGCGTCGTGCGCGTCGGTGAGAACCCTCGAAGGCTCCTCACGACCGGCGACCGCGCATGTGGTGGGCGATCGTGGTCGCGTGGGTGAAGAGCGCGCTTGCGCGCTCGACGGGCGCTTGGGCGGTGAGCAGCATCGCCGTCGCGTCGCCCCAAGGGCGCACCACGCCCAGCCACTGCTGCCACGCGACCCCGTCGACCGCGTAGCTCACCGTCACCTGCTCGCCAGCCGGAAGGGCGCCGCGCGCCACGAGCTGCACCTGGTCGTGCAGCAGGCCGTCACCGCTGAGGGCATCGAAGGGGCCCCGCAGGTGGATCATCTCAGCGTCCGGTCCTCCGGGCAGTGTGAGGTCGAAGGGCCACGCGTGCTCGAAGGGGGTCGACCACAGCGTGAGCCCGATGGGAAACGGCATGATCACGTGCTGCGTCATCACGTGCCATCCCGCGGCTGCGGTTTCGTCCTCTTCGCAGAAGGCCAGCGCGTCGCCGATCGAAGTCGTGTTCTTGCCGAGGGCGAACCGCGACTGGTCGTCGACCAGCACCGACGGGTTGGTGTCGGCCCCGTGGTGCATGATGACCACGCGCTCGTCGTCGAACGGGCGCGCCACTTCGAACGGCACCCGTGGCACCAACCGAGATCCGTAGCCGACCAGCCACGCGCGTGCGGGTTGATTCATCGCGGGATTGTCCTCCAGTTCAGACCGCTGGGGCCAGCGCAGATCGAGAGGGCCCGTTCTGCTGGGCTTGAACGTCCGCGATTCGTACGTTGAGGTTTTGCAGACTCAGTCTGCTCGCGCTGAGTGTGCCCATTGGGGACGTTCAGGCCCTGCAGGGGTTGAACGTCCCGCTCCGTCCACGTTCAGGCCCTGCAGGGGTTGAACGTCCGCGATTCGTACGTTGAGGTTCGGCAGACGCGGTCTGCTCGTGCTGAGTGTGTCCTTTGGGGACGTTCGAGCCCTGCAGGCGCCCAACGTCCCGCCCTTTGGGGACGTTCAACCCCTGCAGGCGCCCAACGTCCCGCCCCGGCGGACGCTCGACTTCTGCAAGCGCCCCAACGTCCCGCCCCTCCCAAGGTCGCGTCAGACTTCCACTTCGTCGAAGGCGGCGTCGGTGGAACGTCGGCGCGCCTCCGAAGAGCCGGCGCGGCCCGAGAGCCACGGGTAGAGCGAAGGCAGGGCTTCGGCTGTCGCGGCAAGCGGCCTCCACGCCGTGGGACTCGCACCCGGCCGGCGGCTCATCCTCATGGGCGAGCACCTGATCAGCGAAGATCACGGGACCGTAGCTGCGGCGGCCGCACCGGGGGGGCCATCACGGCGGGTCTTGATGGCGCTCGGCGGTGGCTATCGGTCCCGCTCCGACCTCGCCCAGGAGGTGTGGGGGTTGAACCGCTACGATCCGGTGCGGCACAGCGCGGTGATCAACACCGCCATGTCCCGGCTTCGGAACGCGCTGCCCGTGCCCGAGTGGGTGGTCACCGACGACGACGGGTATCACCTCGCACCCCAGGTCGAGCTGCTCGTCTTGGGGCATGAGGCGCTACCCGTCAGTTTGCCGGAGTCCGTACCGCCGCCACCGAGCGAAGACGACGCGGTCGTGGCTGCGCTGCGTTCAGACGGTCCCTCCAGCTCGGCCGACATCGCCGCCGCCTTGAAGGTCTCCGCCTCATCGGCGCTCCGCATCCTGCGGAGGCTCACCGAAGAGGGACGCGTCCGTCGCACCGGAACGGGACGGGCGACGCGCTACCTCGTCGACGACGACTGAGAGAAAACCTTGCCGCCGGCCGTCGATGCCACAAGGTGATCGCGTCATGGACTGGCGACTCTTCGCGACCACCTTCGGTGCGGTATTTCTGGCTGAGATGGGGGACAAGACCCAGCTCGCCACCATGTCGTTGACGGCCACGGCCCCTTCGGCGCGCTGGATGATCTTCGCGGCGTCAGCCCTGGCCCTCGTGGCGACCTCGGCCATCGCCGTGCTCGTCGGCGACGTCGTGAGCAAATGGGTTTCGCCCACCGTCGTGCGCCGTCTCGCCGGCGCGATGTTCCTGCTCATCGGCCTTTGGATGCTGCTGGGTCGGTCGGAGAGCCCCGAGCCGAGTCAAAACGCCGTCGACACCCCCAGCGAGCCCCCGACCTGAAGCGGTCCAAGTTCCAATACCGTTGGGATGAAGCGCCTCGCTCTCGGCGTCGCTCTCGGCGTCGCTCTCGGCGTCGCTCTCGGCGTCGCTCTCGGCGTCGCTCTCGCTCTCGCTTTCGGCGTCGCTCTCGCTCTCGCTCTCGACCTCGAACCTCGAACCTCGAACCTCGAACCTCGAACCTCGGCTTCGGCGTGGCCGCACTGCTGACGTGGAAGGACACGATGGCTGCCGTTGAGGTGCCGCAGGCGCCCCTGGGAGGGTGGAAGGACAGCGATCGTGTCGTTGGGAGGCACCAGAGTCGCAGCGGGTCTCGCTGTGGCGACGTTCGAGGTCTGCAGGGGTTGAACGTCGACGAAGTCGATGTTCAGCGCGCGCAGGGTGGGTGTGCGGGGGTTGAACGTCTGATTCCTCGACGTTGAAGGTCTGCAGGAGTTGAACGTCGGCCCGGCTCGCAGGCTAACGCGCGCAATGAGCGTTATCGCGACGACTCCGCGTTCGAGGTCTGCAGGGGTTGAACGTCGACGAAGTCGATGTTCAGCGCGCGCAGGGTGGGTCTGCGGGGGTTGAACGTCTGATTCCTCGACGTTGAAGGTCTGCAGGAGTT
>JAUHZF010000500.1 GCA_030426145.1 Polyangia bacterium
AGGGCGTAGGACTGAAAGACCATGGCCACGTCGCGGTCGCGCGGCTCGAGCTGGGTCACGTCGCGCTCGTCGAAGTGGATCGAACCGCCGTCGGCCTGCTCGAGGCCGGCGATGAGCCGGAGCAGCGTCGACTTGCCGCAACCGCTCGGCCCGACGAGCACCGCGAAGCTCCCCTCGGGGACCTCCGCGTCGATCCCCTTGAGAACCTCGGTGTCGCCGAAGCGCTTCAGGAGCCCTTCGATCGTGACCGCTGCCATGCCTCTCTCCTCAGAGCCCCGAGACGACCTGCCCTTGGGGCACGAGGATCGCCACCGTGACCGGGTCGAGCGTGAGGGCCAGGGTGCCGTCGCCCGCGACCGAATGGCTCTGCCCCGTGACCACGTCGATCAAGGTCGAGCCCGGGGCGGCATTGACGGTCATCGCCGTGCCTTCGAAGGCGGTCGTGCTGGCCTTGGTCTTGTGCGCGTTCATCACGACCAGCGCGTAACCCTCCGCCGCGTCGCCTCCGGCGCGCTCGAAGGCAAACATGCCCGCGTCTTCTTCCTGCTCGATGCGAGGCGTGCTGTAGACCACCGTCTGGTCGCCGCGGCGCAGCGCGGGATAGGCGCGACGAATGGCGTTGAGGCGCTTCACCCACTGGAAGGTGGGATGGCTCCGGTCGAAGCCCGAGAGCCACATGTCCTCGCGGTTGGCGGGGTCGTTGCCGCCCGAGAAGCCCTGCTCGGTGCCGTAGTAGATGCACGGCACGCCCTCCTCCGTGAGGAGGAAGCCGAGCGCCTGATGCAGTGCCGGCTGGTCGCTCTCGTAGAGGAAACGAGGGACGTCGTGGTTGTCGATGAAGTTGACCAGCGTCTTGTAAGGCGGAATGCCCACCCCGAGCTCCATCGGGATCTGCCCGTAGTAGGTGGGACGCTCTTCGAAGAGGGTCTGGATGCGGTCGGTCGACTGGCCGTTCTGAAAGACGTCCCGCATGACCTGGTAGTACTGCGGGAAGTGGAACACGCTGTCGAGCTGGTCGCCGGTCAGCTCCCGTCCGTCGACCACACACTCGCTCTCGCGGGCCAGCTCCTCCGGCGTAGGCACGTCGTTCATGGTGAAGCTGCCCACCAGGTCGACGCGGCCGTCGAAGGACTCGCCGAACATGAAGAAGTTGGTCTTTCCCTGCGCGGCGAGGCGCTGACGGACCTTCTGGGTGAAGTAGCGCCAGAATTCGCGCTCCACGTGCTTGACGGTATCGATGCGGAAGCCGTCCACGTCGGTGAGCTCGACCCAGCGGGCGTAGACGTCGACCATGGCCTGCTTCACGTCGCAGCGGGTGGTCTCGAGGTCCTTCAAGCCGCCGGGAAAGTCGCCGTGCAACAGCTGGTCGGGGTCGTCGAAGTTTACGGTGCGGCCGCGCCGGTTGTAGACGGCGGGGTTCTGCAACACCCGGGGCAGCGGCGGCAGGTGGTTGGTCGCCGGATCGTGCACGAAGATGACGGGCGCCGGGCCGGCCTCGCCGAGAGAGGTCTCGGACTGGATGCCGCGGGGATCGAAGTCCGGGTCGTATTCGTTGATGTGCTCGACCTCGGACTGGTTCCCGCTGCCTCGGGTCTGCTCGTCGGGATTCCCGTTGAGGTTGATGTCGTAATAGAAGAGCTGCCCCACGTGGTTGGTGACGACGTCGATGATGATCGCGATGCCGTGCTCGTGGGCGGAGGCGGTGAGGCTGCGCAATGCGGCGACGTCGCCGAAGTGGGGGTTGGGCGAGGTGAAGTCCTGCGGCCAGTAGCCGTGGTAACCGTCGACGTCGGCGTCGGTCTCGACGTTCTTGTAGACCGGGCTGATCCAGATGGCCGTCACCCCGAGGTCCTCGAGGTAGTCGAGGCGGGACTCGAGACCGGCCCAGTCGCCGCCGTGCCAGCGGGCCTGAGCCGTGGTGTCGACCATGAAGTTGAGACCGACGTCGCCGTCCTCGAAGCGATCGATCATCACCTGGTAGATGACCTGATCCCGCCAGTCGCCGACGTGGGTGCTCAGCTCGACGGGCTCTTCGAAGCCGTCGTAGCCCATGCATCCGGGGGTGAGGCCCACCAGCGCGGCCCCAGCCACGAGGGGGCCGACAAGGGTACGGAGCTTGGAGGCTTGCTTCACGGTCGGATTCCTCAGATTGAGCAGATTCATGATGGCACGCATCACTCCCCCCTTCCGTAGCTGGAGGAGCTGAACCACCACTCGGCGCCCACGCCGATGAAGTGGTCGACGGAGCGAAGCCCGAAGACGTCGTCGTCAGGATAGAGCGCCTTGGCCCCCCGGTCGCGGAAGGAGGCGTTGTAGACGGCGTAGATGATGGGACGGCGGAAGCTGCCGCGCCCGGCAGGCGAGATGAAGGGCATCAAGCCCACCCGACCCACGTGGGCCATCTGCTGCTGCACGTCGCCCGTACGGCCATCGCTGCCGTCCTCGGGTACGAGCACGCCGCGCTGCTGGGCCTGGTAGCTGCCTTCGACCGCCACCCCGAGCCAGTCGAGGATGAAGATGTTGGGGCGCACGAGGATGATGCCCTCGTCGACGTCTCCGAAGTCGAGGGCCTCGCTCGCGTTGCGAAACGAGCGGAAGTAGGCACCGAGGAGAAAGGTCGCGATGCCGACCTCGAGGTTGCCACCGGCCGCGACGAGGATCTCGCGCGCGCCGTTTACCGTCTCGTCGAGGCCTTGCCCCTGGGGGTTGGCGAAGTCGCCGTAGGCGGCGAGGCCACGCGCGTAGCGGATGAAGAGATTGATGTGCGTGTCGCGCTCGCCGGTGTAGCCGCCGACCTGAGCGCCGACGACGTAACCGGTCTCTTTGGGCACGTCCTCGAAGGTGTCTTCGACCTCCGTCTCGCGCTGACCGGAGGGCACGCTGTGCGCCTCGCCGTAGCCGACGAACTTGATGCCGCCGTTCTCTCCGATGCGCACGTGCTGCTCGGCGCGCAGGGTCCCGATGAAGCGTTGGCGGTCGAGAACGGCCACCTGAGCCGCGCCGAACTGATTGAGCGGGAGGGCGCGGTCGACGGTCTGCTTGAAGAAGGGGTTGTTGGGCTGGCCGATGCCGAAGTGGGCCCGAACGAAGGTCCAGGTGTCCGGGTTGTCGAAACCGACGCCGGCGCCGATGGTGTTGACGTTGTCGAGCGGCCACCAGTTGAGGGGGTAGATGTCGTCGCCGCGATACATGCGGGAGCCAGCCCAAAAGCTCAGGCCTTCGTGGCCGAGCCCGCGTTCCTCGATGAAGAGGTTCCGCACCGCGAGCCGAGCGTCGAACTCGCCGTTGTAGTGGAAGACGGGGGTCGTGAAGGCCGTGGTGGCGACGATCTTGGTGTGCGCGCCGAAGTCGAGCCAGCTGTCCTCGCGACGCAGCTCGAGCTCCATGTAGTTGTCGGCGATGTCGAAACGCGACCCGAAGGCCACGATGTTGCTCTGCCGAGGCGCGCGGCCCTGGTGGTCCGTGGCGGCGACGACGCGGCCATAGCTGCCGAAGTCGAAGTAGCCGCGGTGCCACTCGTCTTCCTTCTTGGGCTCGGCCTTTGGCGTCTCGACCGACGGCTTTTCGGGGAGGCTGACCTCGGCCTCTCCCGCCACCTGCACGTCGGTGTCGGTTTCGTTCTCCTCGAGGGTGGCGACCTCCTCGGGATCGCTGCTTCCGGGGGGAGGCGCGTCCTGGGGTGTCTCGCTCTCGGAGGTCGGTTCCTCGGCGGGAGGCTCGGCCGGAGCTTCTTCCTCGGGGGGCGGCTCATCAGCCACGTCTTCGTCCTGGGGCTGAGCCCAAGCCGAGGCGGGCATGCACAAGCCGAGCAGCACGAGCAGGCTGAACGATTTGACGCGGCGCATCTTCACTTCTTCCATCCCCCGAAGCCGCGGGTTCGCCACAAAGGGGATACCCGTAACTCAGTTCTGCGTTACTATCTCCGTCCCGGACCCGTAACGCAACCTCCACGAAACATTTTTTCAATGGTCACCGCCGCAAGCTCTTCAGATCCCTCGCGTCTCGTCTTCGCGCTGCACTTTCACCAGCCGTACGGAAACCTCGACGAGGTCTTCCACGACGCGATGGACCGCTGCTACCTGCGCACCCTCGCCATCCTCCGAGACCACCCGCGCGTGAAATCGGCCATCCACGTCTCGGGTCCGTTGCTCGACTGGGCGGAGGCGCACCGCCCCACCTTCATCGACGAGCTGCGTCACCTCGTGGAGCGCGATCAGGTCGAGGTCCTCGGAGGCGGATACCAAGAGCCGATGCTGGCCATCCTGCCGGATCGCGACGCGATCGGTCAGCTGGTGCGCATGGCCGACCGCTGCGAGACCCTGCTCGGTCGACGCCCCCGCGGGATGTGGCTCACGGAGCGGGTGTGGGAGCCGGACCTCGCACGCGTCATCGCCACCGCCGGCTACCGCTACACGCTGCTCGACGACAGCCACCTGCGTGCCGCCGGGGCGCAAACCCCGCTCGAGGCCTACTACGTGACCGACAAGGCCGGGCAGAGCATCGCCGTCTTTCCCATCGACTACGGGCTGAGGACGCGCATCCCCTTCGCTGACGTCGACGACCTCGTGAGCTACCTCCAAGAGCAGCGAGGACGCGTGGCCGTCTATGGCGATGACGTCGAGAAGTTCGGCCTCTGGCCCACCACGGAGCGACGGGTGTGGGGCGAGCGATGGCTCGAGCGCTTCCTCCATGCGGTGGAGGAGAACGAGGCCTCGATCCGCACCGTGAACCCGAGCCGCGTGCTCGAGGACACGCCCAGCGGAGGCTCGGTCTACATCCCCACCATCTCGTACATGGAGATGGGCGCCTGGGCCCTGCCCGCCGACGCCTCGAACCGCTTCAACGCGATCGGCGAACGCATGCGCCTGTCCGGCTACAACGAGGAGACCGAGTCCTTCCTGCGCGGCGGGATCTGGCAGGCCTTCCTCGCCAAGTACCCCGAGTCGAATCTCATCTACCGCAAGATGCTGCGCGTCAGTGAGAAGGTGCAGCAAGCCGCCGAGCGCGGTGACCCGAAGGCGGACGAGGCGCGGCACGCGCTCTACCAGGGCCAGTGCAACTGCGCCTATTGGCATGGCCTCTTCGGTGGCCTGTACCTGCAACATCTCCGCGTCGCGCTGATGGACCCTCGCGAGCACGTACGCCTCGAAGAGAGCGACTACGACGGCGACCTCGCCGACGAGCTCATCATCGAGAGCCCGCGCTACGACTTGGTCGTCTCACCAAAGCGCGGCGGCTCTGGGCTGTCGCTCGAGCTCCGCAAGGGCCACGTGCACCTGACCGGCGTGCTCGGTCGCCGCCGCGAGGCCTACCACGTGGACGTGCCCCGTGCGCGTGTCGTGAGCGACGAGGAACTCGGCAACGTGTCCGCGCACGACCTCGTTCGCGCGACCGAGGATGGTCTCGCTGACAAACTCAGGTATGACGGCTTCCCTCGTGGTGCCTTCGTCGACCACCTCCTGCCCGCCGACGCCACCGTCGAGGACATGAACCGCTACGCCCCCGTGGCCGATTTCGCCAACGCCGTGTTCACGCTCGCCAAGACCGGCGTGCACGAGCGCGAGGTCAGCGCCCGCCTCGAGGCGCGCCAGGGCGGGCATCAGTTGAAGAAGGGGATCACGGCGCGCAACGAAGCCATCGACGTCACCTACGAGCTGCAGGCCGAAGGGCTTCCCGCGGACGGGGCCCGCTTCGCGAGCCAACTCGACGTCACGCTGCTCACGCCTCAGACCGTCGGCGGTCGCCGCTTCGAAGTAGATGGCGACCCCGCGGTG
>JAUHZF010000501.1 GCA_030426145.1 Polyangia bacterium
TGCGGCGACAAGGTCGAAGGCCACCTCGAGGGCGGCCCCAGCGAGTGGTCCAACGACTTCTACCGCGGCAAGTACTGCACCCCGCTGCCTGAAGGCTACGACGGCCCGGAGCGCGTCTACCGCCTGGAGGTGCCCGCGGACATGCTGGTGGACGTGGTGCTGGACAGCCCCTGCGAAGACCTGGATCTGTTCGCGATGGTCTGGTCGGAGAAGACCCGCTGCCCCTCCGAGGCCCACAACGTCAGCGAGTGCGAAGCCGACGTGAAGAAGGGCGGCGGCAAGGTGCACATGTTCACCGACCACCACCCCAAGACCTTCCTGGTCGTGGTGGACGGGAAACGCGCCGCCACCGCGCCCTTCCGCCTCCAGGCCACCTGCCGCAGCGCCAAGCACTGATGGAGCCCGCCGCATGAAGCGGGAGGGGCGCGAGCCAGGACGGCGGTGGGTGCTGCCCGCGCAGCTGTTGGCCTCGGCCGCCATCCTGACCCTGCTGCTGCGCGAGGCCGAACCGGCGGTGGTGTGGGAGGCCCTGTCCCAGGCGGACCTGCGCTGGGTCGCGGTCGCCACCTTGACCAAGATGGCCAGCCTGACCCTGCACGAGCTGCGCCTGTGGGTGGCGTTCACTCCATCGAGTATCGGGTCCGCCACCGCCTCGGGCACCACTTCCTCATCCAGTCTACGGCCGTGAATCGCCTCGACGACGAGCTCATCCAGGCCGTCGTCGTGCACAGTCGGCCGGCGCCCTCGAGCGAGGTGCCCTCGGACGGAGGGGAGGCCCCCATACTCGACCGAACGGCACTGCTGGAGCAGGTGGGTAACGCTGCGGAACGCGCGCGGGTCGATCCCACATACGGCTTCTCGGTGCTCATCGTCGAGCTCGAGCGCCTCAAGATGCTCGTCGGAAGCTACGGCCAAGCCGCGGTCGACGAGGTGTTGGTGGAGATCGCCAAGCGCATCCTCGGGCTCCTGCGCCCTCAGGATGCCCTGGCCCGCCTCGGGGGAGGTGAGTTCGCGGTGCTGCTCGACGGCGTGCACGACCGGGCGCGGGCAGGGCGCGTCGCCGACAGGATCCAGAAGACCGTCGGGGTGCGTTACCACGTGCAGGAGCACACCATCTCGGCCACCGCCGTGGTGGGCATCGCGACCAGCGAGCGCACCTACGAACAAGCGGAGCACGTGCTGCGCGACGCGTCCTTGGCGACCAGTCGGGCCCGCGGCAAGGGGCGGCGTCGACGTGCCGTCTTCCAGACCCAAATGCGGGTCGAAGACACGCGCTTCATGGCCATGGTGTCGGCCTTGCACGGGGCCGTGGCCGACGACCAGCTCACCATCCACTACCAGCCGATCATCACCCTCGGCGATGGCGCGCTCCATGGCTTCGAGGCCCTCTTGCGCTGGAACCACCCCTCCCTGGGGCTCATCCCGCCCAGTGAGTTCATTCCCGTGGCCGAGGAGACGGGACTCATCGTTCAACTCGGGCGTTGGGTCGCGCGTCGCGCCTGCAAACAGATGGCGAGCTGGAACCGCTCCTACGACACGTCGCTGCACGTGAGCGTGAACCTCTCGGCCAAGCAGTTCCAGGACGAGGACCTCGTGCGACACATCAAGACGGCCCTCGAGGACAGCGGCCTCGACGCGCGCAGGCTCGACCTCGAACTCACCGAGACCGCGGTGCTCGAGAACAAAGAGCAGGCCATCCGCATGCTCAACGCGTTCAAGGAGATGGGGATCCGCCTGAGCCTCGACGACTTCGGCACGGGCTACTCCTCCTTCAGCTACCTGCATCAGCTCCCTTACGACACCCTCAAGATCGACCGCAGCTTCATCAACCAGCTGGGGGGCAGCGGTGGCAGCAACGAGATCGTGCACGCGATCATCGTGCTCGCCCACAACCTCCGAATGTCGGTCGTCGCCGAAGGGGTCGAAGAGGGACCCCAAGCGGATCAACTCAAGGGCATGTGGTGCGAATACGCCCAGGGCTACCACTACGCCCGGCCCATGCCCGCCGACGACGCCGAGAAGCTCATCGCAGACAAGGTCCGCTACTAGCCGAGGCGGGAGGGGTCGAGCGCGTAGAGATCGGCGTCGGCGTGTTTGCCGGGCCAGGCGATGAGGTCGCGGGGGCGGAGCTTCATCGTGGCCAAGAGAAGGGCGTCGAACCAGAGCTCGAGCTGAGGCCAGCCTTCGGGAAGGGGAGCCTCGAGGGTGAGGATGCGCAGCTCGTGGTGGGGGCGAAGCACCCGCGCGAGGCGATCGAACAGCGGGTGCTCGTCGGTGCTCTGCGCCACGGCGAGCATGACCATCGGCTCCTCGTAGAACTGCTGGAGGGGGCCGTGCGCGATCTGCATGACGTCGTAGACGGGGGGATCCGCGAGGCCGAGGCCCTCGAGCAGCTTCCAGCGCTGTCCGTGGAGCCAGTTGGGGGTGTCGCCCGCGCCGACGAGGGCGAGCCGCAGCTCGGGCAAGGGCGCGACGTCGGGCAGAGCCGATGCCGCGCGGAGGGGGGGCGCCGCCTCGCCGGTGATGTGCGCGGCGAGCTGGATGGCCCGAACCGTGGCCTCTGCTGGACCCTCGATGCGCACCAAGAGCTCGCCTTCCTGGGTTGGGCCGTGGGGAATGCGATGAGCGCCCTCGGCGAGCTGCGCGGCGAGGAAACGTTCCACTTCGCTCCCCTCGGGGTTGGGGGTCACCGTGGTCACGATCACACGAGGCGCGAAGCGGTGCCGCGGTGCGAGGGCGCCACGAGCATTGGGCGACAGGCCCTGCGAGAAGAGCACCAGCCCCCCCGCTAGGTCGTCGCCCGTCACGGCGAAGCGAGAGCAGGGCACGAAGCGGGCCGCACGCCCAGCCTCCGCCAGTCGATGCGCGAGCACGCGCGCAGGTCCCTCCGAGCCCCCGACCCCGGTGATGGTCCAGTGGGGCGCCTCGAGCTGGGGCAGCGTCACCGCCTCGGATGCGGCTGCGATGCGGGCCGGGACGCGAGCCGTGCGTTCGGCGAGCAAGGCCTTGCTGCGGGCCAGGGTGTCGCTCATGGCTTGGCCTTGGGGTCTTGCTTCCGGTCCTTCATGGCCGAGAGGTAGGCCACCAGCTCGTCGAGCTGTGCTTCGGACAGGTCGGCGGCCGCGGGCATCTTGGAGTACCGGAAGGTGAGCGGATTGCGGATGTAAGCCCGGATCTGCTCCTCCGGGCGATACTCGGTGATGTTCTGCGGAATGTTCAGCTCGGGGCCCACGAGGCCGCCTTGCTGATTGATCGCGTGGCATTTGATGCAGCGCTTGCGAAAGGTCGCATAGCCTCGCCACGCTGGATGGTCGTTGGCGAGGCCACTCGGCGCGGTGCGCGGGAAGACGTCTTCGAACTTCGCCACCTCGATGCCCACGAGCTGCCAAGGCCGAGGGTGACTCTCGAGACTGGGGTGGTCCTTCCAGATCAGATAGAAGGGCCCGGGGTGCGCTTTCTGGCTCCCGATGGGGGCCCAGCCAGGCATGTCGACGTCGGCCAGGGCGAGGTAGGCCCCGTCACCTACGAGCTGCTCCCCCGTCATGGGAACGGTGTAGCCGTCGCTCGCGCGGAGCACGTAGTGGGTGCCGGCGAGATCGACGTCTTCACCAGCAAAGCCGAGCTTCAAGACCGCAGCGATCGGGAGCGCGAGGAACGTCTTGTCGGCCTCGTAGTAGGGGTCGTAACCCTGCACACGCTCTGGCGGGATGCGCTGCGCGAGCTCGCGCTTGCTGAGGCTACGAACGGCGCGACCCCGCAACGTGAAGTCGAGCTCTGCGTCCACTTCGGGCAGAGGTGCGGTGGCCGTCGTCGTGGCGCTGGGGGCGGGGTCGGTCTGGGCCTCTCCTCGTCCGCAACCGGCCAACAGGGCGAGGGCGATGACCCGCGCTCTCATCCGCGCACCTCGGGCGGGGCCGTCCACCATGCGAAGGGCATGAACGCAGCGTAGTACAGCGTGTTGGGAACCAGCCGAACCAGATAGCCGAGGTCGTGACCGGAGAGGATGATCAGGTCGGCGCTCACCCACATGGCGTACTGCACCAGCTCGAAGGCGATGAGGCGTCGAACCCAGCGGTCGGTGGCGTCGGCGACCGGGCGCTGTGCCGCGGCGATGGCGAGCGCGAGGGCCATGCTCGCGAACATCGTCTCGTAGACGAGAAAGAGGACCCGTGGCTGCCCGTTGGCGATGGGGCGTGCGACGAGGTAGGAGGCGATGGGGACGAAGAGACTCCATCCCAAGGCAGCCGCGGCCCAGCCTCCGAAAACGGGGCGCCCCCGGCGCTGCCATACGAGCATCAGGAGAAAGCGCAGGTCCCCGGCCACGACGAGCAGGATGGAGACCCACTGAAGGGCGGCGCCCGACAGCGGTGTGAGCTCACCCTGCAGACCTGCGTCGAGCAAGATCTCCAGCTGGAAGAGCAGGAACCAGCGTGTGACGAACGAGGGCCGGTCGCCCGACCGCAGACGACGCGCGAGGTAGAGGCCGAACGGGATCACCACCGCCCAGAAGAGGCCGGGATTGTGAAGAGGGTGGTGGTAGACCTGCTCGAACATGCCGCCAGAGGGACGTAGCGGCTCAGCAGATCAGCGGCCGCAGCACTTCTTGTACTTCTTGCCGCTCCCGCAGGTGCAGGGGTCGTTGCGGCCGACCTTCGGACCTTCGCGAACGACGGGCTGCGCCTTCACCATCTCGCCGTCGTGGTAGTACCAGCGGCCGTTGCGCTTCTTGAAGATGGCGCGCTCGCGGTGGCTCACGAGACGGCCCTGCATCTGGTAGCGCGCCGAGAACTCGACCACGCCCTCGTCCTCGCCTTCGCCGCCCTTGGCTTCGTGCACGGTGAGGCCGGCCCAGTCGGCGGCGCCGCTCCACTCGCGAGCCCCCTTCTCGTCGACTTCGTGTCGCGTCTCGGGGTCGTGGCTCTCGACCACCCAATCGATCTCGCCCTGAACGTAGGCGCTGTAGCGCGAACGCATGAGCGCTTCTGGAGTGGGGGCGAGCTCCTTACCGCTGATGTACCGGCCGCAGCACTCGTCGTAGCTGGGGCCTAGACCGCAGGGACACGTCATGGGCGGTGGCCGTACCATGTTTGCCGCCGAGAGGCGAAACGCAGCCGGCAGATGGAGTAAGGTCGCGGTCCATGCGAGAGCTGCTGCTGGTGGCGGTCGGCGGGGCCGTAGGGGCCATGGGGCGCTACGGGGTCGGCCTCTGGGCCCGGGCGCGATTTGGCGCCGACTTCCCGTGGGGGACCTTTGCGGTCAACGTCGCCGGGTCGCTCGTCCTCGGCTTCTTGATGGGCCTCGCGCTCTCCGGGCGACTCGACCGCAACCTGCGCGCCGTGCTCGCGACGGGCTTCTGTGGTGCCTTCACCACCTTCAGCACCTTCAGCTTCGAGACCCTCGGACTGTTGCGCGAGGGCTACGTCATGCGCGCCCTGGCCAACCTCGGGGCGAGCCTCGCCCTCGGCCTCGCCGCTGCGATGCTCGGCCTGTGGCTCGGGCAAATGGGCGCACCACCCGCCAGCGACTGATCTCGATCTCGACCTCGGCCTCGGGCTCGACCTCGACCTCGGGCTCGACCTCGATCTCGACCTCGGCCTCGGGCTCGACCTCGGCCTCGGGCTCGACCTCGGGCTCGACCTCGACCTCGGGCTCGACCTCGACCTCGGGCTCGACCTCGAACCTCGAACCTCGAACCTCGAACCTCGAACCTCGAACCTCGAACCTCGAACCTCGAACCTCGAACCTCGAACCTCGAACCTCGAA
>JAUHZF010000502.1 GCA_030426145.1 Polyangia bacterium
CACCGAGACCAAGAAACGACATGCCGCAGATGTTCGAGGTCGCCCCGGCGCTCCTGCGTCTCCTCGAGCGGTGGCGGGCCTACAGCAGCGACCGCGACGACGACGAAGCGATCCTCACCGCCGAGGACGTCGGGCACTTCGTGTGCGAGCGCCAGGGTCGCCGCTACCAAGCGATCGGAGGGCGGGCCGCGGATGCCCTCCGCCACGACCTCCGCCTCGCTGGTGTCGACCGCGCGCAGCTCTTCGGCGGCAACCCGAAGATCGAACCCATCCGCTTCCACGACCTCCGCGCGACCTTCGTGACGTGGGCTGTGAGGCAGGGGAGGGGATGGGGTTGGATCTCGGACTGCACGCGTCACTTCGACGCCAAGATGCGCGACCGCTACGCCCGCCAGGCTCGCACCCTCGCCGACCTGAAGTACGAGCCGTCCCCGACATCTCCTGCGCGATTCCAGTGCTCGACAAACTGTCCAACGCGTCGCCTTTGGTCGTTTTGGAGGGTGGCAACGGTGCCTAGAAGTCAGCAGAACCGAGATTCTGCGGCCGATGACGACGGCCCGCGTCGGATTGTGGCTCCAGTTGTCGAGGGTTCAATTCCCCTCATCCACCCCAGCGGGATCGTTCGGTAAACGGACGGTCCCGCTTCTCGTTTTGGGGCCCGGGTGCGCCCTGCGATGGGCCGGCTCAGGCGACCATGGCCTCGAGCGCCTCTCGGTGAACCATGGCGAGCTCGATGGCTTCGAGCGCCTGCGACTTGGGGAGGATCCCCCGCCAGGTGAGATGGGCGCGGTGCTCTTCGGGATCGGGGTGCAGGACGTCGAGGTGAACGTGGTCGAGCACGGCCGGGTAGAGGAAGCTCATACCGCCTCGAAGGTGCACCTTCATCACCAGCACCAGCCCGGGGAGCTGACCCACGATAGGCTCACCCGATACCGTCACGCCTTCGAGGCGGAAGGATTCGTCACCGCGCAGGTAGCCCGGGTAGATGAGGTCGGGGTGGGCTGCCTGGTAGAAGGCGTCGTCGAAGTCCTTGGGCGGGCGAGGCCACTGGGTCCGCTCCCACTCCGCGTCGCAGGTTCCGACGTGCTCGGTGCGGGGCGCGAAGTAGCTCGGGATAGCGCCCCACCCTCGGGGGGCGTACCGCTCACCGGGTACGTGCTCGGGCTCGTTCGCGGCGACGACCTGGGGGGCGCGACGTGGCTTTCGGTCCTCTGCGCCGTCGGGGATGAAGCCGGTGCCGATGGGATTGCGGGGCTCTTCGACGAGCTCGTCGTCGACGAACTCCCCGCCTCCGAATGCGTTCTCGTAGACCAGCGCGACCGACGTGCAGGGCTCGGGCTCGGTGAGCCGCCATCCATCGCCGTCGGGCACCCAATGATGCGGTCCGCGCACCAGGAGCTTCGAATCCAGCTTCCCGAGTTTTAGCCTCACCGGCCACTCAGTGCGCGGCGACGCGCTACGTGCGGCGGCGTTCACCGTGACATCGCTCTGCGGTTTGCGAAATCCGATGACCCCGGGCCGCCGCACGCTCGAGCCTGTCGGCTCGCCCCAGAAGGTGTCCACCAGATGAATCGGCGATGGCTTGGTGACGGGTACGAGGGCTCGTCCCGAGAGACCGAAGATTCCCTGAACGACGGTCACTACGTATCGCCGGTCGTCGATGTCTCCCCTCTGGAAGGTCACGTGGGACCACGGGGTGTGGTTGGCGATTCGGGGGTTCGCGGTAATCGTCCTGTTCACGGAACCACCTCGAACGGCAGCTTCGTGCCGCGTGGCGCGGTGACGTAGACCGCGCCGCCACCGGTGATGGCGGCCTTCGAGTCGGGGTACCAGCGCCCATCGGCGGCGATGATGTCTGCTACCCGAATGCGTATGACCACGGAATCGGGGCCAGCATAGCCAGCGACTGCGCTCTTGCTCCGCGCCAAGTTCCACCCGTACGGGTTGCTGAGGCGATGGGCCTGGACCTCGTTCGCGAAGACGTGCATGCCGAAGTCGTCGAGCCCGATCGCATAGTCTGGCACTTCGTACGGGCTGTGCACGTCGCGCACGACGGCCGTGGGTTGATCGTGGCCGGGGCTCAGGCCGTGACGCTCAGAAAGAAACTCGAGATGCCTTCGATCGACGACCCGGTAGACGTAGTCGTCGGGTTTGATGCCTGCGGAGTCCATCGCCACCACGTCGGCGGGACGCGTGACCTTCACGCCGGTGTCGGGTCTTACCGCGACCGGTGGTTCCGCTGCGGTCGGCGGCTTTGCCTTGGTCGGGACTTTGCCTCGCAGTTGTCGCGCGCCGGCGAGTGTCATGAGGACTTGAGCGCCGAGGTACCCTTGCGCCTCGAGCGGTCGGCCATCCTCGACCCGCTCGTCGTAGCCTGCCAAAATTAGGTCCTTCGCGGTTTCTCCTGGCCGGTCCTGAAAGCCCCCGAACAGGCTCGCAACACCGCGAACGTAGGCCTCTCCACGGTCGGCGCTCGGCAAGAGTTCGCCGTAGATTGGGTGATTCGACAAGGCTGCAAGGTCGTCGATCAGATGGTCTACGCCCAAGAAGTCTCGGATTGGCGCTAGTGACACGGCGTCCAACACCGGATCTGGAACGTATTCGAGGAGGGGTTCATGGGCCTGAAGGAAGCTCTGTGCTCTCCACGCGGCGAGGTCGTACTTCGTTCGAACGAACAGCCCCGGGGCCATCGCGGCGTCAGCGGTAGCGTTGGCCGCGCCGTACAGTCGGCCTCGGTCCTGCGTGGCGCCTGCGCCCTCGTAAACCATGGTTCCCACGGTGTTGTGCGCGCCGTCGGGGCCTGCCGTGTTCATTTCGAATTCGGTCGTGTCGCGAACGGTCGGCGCGCCATGGATGAGCACGGTGTCTGCCATTCCGCTCGAGGGGCGACTGCCACCCCCGACGACGCCACTTTTGATGCCTTCGCCCGGTCCCCCCGGTGAGCATTCGGAGAGGCGTGCGCCCGCATTCGAAGCCGGCACACCGGTGATGATGACATCGCAGATGGCTTCGGCGTCATCCGATTCGTAGGCGACGATGTCTTGGCCGTATGGGGATCCGTTGCGGCGACGAAAGTCGGGGTACATGCTCGCGACGACGGCCTTGCTCGTAGCGGGGGCCGCCTCCGGGGGTATTCGGAGAATGCGGTCTTCGTAGAATGGGAAGGCTTGCTCTTCGCCCACGTCGTCTCCCATGAGGACGTTAGCCCCGCGCTCGATCGACCTCGTCGTAGTACCGACGCTGCGTGGATTCTTCGGCCATGATGCGGCGCAGCCAGTGGCGGCGCAGGATCATCTTGGCGGCGATGGGCACGCGTTGGTCGGCGAGCTCCATGTCACCCCGTCCCATTTCGGATGCGGCGCCGAAGCGCGCGTAGTCGGATAGCTCGTAGGGTCGCTCTCGCTCCTCGTCGAGGCGGGCGACGTAGGCGCTGTCGAACCGCGCCATCAGCGTGTCGTCCCCTTGCCGTGCGGTCATGGAGATAGCGCTTCGCCAGCGACGCTTGGTGGTGGTGAAGCCCTGCTCGTCGATGTCCGCCTGCTCGAGGATGGTGTCGCGTTCATCGGGCCGGCAGTCGAGCGACGCGGTGATGGCGGCGTACTCCTCGAGCTCGACGTCGTCGGGGGAACGATGGGAGGGCGCTGCGGTTCTCTCGGTCTGCGGCGGCTCGACGTCGGAGCTCTCGTCGAGCCGATGGTCGGTTCCGGGGTTGGGCTCGGCATGGCTGGCCCACGAGGGGGTCAGGTCGGGGGCGCGAATCGCGGGAATGGCGGCCGTCATGCGCGGGTAGGGCGTGGCCGGCGAGGTGTCTTCGTCGACAATGGTTTCCTGCACGGCGGAGGGGGGAGGCACGCTCGATGAAGACCCAGAAGGGGGCTTCTCGAAGGGGAGTGCGGGGGCAGAGTCGGATACCTGCTGCATAGCGCGGGTGGGCGAACGTTTGGTCAT
This sequence comes from Polyangia bacterium, assembly GCA_030426145.1. Classification (GTDB taxonomy): domain Bacteria; phylum Myxococcota_A; class Polyangia; order Polyangiales; family Polyangiaceae; genus JAPYTK01. The sequence continues at coordinate 3,949 of JAUHZF010000502.1, forward strand.
GTGGACTCCGGGCATGGGTGAAGGTGGACGGTCAGTTGAGCTTGATGGGGTCGCCGATCACCTGGACCTCTTCGGCGGCGATGGTGATCTTCTCGGGTTCGAGGGCGATGACGGACGTGCCGACGCGGAGGGTGATCAGCTCACCGGCTTCGATCGCTTTGGCCACCCCGACCGACTCCGTGCTGAACATGCCGACCACCATTTGTCGGACGCGTCCGACGAGCTCGGACCGGAGCATGCCGATGGCCTCATTCATGACGCGATTGACGACGCCGTGTTGGTCGCGCTGGGCCCGCGTCGATACCAGTTCGCGTCCCGCGAGGTCGTTGAAGAGCAGGTGGTTGCTGCCCCCTGTGCCATGGGTCGACTGGGTGCGGAAGCCGCTCACGGTCTTGGCCTGAGGGAGGTCGACGGCGGTGCGATTGGGGCCTGTGAACACCGTGCCCGTCACGATGGGGCGGTCGGGGTTGCCGTCGATGAACTCGACGAGAACCTCGTGGCCCACGCGAGGCATGTGCACGGCACCGAAGCCCGGGCCCGACCACGCTTGGGAGCGTTGCACCCAGCAGGTGTCGTTGCCGTCGCGCCCACCCTCGCGGTCCCAATGGAAGTGGACCTTGATCCGGCCACGACCATCGGTATGGATCTCTTCCCCCTCGGGGCCGACCACGGTGGCGTGCTCGATGCCCTGGGCTACGGGGCGGGGCGTACGCAGCGGCGGTCGATAGGCGTGGTCAGCGCGAACCACCTGGGCCTCGTGGCGCCACTCGTCGTCGTGGAAGAGCGTCAGCGAAGATGAAACGACGAGCAGCTTGTGCTCGTCGGCGAGCACCTCGTGCGGGTGGCCGATGAGGTGGAAGGTCTCTCCTGGCCGCAGGTCGAACTGCGTCGTCTCCATGACGATCTGCTGGGCATCGCGGCGTTTGGCGGCGAGGCGCTTCTCGGCGAGGCCACGACCCCGCTTCTCGTCGTGAGCTACGCCTTCGTCACCTGAGACCAGGAAGGCCCCCGGCCGATAGTGCACGCGCTCGATCTGCGACTCGATGTTGTCGAGCGGGCTCTCTTTGCCGGCCTCGAAGGTGAAGTTGTTGGGGCGCGAGAGGTCGTGGTCGACCATCGTGTAGCGGCCGGGTCGAGCGCGGCGCGTGTACCTGACGCGGCGGGCGACGTTGGGCTCGGTGAAGGCCACATCCGGCCCGTAGGCGATGGGCTGCCGCGGAGCGATCGCCTCCGGGGCATCGGTGACGACCATCTGGTCCCCCGGTCCGCGGTAGTGGAAGGTGATCCCGGCTTCCTCGAGGATTCGACACAGAAAGTTGAAGGTCGACTCGCGGTACTGCACCCGGTACTCGAGCTTCGGGTGGTCTTCGCTGATCTCGAAGGTCGCCTCGACGTTCCATTCTTCGAGGAGCTGCTTGGCGATCTCGACCGCGCTCTTTCCCTGGAAGATGCGGCTCTTGCGGTCGAGCGACGCAAAGTAGAGACGCGGCACCAAGGTCACGTCGTACGTGCTCAGCCCCTGAGGCTCCGCTTCATCGAGATGGATGGTCGCGCACAAGCCGGCCCAGGTGATCTCGTCGGCGAGGCCATCGTAGGTCAGCGATGCCTCGCGTCCGATGATCGCCTCGAAGTCGAGGCTCGGGGTGTCGGCCATGACCCTGAGCTCGATCTGCCAAAGCCGGCCGAGCTCGAGCTTGAGGTCGGCGCGGCGCACGTCGAGGGGCACCGCGGCTACTACGCCCGGCCCGCGATGTACTGGGTGACGCGCGACGGCGCCCTCGACGAGGAGCCTCCGGGGCCGATGGTGCAGGTGT
>JAUHZF010000503.1 GCA_030426145.1 Polyangia bacterium
CTTTGGGGTGAAAGATGATCTTTTTCACATGGGTTTCGGAATTGGTGATGACACTCGCGCGCCCCACCTCGGACCCGGTCCCGGCCGTGGTCCAGGCGTTCTTCTCCACGACCTGGATCTGCTTCTCCTTGGCCAAGCGCTTGGCCTCGGCCGCGAGGACCTCGGCGTCGAGCACGAGCCGCGAACGCAGGTCGTTCTTGTGCAGCGCCCGAGGTGCCGCCTCCGAGACGAGGCCGAGCGTAGAGGCTTCGACGTCCTCGGCGTCGATGGCGAGCAGGACCTCCTCTCGCTTGGCGGCACGCACGTTGGGCGGACAGGCATCGATGACGCGGCCGCCCCCGATGACGGCGCCGCGCGGGCCGTCGACCCGAGGTCCGCGGAGCACGAAGCGGTCGCCGCCGATGACCACGAGGGGCTCGGTCAGGCGAAGTCGCGCCATGCCGCCGTCCTGCAACGTGTTGGTCTTCTCCACGGGCTGGATCTTGGCGGTGCTGCGCGTGGTGCCCACGAAGATGGATGCGTCGCTTCCACGCTTCAGCGGCTCGAAGCTCTGAAGCCAGACGTCGAGCACGCGTTGGGGCTGAGCGAAGGGGTCGTCGGTGAGCACGTCGCCGCGCGCCAGGTCGTCTTTGTGAACACCGCCGAGGTTGATGGCCAAGCGGGTGGGGGCGCGGACCTCGTCGCGCTCCTCGCCGTGAACCTGAAGGCCGCGGGCGGTGGCGTCGAGGGAACGATGCGGGCCGACCACCCGCAGGGGCTGCCCCACCTTCAGCTTGCCTTCGACGAGGGTGCCGGTGACCACGGTGCCGGCGCCTTTGACCGAGAAGACCCGGTCGACCGAGAGGCGCACGCGCCGATTGCGGTCGGGGAGGGGAATGTCCATCACCTCCTGGCGTACCCTCGCGCGCAGCTCGTCGATGCCCTCGCCCGAGTGGGCCGAGCAGAGGATGGTGGCGGCGTTGGTGATCCCGTGGTCGGCCAGCATGGCCTCGGTCTCGGCCGCCGCGAGCTCGGCGATCTCGGGGTCGGCGCGGTCGGTCTTGGTGACGGCGACCACTGCCTTGCGCACACCGAGCAACCGGCAGGCGGCCGTATGCTCTCGGGTTTGCGGCATCACCCCTTCGTCGCCCGCCACCACGAGCAGGACGAGGTCGATGCCGCTGGCGCCGGCGATCATGTGGTGCACGAGGCGACGGTGACCAGGGGCGTCGATGATGCTGGCCGTGACGTCGTCGGCGACCTTCCACGGGGCGAATCCGAGCTCGATCGTGATCCCACGTCGCTGCTCCTCGGGGAGTCGATCCGTCTTGTGGCCGGTGAGAGCGTAGACGAGCGAAGTCTTGCCGTGGTCGACGTGACCCGCGGTTCCGATGACGACGTGCCGCATGGGAGCACGAAACCTATACGGCCGTGGCCGCCGCGGCCACTGCGACCCTCGGGCGCCCCCGTGGTAGGTCCGAGGGGTGAAGTCCACGGTGCTCCTCGGTCTCGGTTGTTGTCTCCTCCTCGTCGGCTGCCCGCGCAGCGGCGGCCCCCCGCCGGAAGGGACCACCAGCGGTACCCCGACCGCGCCCGCACCCGTGCCCAATCCCGATCCACAGCCCGAGCCGACCCCGGAGCCGCCCGCGCCCGTGCCGCCGGCGCCTTCACCGAGCGGCATGACCCTTTCACCCGGGAGCTACACCTCGAAGGCATGCGACGGACGCAAGTACGACCGTGTCGCGCGCATCGGCAAAGGGAACACCATCGAGCTCGACGACCGGGTCTCACCCTGTCCGAAGGGAACGGCCTGCGTGTGGTCGGGGATCGTGACCCGAAAGGGGACCTACACCGTCGAGAAGCCCGCCGAGACGGGCAAGCCGTACAAGCTCGTGCTGAGCTTCGACAACGGCGGCGCCGACCGGGGCGCCGTCGCGGCGCCTGCGCATCTCGAGTGGTACGAGTCGCGCGGCATGCTCACCGAGCCCGGCGACACCTGCCCCTACAAATAGCGCTTCTCGTTCTGGAGGCCCGACGCACCACGTCGAGCCTTTCTCGGGCGCGATTCCGCTCGGCACCGTCGACGAGTGGCGCATGGTCTGGTAGCGCCATGAGATGAGCCAAACGGTTCATTGTGTGCGCCAACCCTCGGGCAGCGGAGGCGGTGGCCGCGCCCAAAGGGTCGACGTGCCTGCGTATCGTGTCTTCGCGGTGCTTCTCGGGCGCTTTCATCGCCTCGATGCGCGCCACGATGCGATCTTCCAGGCCACGAGCGATCGTCTGCGCGACATCCTGACCGAGGTCGCCAATCCGCCCGGGCGCCGCAGTCCGCAGGCGATCGACTTGGTCTGGGCGAACGCGGACGAAGCCGCACAGAGGCGGCCCAACGAACGCGCGGTGTACTTCGTTCAGAGCTATCGCGAGGGCATGATCCATCCCTACGCTGCACGCATGCGTCGTCAGGCGCCGGAACAGCAGCGCACCTACTTCAACGACCTCGAGACCATCTACTTGGGCGCCGGTCCGCCGTCCGGGCTCACGCTCGAGGACAGGGTCGAGGGCCCCGTCCGGATGCTCAGTGAAGTCCACATCGACCGACTCATGATGCACTACCCCGACGTCAACAACACGGGGGTCCGGCCCGAGCAGCAACGGCAACATTTGGCGAGCGCCGGCCGTGGCATGGGCGGCATGGCCTTTCACGAGCTGATGCACGCAGTGGTCGATCTCCACCAGGGCCGTAGCTTCGACCTGCACGACCTCCCCGACATCGCGCAGGTAGACGGCTTCGCTGCCACCCCCGGGCGAGACAACCTCGCCCTGTTTCGTCGCCACATGCTGCGACCCACCCCGGCCCAAATCATGCCCACTGGCACCCGGCCTCGAATCGTGCCGCGACGTCCTGCCGCCACCGAGCAAGCGCCCGCGCGCGGCCTCGACTTCAGTGATCTGTAGAATGGACGCAGATGAAGCAGCTCCGGTCGGAGCCGGTGACTACGTCGTCCGCGACGGCGAGGATGCACATTGCCTTGCGGCACGGTGTGGGGTGACGGTGCAGGCGCTGATGGAGCATCCCGACAACCGCGAGGTGGCCGAGGCGCGCGAGGCCGGCGTGCTGCTCCCGGGTGACCGCCTCACGCTTCCCGCACCACCTTCCGCCGACCTACGCGTCGCACCCGGCCAAAGCCATCGGTTCTCGGCGACGGTGCCCCCTCACGTCGTGCAACTCGAGCTGCGCAGCGGCGGGCAAACCCACCCTGCAGAACGCTACACCGCGGAGGTCGACGGACGCCGCATCGAAGGCATGATCGGCAGCGACGGCATGGTCACGATTCCCGTTCGTCCCAGTACCCGCACCATCGTGCTCACCGTGCACGAGCAGTGGGACGACTTCGAGCATGACCACGTGATGCACCTGCGTGTCGGTGGGCTCGATCCGGTATCGGCGACGACAGGTGTGCAGGCGCGCTTGCAGCACTTGCGCTTCTTTCCCGGACGCGTCGACGGTGAGCTCGGCCCCCGAACGCGCGATGCGGTGCGCCGTTTTCAAGCCGCCCACGGCATGGAAGCCACCGGAAACGTGTGTGAGGCAACCCGACAGCGCCTGCTCGACGAACACGGCCACTGACGCTCGCCCACCCACGGGAGCGTATTCAGGGCGGCGCGCTGCCGTGTTGGGTTTGGTACCAGTGCCGCACGAGTGCCGAGCTCCAAGCCACGCGGGCCTGAAGGATGTCGAAGTCGCCTGCCCCGCCGCCAGGCATCATGAGGTTCTCGGGCCGGGCTGGACGCCCATCGGCCTGGGGGTCGCGATGCCGCATGCCCAGTACGTGGCCAACCTCGTGAGCGAGGGTGTCGCCGCCAGCCATCATGGCCAGAAGGCCGCCATAGATGTCGTCGAGGCTACCGGCGACGCGCGTGTGGTATTGCGGCAGATGAGCCGTGAGCGGTTGAATGGTCTGCTGGGTGGCGGCGGGCGACGGCGGCACACCACTTGGTGCGTCCCAGGACGAAGAAGGGGTACCGCTGTCGGTGACGTTGCCGTTCGCCAGGCACGGGATCGCGGCGATGCCCGACGCTCCGGCGGGCAGCGCCGAGGCAACGACGAAGCTCACGACATGGGGGACCGCACTTCGCCGCACCATTTCCGCGAGCAGGCTCTCCGGAGGGGCGATGTCCTCAGCGTTTTGAGCCCGCCGAACGAAACACGCGGCCTCATCGGTGGCTTGGGTGTGCTCACCGACCACGCGAGCATTCGGTTCCGGGGCGAGGCGGAGCGCCAAGGCTTCCAAGCGACGGTTGGCGAGGTTGATGGCGCGCGTGAGGTGCCCCGGGCGTCGCGTACTGATCCCCATCATGGTTCTCCCCGTGGGGTCTTGGAACGTCGCCATGTTTGGCGGCACCTCGGTGTCGGTGAACCGAATTGGCAGCACCACCGGCTGTCGCACCAACGCACGATGGGTCGCGAGCACGCGTGAACCCAGCATCGCATCGATGGCCACCTCACCGTCGGCGTCCGTTCCTCGAACCCGGACCGACATTCCGCGGTCCCCGCCAATGAACGAGGCCTGTGCGCCGCCCGCGAGCGAACGGACCCGCCATCGTACGTTTCGGTTGAGCTCGGCTTCACTGCGTCCTGGCGCCCAGACCCGCGTGTAGCTGATGGTGGCTGTCCATGACGCATCGGTGGTGCGCGCGATCACCGCGGGATTGACCAGTGCTGACGTTCCGCTTCCCCCGGCGAGGAGGTCTGCGCGCTCGAACGTTGGCGGGAACTCGTGCGTCCAGGCCGGCCGGCGTGACGCGAGCCTCTGTGGCATGGGGATCACGGGATCGATCTCGAAACGAATTCGCGCCGAGGGAGCGAGCGCGGTCACTCGATGACGAGCTGTCGATGAGGAACGCGGCACGCTCACCCGGTTGGAGGCCCGCCGCGCGCGGCGGGCTGACGCCACCGCGAGCTCGACCAGCCAACCCGAGCCGACGATGGTGCGCAGTGCCGGGAATGGCGCCTGCCAGGTCTGCTCGACTTCCTCCGACCAGCAGTCACCGTCGCGCACCCGGCAGCGGATACTCAGCCTGGCGGGGTCGTCGAAGTCGTGCGACCAGTCGCTACCGCCGAGCTGATGTTCGCCATCGCCGAACGCGTGGTCTCGGTTGCCGATCGACGCTCCGTTCACGGAGAGATCGATGTGGTACCGCCCACTGTGGGCTCGGCACCCTCCTGGACGAAGCTCGGCACGCCGCAGGCTGACGGTGACCCGCATGTTCATGTCGTTCCACAAACCGACAACGACGCCCAGCGCCCATGGCAAAAACTCGCGCGAGAAGGTGTTACGGTCCTCGCGATGAGCGCATTGCCCTACCAGTTGCTTCTCGGAACCTGGTCGTCGCGCCTTCAGGTCTTGCGGGTCGTCGCCCGGGAGCGGATGAGCCAGCCGTACGAGGTCGACGTCACGGTGAGGCTCGACGACACCCACGTCGACCTCTCCGAAGAAGTGCTGGGGCGTGCTGGAGCCTTGGTCATCGACTTGGACGGCAAGCGGCGCGCGTTTCACGGGCTGGTGTCGCAGGTCGCGTTGGAGCAAGTGGGAACCAACCCCACGCCTTGGACCCGCTATCGACTGCGCCTCGTGCCACGCTTGTGGACGCTGTCCAAGCGCAAGCGCTCACGCGTGTGGCAGAACCGCACCGTGCAGCAGGTGGTCAACGAAGTGCTCTGCGCTGCCGGCATCCCCGCCCGACCGCACCTGCCCGGCGGCGCCGTTCATCCCGTCGATCA